>NZ_CP146286.1:3365544-3687393 GCF_042465655.1 Leifsonia sp. T36S-04
CCGGATGACGGGACGATCACGCTCGCGACCCGCAACGACACCGTGAACCGGATCAACGCCCAGGCGCTCGGCCGGTTGCCGGGGCGGGTGCTGACCGCGAAGGCGGAGGTCAGCGGCGACTTCGGCGGGCGCAACTACCCGGCCGACGAGTCGCTCGAGCTCAAGGTGGGTGCGCAGGTCATGTTCCTGCGCAACGACGTCGGTCAGGGCGACGGTCCGCGCTGGGTCAACGGCACCATCGGCACGGTCACCAAGATCGACTCGAACGTGTACGTCGAGGTCGACGGCGAGGTGCACGAGGTGGAGCCGGCGATCTGGGAGAAATTCCGGTACAACTGGTCGCCCGAGACCAAGAAGCTGACCAAGGATGTGGTGGCCGAGTTCACGCAGTTCCCGCTGCGGCTGGCCTGGGCGGTCACCATCCACAAGTCGCAGGGCAAGACCTACGACGCGGCCATCGTCGACCTGGGCACGCGTGCGTTCACCTCGGGTCAGACCTACGTGGCGCTGAGCCGCATCACCACGCTCGAGGGTCTGTACCTGACCCGGCCGCTCCGCCCCAGCGACATCATGGTCGACCCGGACGTCGAGCGCTTCATGCGGGATGCGCGCCCCGTCGCCATGCCGGTCGCCGGAGCGGCGCGGTGAGCCGGACGACAGAGAGGGGACGAACGTGGCGGTGACCTTCGTGCTGGACTTCAGCGACGGCCAGCACCTGGAGACGAGCGGCAACGGAGTGATCGGCCGCAACCCGGCGGTTCACACTCCGGGCACCGAGATGGAGGACCCCGGGCACGTCGAACTCGTCACGGTCGGCGACGACGCCAAGTCGGTCTCGCGCGCTCACCTGGCGTTCGGCCAGTACGACGGGGTGTTCTGGGTCATGGACCTCGGCTCGGCGAACGGTACGACGATCACCTACCCGGGCGAAGGGACGTTCGCCTGCGATCCGAAGACCCGGCACGAGGTCGACCCCGGGTCGGTCGTGCGCTTCGGGGGCGAGTCGTTCGCCCTCACGCGACGCTGACCGTAGTCGGCGCGCTCAGTGGTGGTGGTGCACCGTCACAGCCGCGACGCCGGCGTCGGTGAATCCGAGGGCGGGGATCGCGATGGCGCTCACAGCGCACGCGCTCAGCAGCAGTGCGAGCACGAAACGCAGGGCGCCGGCGGGTGATGCCACGGGACGGCCGCGGCGGATCACCACGGCGGCGGTCGCTGCCACGGCCACATCCAGAACGGAGGCGGCACCCATCGGGATGAGGGGCAGTGCGATGGCGGTCCCTCCGGACGCGGTCGCGCCCGCGACGGCGAGGGTGGCCCACATCCCGACCGGCAGCAGGGCCAGAGCGGGGATGAGCCGGAACGCGAGCGGTAAATCCCGCGCCAGCGTGGATGCCGCCCAGACGATTTCCGCCAGTGCGATCAGCAGAAAGGCGGCGAGCAGAGCGGGAGGTGCGCTGGGAGCGAGCGCTGCATGAAGCAGTCCCGCCCCCAGCGCGGCCACGGCGAGGAACGCGCGGGTGGCCGGGCCCACCGCGACGGCCGTGCGGGCCGAGGCGGCGGGGGCTACCCGCAGCGTCCCCGTCATCCTGCTCATGGGAGCCGTGGCCCCGCCGATCAGGCGGCGGCCGTCGTGGCGCGGGTCCCGCGGTCGGCGCCGAGGCCGGTTCCGAGGAGGACGATCGCGCTCACGAGGTGCAGGAAGTGGTCGGGCGTGTTGAGCGCCAGGATGTTGGCGCCGGTGCCGACCAGGAAGAAGCCGACGATACCGAGGAGCAGGTACACGGCTCCGACCGTGGTGTTGACGGCCTTGGCGGCAGCCACGCGGGTGAGGCCGGCGATCAGCAGCGCTGCGCCGATGAGGAGGTGAGCGATGTTGTGCAGGGGGTTCACCTCGAAGATGCCGAGCAGCAGGCCACCCTTGGTGGCGACGAAACCGACGCCTCCGGTGACGGCGAAGCCGAGGAGCCCGACCAGCAGGTACACGGCTCCGAAGATCGTGGCCACGAGGCGGTTGGGTGATGTGCGCATTGTGTCGTTCCTTCCGTAGGACGGCGCACCGATGCGCGCCTCACTTCCCATTCGCAGCGTCGTCCCGATCGGATTGGGATAACAGCCCCTTGTGCGACGGGCAGGTTTCTGCCGCACGTTACAATCGCTGGACAGGCAGGCCGACCGCCAGGGGAAGAATCGATGCGACGAGACACGAAGTTCGGGCGTCTCGCGCTCGCCGCGACTGCCGGGCTCGTCGCTCTGGTGCTCGCCGGATGCACCTCTTCCGTGGGCAGTGGCGGCCAGCCGTCGCAGCAGTCCGGCGGTTTCTCGAAGGACGTCGAGAAGCGCCTGTCCTCCGCCGTCACCGACGCCATGACGCTGGCTGACGCGTCTGCCGGGTTCGCGGGAGTGTGGGCCCCGTGGGCGGGCAGCTGGACGACCGCGCAGGGGACGACGACGCGCAACGGCTCGAAGCCCGTGACGGAGGACATGGCGTTCCGCATCGGCCAGAACACGACCCCGATGACGTGCACGGTGCTCCTCGAACTCGTCGACGAGGGCCGCATCGGGCTCGACGACCCGCTCACGAAGTGGGTGCCCGGCCTGGTCGGCGTCGACGGCATCACGATGCGGGAGCTGTGCCAGAACACCTCCGGCATCAACGACTACATCGCCGCTCTGAACCCGAAGTTCCTGATGAACCCGACGCGCCAGTGGCCGCCGCTGGAGCTGGCGAGCGACGGCATCGCCATGCAGCGGCTCGGCAATCCCGGCGAGAAGTACGGCCGATCCGCGACCAACGCCGTCCTCGTCGGGATGGCGCTCCAGAACGTGACCAACAAGAGCTGGCAGCAGCTCTACAAGCAGTACATCTTCGACAAGCTCGGGATGAGCGCGAGTCTGCTCCCCGAGAGTGCGCAGCTGACGGTGCCCGGTCCTCACGCCGCCGGCTACTCGGTGGGGCTGGATGCCGCGGGCGCGATCGTCTGCGACCCCATGCGCGACGTGAGCCGGATGTCCCCCTCGCAGGGATGGACGTCAGGCGGCGTGATCTCGAACGTGAACGACCTCAAGACGTTCGGGCAGGCGCTTGCCAGCGGCAGCCTCCTGAGCGAGAAATCGCGGAAGGCGCAGGTCGACGCGATCGGCAACGGCGGCTCCTGGCAGCGCTACGGTCTCGGTGTGCAGATGCTCGGACCGCTGCGGGGCAGCAGCGGCGCGGTGCCCGGATACCTCTCGGCTGTCTTCTCCGACCCCGCGTCCGGGCTGACGATCGTGGTCGCCCTGAACAACTCGACTCCCGGACCGGCGTTCGCGCAGCTGCTGGCCCAGCGGCTGGCCTCCATCGCGTCCAAACTCCCGGCCCAGCAGAAGGGCGCGAAGGTCGTCGCCTCGCTCCCCTGGTCGGAGCAGCAGGCGATCGACGAGATGACGAAGAGCGCGCCGTGCCCGGCCAAGAAGGCCGGCTGAGCTAAGCGCCCGCCAGCGCGGCCAGCTCGGCGCGCACCGGGAACGCGTCGTCCTCCAGCACCAGCTGCAGGGCGGCGCCCGTGGTGCGGTTGACGATGACGGGTGCGAGCAGGTTCACGGTACTGCCCTCGTGCGACGGTGTGACCACGACGAGCAGCAGTGCGTCCGACTCCGACGCGATGCCGAGTTCGGCAGCGCGGTCGTCCGGCAACTCGGGCGAGTAGCCGGGGAGGTGGCGGGACGCGTCGATCGTGAACAGCCGGATCTCCGGGCGATCGGTCGCGGCGAGCGTGTAGAGCCCGTCGGCCCCCGCCACCGGGTCGAGGGTGAAGGCGTCCAGGGGTTCGAGGCCGGGAGGCGGCGTGAGGAAGTGGACGGCGCTCATCGCAGGAAGTCCATGAGCGTCGGCTGGAGGACCCGGGCCGTGACGGCGATCGCGGTCTGGTAGTTCACGTCCTGCGTCTTCAGGTCGAGGATCACCTTGCTCAGGTCGACGTCCTCCAGCGAGGAGCGCTGACTCTCGAGGGAATTGGCGCCGACGGCGAGGGTGTCCTTCGCCTTGTCAATGCGCGTCTGGCGGCCGCCCACCTCCGCATGCTCTCCCACGATGGCCTTCATCCTGTCGTCGATCTGCGCCAGGCGCGATGTCACGTTCACCCCCGTGCGAAGGTCGTTCGCAATGTTGTCGATCAGCGCGAACACCGACGAGGCGCCGGTTCCGAAGACGGCCGCACCGTCGGCATCCACCCGCACCGTGGTGTCGGGGCCGATCCTGCGCTCCACTGTACTTCCCGCCGTCCCGGTGAACGAGTAGTCGGGCTGGAAGGCGACGCCGGCGTCCGAGTTGCCGGCGAACACCGTCCGGCCGAGGTACGTGGTGTTGGCGAGGGAGAGCAGGCTCTTCTTGAGACCGTCGAGCTCGGTGGCGGCCGATTCCTTGGCCGCCGGCGACATGGCGCCGTCGTTCGCCCCCTGGACGGTGAGATCGCGGATGCGGTTCATCAGCGACTCGACGGAGGTCAGCGCGGAGTCGGCGGTCGTCAGCCAGGCGTCGCCGTTGCTGACGTTGCGCTGGTACTGCGACGTTGCGGCCTGGTCCGAGCGCACGCCCATGGCGCTCGCCGTGGCGGTCGGGTCGTCGGACGGCTTGTTCAGCAGACGGCGGCTGGTCGCCTGGTCGTACAGCTGCGTCTGACGCTGCAGGCTCAGCTGCAGGTTGCGCTGCGCGTTGAGAGTCTGGGTCGAGTTGGTCACACGGCTGATCATTGCTATCTCCCGACGAGTCCGGTGTGGTTGATGAGCACGTCGAGGGCCTCGTCCACGGCGGTCATCACGCGCGCGGCGCCCTGGTAGGCGTGCTGGAAGGACAGCATGTTCATGTTCTCCTCGTCGATGTCGACCGAGGCGCCCGCCAGCTGGGTGCTCGTGGCGGCGTTGGTGGCCATGTCGGCGAGGTCGGACTGCTGCTGCTCGGTGCGACTGGCGACGCCGATCCGGACCACCACGGCCGCCCACTGCTTGTCGACGGCGTTCGTGCCGGTGCCGAGTTGGCTGATGGCGTCGGCGATGCTGCCGTCCGCTCCCCCGCCCGTTCCCGTGCCGGTGGCGATCTGACCGACGCCGGTCGGGACGACCGAGAGCCCGAGCGCGGCGGGCTTCGTCGCATCGATGGCGAAGAAGTCGAGGCCGGTCGCGCCGGTCGGCGTGGTCCCGGTCGAGTGGATGGCGTTCACGCGCTGGGCGATGGTCACAGCGAACGCGTTGTAGCTGGCGGCCGCTTCTGCCAGCACGCCGCCGGTCCCGTTGGCGTCCGCGGGAGCCAGGGTCGAGAGCGCGCCCGCGATCGAGCCGCCCTCCATCGCGATGGCCGCGCCCGGCCGGTACGCCCATTCCAGTCGCGGCGGGTCGCCTGCGGCGTCGGCGAGGCGGGTCGCGCCTGCCGCCTTCACGGCGTTCACGATGGTTCCCGAGACGAGCGCGTTCCCGCCGACCAGCACATCCACGGTGCCGTCCTCGTTCGGGCGCACCGCTCCCCCGGCCAATTTGGCGATGGAGGTGGTCAGCAGATCCCGGCGGTCCATCAGCTCGTTGGCCGACTGACCCGAAGCGAGGGCCGAGCGGATGCGGCCGTTGAGGTCGGCGACGGCGGTGGCGGCGGTGTTGAGGTCGGCGACCATCCCGTCGACCGAGGTGCGCAGTGCGCTCCACTGGTCGTCGACGGCCCGGTAGCCGCTCTGCAGCTGGGTGACGAGGCTGCCCGCCTGGCCCAGCAGCACGCCTGCGGGAGCCTGCTCGCCGGCCTGGTTGGCGACATCGCCCCAGGCGGACCAGAACTTCTGCAGCTGCGCGGACAGGCCGTTCGTTCCCGGCTCGTTCAGTGACGCCTCAAGCGATGCCAGCGCGTCGGCGCGCGCGTTCGTGTATCCGGAGAGGGCGGTGGTGCTGCGGACGCGGGCATCGATCGCGGCGTCGTCGAGCCGCTGGATCCCGTCGACGCTCACGCCCTGACCGGGTCGCACTCCTCCGGTGAACAGCCCGGTGGCGTTCAGCGCGGGCACACCCGAGGTGCTCACGCGCTGGCGGGTGTAGCCCTGCGTGTTGGCGTTGACGAGGTTCTGGCCGACCACATCCAGACCGGCTTTGGCGGCGACCAGCCCGGTGTACGCGGTGTTGAGCCCGCTGAAGGTGCTCATCCGCTCAGGCCTCCGTGTCGAAGAAGCGAGCCGTGTCGTCCAGGCTGCCGGTTCCGCCTGCGCCGTAGATGCCCGGGTCGTCCCCCACGCCGGAGAGCGAGCTCAGCGTCTCCTGCGTGGAGCGGGCGGCCTCGCGCAACAGGCGCTCGTTGGTGTCGCGCACCTCCGCGATCTGGGCGGTCAGTTCGGTCAGCGCGGCCAGGTGAGAGCCGAAGATGTCGGACCAGATTCCGTCGGGGGCCGCCACGGCGAGTTCCCGCAGCGTGGCATCCTGCCCGATCCCCCACTCCTCGGCGAGCGCGGCGACCTCGACGGTGCGCGCGAGGCCGACGGCGCGCATCCGCTCGATGACCTGCTCGACTTCACGGGTGGCGTGCGAGATCCAGCGGGACTTGCCGGCGATCAGGAGCAGCTGCTCCTCCTCCAGCTTGAACAGCAGGAGTTCCAGCAGCTCGCGCTCTTTCCACAGCTGCGCTGAGAGCTCACTCGCGGCCATGTCGCTACCAACTTCCTCGTGAGTCGATGTGCGCACCTGGTCTCCTCGGGTCTGAAGGGCGGTGGATGCTGACCCCGCCTCTCCACACAATCGGCACGCTTGCGCCCGATGTTAGGCGTCTGGAGCGCCGGTGGCGGGATGCGACCTACCGCTTCATAGCGAGGTGTCAGTATTCCCCGTACTGGGGGTACGGTCTGCCCCGTAGTGGGGGCAGAAAGCATGCAATCTGAGCACTCTCGAATTGTTACCGTGAACAACGAAAGACCCCTAGCACCGCCCGGCACCCGAGTAAGTCCGAGCGTCCACCGCACCGCCCGAGTACCGAGAGAAGACCTCCCCGAACCGAGGTCGTCGCAACGTATCCGTCCGATGAAGAGGGGTCACCCAGCGTGAACCGGAACGAACGCAACGCGCTCGTCGTCGAGAACCTGCCGCTTGTCGGCTACCTGGTCTCCGACCTGTGCTCCCGCGCTACGCACCTGTCCCGTGACGACCTGGCCTCCGCGGGAGCCCTGGCGCTCGTGCAGGCGGCCGGCGCCTACGACGCCACCACCGGTGTCCCCTTCGGCGCCTATGCGCGTACGCGGATCGTCGGCGCCCTCTCGGACGAGTTGCGCTCCTCCGACTGGGCCACGCGCGGCGCCCGCAAGCGCATCAAGGAGACGCTCGCCGTCCAGGAGAGCCTGAGCGCGTCGCTGGGGCGCGCCCCGAGCGTCGAGGAGATCGCCAACGCGCTCGGCGTCGACCGCGATACGGCGGCCGCCGGCCTTGCGGACGCCGCCCGCACCGTCTCTGCTCTCGATGAGACCATCGAGCCGTTGCTGGTGTCGGAGACGGTGGGACCGGAGGACTCGCTGCTCGCCGACGAGCAGACCTCGTACGTCCGCGCCGCGGTCGCCGCCCTGCCCGACCGGATGCGCTCCATCGTGGAGGCCATCTACTTCGACGACCGCACGGTCACCGAGATCGCCGAGGAGCTCGGCATCACGCACTCCGCCGTCTCGCAGCAGCGTTCGGAGGCCATCCGCCTCATGCGCGAGGGGATGGCGACGCACTACTCGGACGAGGGCGACCCCGTCGTCATCGAGGCGAAGACCTCCCAGGCCCGGCGCAGCGCCTATCTGGCGCGTCTCGCGCAGCACGCGGTCGCGGGCGTCTCGCGCCTCTCCCCCACGTCGCCGAACTCGGCGCGGGCGTCCTGACGACGCACCGCTAACGGGACGGCAGCGACAGCCGATAGAGGCTGATGCGGACCACGGAAGGGCCGCGCACCACCACCCAATCATGGAGGAAACATCATGGGTATGCAGATCAACACCAACACCGCGGCGAACAACGCCTACCGCAACCTGAACAACACTCAGAACGACCTCTCGAAGTCGCTCGAGAAGCTGTCCAGCGGCCTCCGCATCAACCGTGCGGCGGACGACGCGGCCGGTCTCGCCATCTCGCAGGGCCTGAAGGCGCAGGTCGGCGGTCTCACCGTCGCCGCCCGCAACGCTCAGGACGGCATCAGCGTCGTGCAGACCGCTGAAGGTTCGCTGACCGAGGTCCACTCCATCCTGCAGCGCATGCGCGACCTGGCGGTGCAGGGCGGCAACGACTCGAACAACGCGACGTCGCGCACCGCCATCCAGACGGAGGCGGACGAGCTCGGCAAGGAGCTCGACCGCATCACGAAGGGCACGAACTTCAACGGGATCGACCTGCTCAAGGGCGGCTCGCTGAACTTCCAGGTGGGCGCGGGTTCGACGGCGAACGACACGATCTCGGTCGGCCTGGCCGACGTCGCCACCGCGGTCGGCACGCTTGCCGGCGCGGCCGGTGCAACCGGGTTCAGCGTCACCACCAACGCAGCGGCAAACACCACCATCACGGCGATCGACACCGCGATCACCGCGATCTCCACCGCTCGTTCGCAGCTCGGCGCCTCGCAGAACCGCTTCGAGTCGGCGGTCCGCAGCCTGAACGTCTCGAAGGAGAACCTGTCGGCGGCGTCCAGCCGCATCACCGACACCGACATGGCGGAGGAGATGGTGAAGTACACCCGCTCCAACATCCTGTCGCAGGCCGGCACGGCGATGCTCGCTCAGGCGAACCAGTCCAACCAGGGCGTCCTGCAGCTGCTCCGCTAGTAGGCCCGGTGGCCGGGGCGCTGTCCCCAAAGCGCGCCCCGGCCGCCGAACCACCCGCTCCACCGCACCACCCGCACCACCCCCGCACCACGTCGTAGGAGGGAGCCCACCGCATGGGCATGGCCGTAGACGGGCTCATCAGTGGCCTGAACACGACGCAGCTGATCGACAGCCTGATGCAGGCCGAGGCGATCCCGCAGACGCTGCTGAAGAACAAGGTCAGCGACTCCACGACGTACATCACCGCGATGCAGGCCCTCAACACGAAGGTCGCGGCGCTTGCGGACTCGGCGGGCAAGCTCGCCAAGCCGGCGGGCGTCGATCTGCACACCGCATCCACCAGCTCCACCGCCGTCACCGCCAGCGCTGGCCCCGGTGCCGTCGACGGCACCATCGACTTCACGGTGGACAAGCTCGCGCAGTCCCAGGTCATGGTGACCGGGCCGCTGACGCAGTGGCCGGATCAGCCGCCGACGCTCACGTTCGTCGCCGCCGACGGCACCATGAAGCAGATCACCGCCGTCAGCTCGTCGCTCGCCGATGTCGCCGCCGCGATCAACCAGGCAGGGGTCGGCGTCAGTGCCACCCAGGTCGCCGCGGGACTCGACCCGGGCACGGGCCAGCAGCTGTACCGCCTGCAGCTCAGCTCCGCCAAGACCGGCGTCGCCGGCGCTTTCACGGCCTACCGCGGTACGCCCGCCGACGTGACCGCCGGCACGGCCACCAACCTCCTCGCCGACCCGGGTGCCGCGCAGGTGCGTGCAGCACAGGATGCTCAGCTGACCCTCTGGGCGGGCACCGGCGCCGCACAGACCGTGACCAGCTCGTCCAACACGTTCTCGGGCGTGCTGCCGGGCGTCGCCGTCACCGTGACCGCAGCCTCCACCACCCCCGTGACCTTGACGGTCGCGCGCGACGACAAGAGCCTGTCGAGCGCCGCGGGGTCCCTCGTCTCGAGCGTCAACGACATCCTCTCGTTCATCGCCGCCAAGCAGGCGGTCGCCACCTCGACCGACACGGCCGGCGGGACCGTGGTCACCGGCGGCGCCTTCACGGGTGACTCGACAGCCCGCGACGTCAACCAGAAGATGGTGGATGCGATCAGCTCCCCCATCAACGGCGTCTCCCCCTCGACGTACGGAATCAGCATCCAGCGCGACGGCACGGTCGCCTTCGACCAGAACGTCTTCGCAGCCGCGATGGCGGCCGACCCCACCACCGTCAAGGCTGCGCTCACGACCATCGCCCAGCGGGTCGCGGACGCAGCGACCGGCGCCAGCGACACGTACACCGGCTCCCTCTCGCTCCGCATCAAGGGCGAGCAGTCGACCGTCAAAGACCTCAACGACCAGATCACCGACTGGGACACCCGCCTCAGCGACCGTCGGTCGACGCTCGAGAAGACCTACGCCAACCTCGAGGTGCAGCTCCAGCAGTTGCAGTCCCAGTCGTCCTGGCTGACCGGCCAATTGTCCTCTCTCCCGTCTGCGAGCGCCTGAATGAACGTCCTGACCTCCGCGGCCGCCAAGCTCTCGGCCTACAACCGCGACAGCATCCTCTCGGCGAGCCCCGCCCGACTGCTCACGATGCTCTACGACCGCCTGCTGCTCGACCTCACCCGAGGCCAGAGCGCGCTCGAGGCGGAGCAGTGGCCGACCGCGTGGGAGAACCTGCGCCACGCGGACCAGATCGTGGCCGAGCTGGCCGGATCGCTCCGCGTCGAGCTGTGGGACGGGGCCGAGGGCCTGCTCCAGCTGTATGGCTACCTCGCGGATCTCATCGTCGGCGGGATGATCGAGCGCGACGTCTCCAAGGTCCGCGAGGCGATCGAGCTCGCCGAGCCGCTCCGGCAGACCTGGCACGAGGCCGCGCGCCTGCTCCCCGCCGCGACCACGTCCACCGAAGCAGATCGTGACCTCGGTGTCGCCTGAGGCCCTCCGGGAGGACGAGCCTCTCCGCGAGGAGTCTGCGGCGTGGTCGGACGCCCTCGACCGGATGGAGCACGAGCTGCACGGCGCGCTGGCCAAGGTGGACCCTGTCCCCTGGCGGCCGCCCATCGCTCTGGGCCCGATACCGCCGGAGCTGCAGGAGCGCGCCGCCCGCCTGCTGGAGGCGCAGTTGCACACCATCCGGTACCTGGAGGACGTGCGTCAGACCACGGCGCGTCACCTGGCGGCCGTACGCGCTGTACCCCGGTCTGAGGTCGGGCCGCACCCCGTGTACTTCGATCTGATCGGCTGACCCGCCGACACGTTGTCCACCTGTGGATAACCCTGTTGAGAAGCCGTGGATGAATGCCCTGTCGGTGTGGAGGACACGCGCGAGATGTGTGCACTCTCAGATTCTCAGGTTTCTGAATACGCATCTGACCAGCTATTTTATCGCTCGACACGGCCGTTCGAAGCTCTCTTCGAAAACACACGGTTGTAATTCACAGTGGGGTACACGCTGTGGATGACGGTGTGGGGAATCGCGCACCGAACGTCCCCCGAACGCGGTAACTAACGGTTGTGGGGGAGCGGCCGATAGCTCTTCCTGAGCACGGATCGCTCATCGACTGGCCACGGATGGGCCGCCCTTCGACCCAGGAGTGCAGCTGTGCTCGAATCCGTGACCAGCGCCGCCCTCGCGAGCGCCCTCGACGGCCTCGCCGCGCGGCAACGCGCCATCGCGAACAACATCGCCAACGTGAACACGCCGGGCTACACCGCTGAGCGCGTCTCGTTCGAGGACGCCCTCGCCGCCTCGGTCGCCGACCACGACGGGCGCGCCGCCGCGACCACCGCGCGCTCCCTCGAACCGACCCGCCTCGACGGCAACAACGTGAACCTCGACACCGAGACCCTCTCCAACGTGGACACGGTGCTGCGCTTCCAGTTCGCGTCGCAGGCCGCCGGCAACCAGTTCTCCGCCATCCGCGCCGCCCTGAAGACCAGCTGAGTCCGGGATACGACCTCAAGGAGCATGACGTGACCTTCGACGCCATCGGGATCGCCGGCACCGGCCTGACCCTGCACCGCAAGTGGCTGGACGCGATCTCGGACAACCTCGCGAACATCAACACGGCGAAGCCGACGGACGGCGCCGCCTTCCAGGCGCGCTACATCGTGGCGCAGGAGGGAGAGGGGACGTCGGGCGTGTACGTCGCGGGCGCCGCCTCGGGCAGTGCCGAGGGCCGCCTCGTGTACGAGCCGGACAATCCCATCGCCGACGCGAAGGGCTACGTCCGGTACCCGGACATCGACCTGTCGTCCCAGATGGGAGCCCTGATCATGGCCCAGCGCGGCTACCAGGCCAACGCGGGCGTGGTCGACCGCGCCAAGGAGACCTACCAGGCCGCCCTCCAGATCGGCAGGAACTGATGCCCATCCCCGCCATCGGCGCCCTCTCCGGCGTCACCGCGACCCCGCCCATCGCTCCGGCGTCCGCCACGGACGGCACCGGGGGAGCGGCCTTCGGCAACGCCCTCACCGGCGCCGTCGACAATCTGCAGCAGCTGCAGGGGACCAGCGACAAGCTGGCCATCCAGGCCGTCACCGGCAACCTGGACGACATCCATAACGCCACCCTCGCCTCCACCCGGGCCCAGGTGACGATGGAGCTCGTGGCGGGCGTCCGCAACAAGGCCGTCGACGCCTTCAACGAGATCATGCGGATGCAGGCCTGATGCCTCAGCAGGTGACGAGCTTCTTCCGGCGGATCGGCGACTCCATCCGCGGCTTCAGCGTGGCCCAGCGGGTCATCGCGCTCATCGGCGTTGGCGTGCTCGCCCTCGGAGCCACGGGCATCGCCCTCTGGGCCTCTCAGCCGTCGTACACGCCGTTGTTCTCCGGTGTGGCGGCGTCCGATGCCTCCGCGATCGTCGACCAGCTGCGCACCGACGGGGTGCCGTACCAGCTGACCGACGGGGGCGCCACCATCCTGGTGCCGCAGGAGAAGGTCTACGACGAGCGGCTGAAGGCGGCGTCGGCCGGGCTTCCCGCCACCTCCACGGGCGGATACTCGCTGCTCGACAAGATGGGCGTGACGTCGTCCGAGTTCCAGCAGAACGTCACCTACAAGCGCGCGATGGAGGGCGAACTCGGCAACACCATCGGCGCGATGAAGGGCGTGAAGGCAGCGTCCGTTCGGCTCGCGATCCCGGAGGACACCGTCTTCGCCGCCGAGAAGAAGGACCCCACCGCGTCGGTGTTCGTCGAGACGCAGAACGGCGTGACGCTCAGCGCCGACCAGGTGCAGGCCATCGTGCACCTCACCAGCGCTGCGGTGGCCGGCATGAAGCCGACCGATGTGGCCGTGGTCGACGCCGACGGAACCGTGCTGAGCACCGTCGGCGGCGGGGCGACCGGGGGAGCGGACAAGCAGGCGGGCGACTACGAGACCCGTGTGAAGGCCGCCGTGCAGGAGATGCTCGACAAGGTCGTCGGCGTGGGCAACGCGACGGTCGCCGTCGCGGCCGATGTCAGCAGCGAGAGCGCCCAGCGCACCGAGGAGTCGTACACCACTCCGACTGCCGCGCCCTCGCTGAGCGAGTCGACGCAGAAGGAGACCTACACGGGCTCGGGAGGCGGCGCGAGCGCCGGAGTGCTCGGCCCGGACAACATCGCCGTCCCGAACGGCACGAACGGCAACGGAACGTTCAACTCCGAGTCGACCACGAAGGACAACGCGGTCGACAAGGTCACCGAGCAGCGCACCATCCCGGCCGGGGCCATCAAGCGGCAGACGGTCTCGGTCGCGCTCAACTCCGACGCGGTCGGCGGGGTCAGTGCGAACGAGGTCCGCAGCCTGGTCAACGCGGCGGCCGGAATCGACATCAAGCGCGGCGACTCGGTGAGCGTCGAGATGGTGCCGTTCAGCAAGGCGGGTGCCACCGAGGCGGCCAAGGCGCTGCAGGCGACGAAGGATGCGGCAGCAGCGGACCAGCTGACCAGCATCATCCGCACCTCGGTCATCGCCGCGGCCATCGTCGCGGCAGCGATCATCGCGTTCATCCTGTTCCGCCGGAGCCGCCGCCGCGCGGCCGAGTCGGACGAGCTGGCTGCGGACGCCGCGACGCTCGCTGTCGGGGCGGGCACCTTCCCGATCGCGCTCGAACAAGCCGCGCCGACCGTCCCGATGCAGCTCGACCCGCTACCCGACCTCACTCCGGACCCCGCCGAGCTCGAGGCGGACCGGCGGAAGGCCGACATCGAGGCGCTCGCCGAGCGCGACCCCCAGCGCACGGCGGAGTTCCTCCGCAGCCTGATGGATGACAGGGCGGGCGTATGAGCACCGCATTGACCGGCGCGCAGAAGGTCGCCGTCGTGCTGATGAACATGGATCAGCAGCGCGCCGCCCAGGTGATGAAGCAGTTCTCCGACGAGGAGGCCGACGAGATCACCGCGGAGATCCTCCGTCTGCGCCGTGTGGACCCGGGGATCGCCGAGAAGGCGCTCAGCGAGTTCCACGATCTGGCGACCCGGGGCACGGTGTCGGCGCGTGGCGGTCGCGACATCGCCGTCGGGCTGCTCGAGGCGTCGTTCGGCGCAGAACGCGCCACGGGCGTGCTGAACCGCGTGGCGTCGAATCTCGCCGGCAAGCAGTTCGAGTTCCTGGATGCGGTGGAGCCCGCCCACGTGCAGATGCTGCTCGCCGGCGAGCTGCCGCAGACCAGCGCTCTCGTGCTCGCGCACCTCCGTGCCGATCATGCGTCGCGCATCCTGGCCGGGCTCGACGACACCGCCCGTACCGAGGTGGCGCACGCCATCGCGACGATGGGCTCGCCCAGCCCGGACGCCGTCCGAGTGGTCGCCGAGACGCTCAAGCAGCGCGCCAGCGCCGTGGTGTCGTCGCGCACCGCCTCCGACGCCGTCGGGGGAGTGCAGCCGCTGGTCGACATCATCAACCGTTCCGATGCGGCCACCGAGAAGGCCCTGCTGGAGGCGCTGGAACAGCGCGACCCGCAGCTCGCCGAGGAGGTGCGCTCGCGCATGCTGACGTTCGAGGACATCGTCCGGCTGGAGTCGCGGGACGTCCAGCAGGTGCTGCGCGGGGTGGATGCGGCGGTGCTGGCGGTCGCCATGAAGGGCGCCGCGCAGGCCGTTTCGGAGGTCATCACGACGAACCTCTCCGAGCGCAACCGCGAGATCCTCGAGGACGAGGTGCGGATCCTCGGCCCGGTGCGCGTCTCGCAGGTCGAGGACGCGCGGGCCGAGATCGTCCGTGCCATCCGCGACCTGGAAGCGACCGGCGCCATCACCGTGCAGCGGGGGGACGAAGACGCGTATGTCGAGTGACGCCGCGCTCGCCTTCGAGCCGCTCGCCGTCCCGGTTCTCACCGAGACGGACCACGAGCGCGCCGCGATGGCGACCGCACGGTCCCGGGGGTACGCCGCGGGCTTCGCGGAGGGCCGCCGCGCGGCAGCGCAGGAGCAGGCGCTGTGGATGGCCCAGGCCGAGGATGCGCGCGCCGTCGAGAGCGCGGAGGCGGCCGACCGCGTCGCAGTGCTCGTGACCGCGCTGCGCGGGGCCGCGATCGAACTGCGCGAGGCGACCGTTCCGGTGCTGGCCGACGCCGAGTCCGCGCTCGTGGAGGCGGCCTTCGAACTGGCGGGCGTCGTCGTCGGCGTCGCGCTGCACGACAGGGTGGCCGCCGCGCGCGCAGCGGTCGATCGCGTGATCTCCGCAGTGGACGGCGGAGCCGTGCCGGCGATCCGGCTGCACCCGGACGATCTCGGGATCCTCCGCGGGATGGGTCACGTCGGCGACGAGGTTCGCCTGATCCCCGACCCGACGTTGTCGCCCGGCGATGCGATCGGCGAGCTGCCGAACGGGTGGCTGGATGCGCGCATCCACCAGGCCCTCGAGCGCGCGAAGGAGGCGCTGTCATGAGCGCCGTCCTGAGCCGCTGGGATGCCGCCGTGGGAGCGGCGGGCGTCGAGCGCGTCGGCCGGGTCAGTGCCGTCGTCGGCCTCGGGGCCGAACTCGAGGGCGTGCCCGCGGCGATCGGCGACGTCGTGGTCATCGGCGCGGAGCCGGGCGTCCACGCCGAAGTCGTCGCCACGACCGCCGATCGGGTGCGGGTCATGCCGTACGGGCCACTGACCGGCGTCGCGGCGGGCGCACCGGCGCGGGCGGTTCGTGCCCCGCTGCTGGTGCCCACCGGGCGCGGGATGCTCGGCCGCGTCGTCGACGCCCTCGGGCGTCCGGTCGACGGCAAGGGGCCGATCGCGCCGGACGGGTTCGTGCCTCTCGGCAATCGCGCTCCCGACGCGATGCGCCGTGCGCGCATCCTGGAGCCCCTCGGTCTCGGCGTGCGGGTGCTCGACACGATGGCGACGACCGGCCGGGGGCAGCGCCTCGGCCTGTTCGCCGGCTCCGGCGTCGGCAAGTCGTCGCTGCTGTCGATGATCGCGCGCGGGACGGACGCGCAGGTGTCGGTGATCGCACTGGTGGGGGAGCGCGGCCGCGAAGTTCGCGAGTTCCTCGAAGACGACCTCGGCGCAGCAGGACTGGCCCGCTCGGTCGTGGTGGTGGCGACCTCGGACGAGCCGGCCGTCATGCGGCTCCGCGCGGCCTTCGCCGCGACCCGGATCGCCGAGGCCTTCCGCGACGAGGGCGCCGACGTCGTGCTGATGATGGACTCGCTCACCCGCGTGGCGATGGCGCAGCGCGAGATCGGGCTGTCGGCGGGGGAGCCGCCGGCGACGCGCGGCTACCCGCCCTCGACGTTCTCGCTGCTGGCGCAGCTCCTGGAGCGCGCCGGCACCGGCGAGACCGGATCGATCACCGGTCTCTACACGGTGCTGGTGGACGGCGACGACCACAACGAGCCGATCGCCGACGCGGCGCGCTCCATCCTCGACGGCCACGTCGTGCTGGACCGGCGGCTCGCGGTCGTCGGGCATTTCCCCTCCGTCGACGTGCTCGGTTCGGTGTCGCGGCTCGCGTCGCGCGTGACCACGCCGCAGCAGCGGGCCGCGGCGGTCGCGCTGCGCAGCATCCTCGCCGCCCGCGTCTCGGCGCAGGACCTGCTCGATGTCGGCGCGTACAAGCCGGGGACCAACCCGAAGGTGGACGCCGCGGTCGCGCACGCGGGCGCCATCGACGCCTTCCTGCAGCAGGGGATCGGCGAACCGGCCGATGCGCGGGACTCGTGGGCGCGCCTGGACGCGCTCGTCGGAATGCTGGGAGGCGCGTGATGGCACGAGCGTTCGCACTGGCCGGGCTGCTGCGGCTGCGGCAGATCGAGAAGGAGCACGCCGCGAGCGACCTCGCCGCGGCCAACGCGTTGCGGCGGGATGCGGGAGAGCGGCAGGCGCGCGCGATCGCGGCGCTGCACGCGGTCCCGGTGGACGCAACCGACGCGAGCACGCTCTTCGCGATGGCTGCGGCCCGCGCCTCCAGTCGCAGCATGCTCGCGGACCTGACTGCGCTCGCCGCCGAGACAGAGGCGCAGGCCGAGGTGGCGCAGCACGCGTTCACCGAGGCGAAGAAGCGCGCGGTCGGCCTGGAGAAGCTGGAGACCCGCCACCGCGAGGGCGTCGTCGCCGGCGACCTCAGCGCCGAGCAGGCCGCCATCGACGAGATCGCGACCGGCGCCTGGCAGCGGGCCCGCGAAGGGGGAGAAGCATGACCGTGACGGATGCGATCGCCCGGATCGCGCAGATCCAGGCGACGCTGGTCCAGCTCGACACCGGGTTGAAGGCGTCGGGTGCGTCGTCGGCTTCGAAGACATCGGGCGCGTCGGCGACCGACTTCGCGTCGGCGCTCTCCGGAGCCCTGGGGGCGACCGACGGCACGTCGACCGGCGCCGTCACCGGGGCGGACGTCGTCGCGGACGCGAAGAAGTACCTCGGTGTTCCGTACGTCTTCGGCGGCACCAGCGCCTCGGGCCTCGACTGCTCGGGGCTGGTCCAGCGCGTCTTCAAGGACCTCGGGATCGATGTGCCGCGCCTCGTCTCCGGCCAGTCGACCATCGGCACGGAGGTCCCCTCGCTCGCACAGGCACAGCCCGGCGACATCATCGTGACGAACGGCGGAGAGCACATCGTCATCTACGCGGGCGACGGCAAGGTCATCCATGCACCGAGCGAAGGACGGAACGTCAGCCTCGTGGACAACTGGATGAAGGACTCGGACATCGTGACCATCCGCCGCGTGGTGCCGCAGGCGGCTCCCGCGACGGCCGCGCCGAGCGCGTCCGCTTCGTCGGCGCAGGCCGACATGCTGCGCTCGCTGTTCGCCTCGCTGACGCAGGGAGGGTCACTGTGAACGCGGGCGGTGCGACAGTAGCGCCGCCGGCGCCGGCGGTGGGCGGCCGGGCACCCGGTTCGGGAGTCGCGAAAGGTTCGGCGGCCGCGTTCGACACGTTCCTGAAGGGAGCGGTGGATGCCGCCCCGCGCGCAGGGCACCGGGACACGGAGCGGCCGAGCCGCGACCGCGCGGACACCGCGTCCGGCACGGCCTCCCTGAGCGGTGGGGTGGATGCTGCTGCCGCGGCGGGGCCGGACGCTTCGACGGGTGCGGCAGCGGCTGTCACGGGTGCGGCAGTGGCGGTGCCGGCGGAGACGACCGCGGCACGGGCCCCGGTTGCCGTGACCGCCACGGAGACCGCTCCCGCTGTGGAGTCTCCGGTCGCCGCGCCCGCTTCGACGGTGTCAGCGCAGCACGCCTCGACTGTAGCGGTGGGGCACGGCTCGCCGGTTCTGGCCGCGACGGTCGCCGAGGCGGTCGCGCCGGTGCCCGGCTCGGTCCCGCGCACGGCCGCAGCTGCACCCCCGAGTTCGTCGGCCGCGGCAGTGGGCGGCGGTTCTCCGACGATGTCCCCGGTGGACTCGTCCACCGCGGCCTCCGCGGTCGCGGCGGCGATCGGCGGGGGAGCCGCGGAAACCATCGCGCCCGCATCGGTTGTCGTGTCGGGCGCGCGTGCCACCACGACTCCCGCAGCGGCGGCCGGAACCGGGACCGCGGCGACGACGACGGTCCCGGTCGACGATTCGCCGGCCCCGGCCCCGGCCCCGGCGACGCAGACGCCGGCGTCCCGGACGCTGGGAGCGCAGGCGCTGGAACCGCAGGCACCGGGATCGCAGGCGGCGCTCGGTAACGCCCCCGCCGCCCCGGCGCGATCAGCACTGGCGGCTGGAGTCGAGGGTGTTGCCGCCCAAGTGCCCGCCGGCCAGACGGGGAGCCCCGCAGTCACCCCATCCCTTCGCCCGAAGCTTCCAGCGGTAGCCGTGGACGCCGCGCCGGCCGCGTCACCCGCCACGGCGACGCCCGCCCCGGCCGCCGCGCCCACGGACCGCGCCCTGCCGCCGCAGGCCGCCGCAGCACCGGCGGCCGCCGCATCCACCCCTCCTCCCCTCACCTCCCAGCTCGCCCGACCGGTGTTCACGCTGGCCGCGGCCGGGTCCGGTGAGCACGTCATGACGGTCCACGTCACGCCCGACACGCTCGGGCCCGTGACGGTCCGGGCGCATGTCGGTGGCGAGGGCGTCCGTGTCGAACTCTTCGCCCCGACGGACGCGGGCCGCGACGCCCTGCGCGCCATCCTGCCCGACCTGCGCCGCGACCTCAGCGGTGCGGGGCTGTCGGGGTCGCTCGACCTGTCGTCGCAGAACCAGCCCTCACCGCAGCACGATGCGCCCACCGGGGGCCGCGAACTCCTCGGCCAGGGCCGCGACGAGACCCGGCAGGCCGCGGCGCCCGCCGCATCCACCCGCTCCACCCCGCCCGCAACCGCGGACGGGTCAACCCACACCATCGACCTGATCGTCTAGAAGGGAGCCACCGTGGCCGTCGACCCCATCACCGGAGCAGACTCCGCCTCCACCGGGGGCATCTACTCCAGCGCCCCCACGCGTGCGCCGAAGCAGTCGCTCGACAGCGAGGCGTTCATGCAACTGCTGGTGACCCAGCTGCGCAACCAGGACCCGAGCTCGCCCATGGACACCAACCAGATGATCTCGCAGACCACCCAGCTGGCCATGATGGAGAAGCTCACCAACATGGACACCACCGCGCAGGAGGGCTTCGCCCTGCAGATGCGGCAGGCGGCCGCGGCCCTCATCGGTCACACCGTGAGCTACCTCGACAAGAACGGCGACACGAAGACCGGCGTCGCCTCGTCCGTCTCGTACGCGGGATCCGTCCCGATCGTGTCCGTCGGCGACCAGAAGCTCGCGCTCGACGCGATCCTCGGCGTCGTTACTCCGGCCTGACCCCACACCCCGCGATTTTCCTCACGAAAGGATCCACCCATGCTCCGCTCGCTCTACTCCGGCATCTCCGGCCTCCGCTCGCACCAGGCCATGCTCGACGTCACCGGCAACAACATCGCCAACGTCAACACCACGGCCTTCAAAGCCTCCGCCGTGCAGTTCCAGGACACGCTCTCGCAGCTCGTCCGCGGCGCCGGCAGCGCGCAGCCGGAGACCGGCGGCACCAACCCAGCTCAGATCGGGCTGGGCGTGCTGGTCGCCGGCATCTCCACCAACTTCACCCAGGGTGCCGCGCAGGCGACCGGTCGCTCCACCGACATGATGATCAACGGCGACGGATTCTTCGTCACGAAGGTCGGCGGCGAGACCGTGTACACGCGTGCCGGGTCGCTCGATCCCGACGCCCTGGGCCGCCTGGTGGGACCCGGCGGCGCGATCCTGCAGGGGTGGAACGCCGTGAACGGGGTCGTCCAGCAGGGCGGCGCGCTCAGCGACATCACCATTCCGTTGAAGGCGGTCGCACCGGCTGCAGCGACGACCACGGCGAACGTGACGGGCAACCTGCCGTCGGATGCGGCGAACGGCGACCAGCTGGTGCGCGACGTGAACGTCTTCGACGCCAACGGAACCGCGCGCAAGCTCACGCTGACCTTCACCAAGACGGCGGCGGGCTGGGATGTGGCGGGCGCGGACGCGTCCGGAGCCACCGGCACCGGGACGCTCACCTTCACGAACGGCGTGCTCACCGGCGGCGGTGCGCTCACCGTCGGCGGCGTCGCCGTCAACCTCGCGTCGGTGAGCGGCTTCTCCGGCATCACGACGATCGCTTTCAAGGACCAGAACGGCCGCGCAGCGGGCACCCTGGAGTCGTTCACTCTCGACAAGGACGGCACGATCACCGGCCTGTTCTCGAACGGCGACAAGCAGGCCGTCGGCCGCATCGCGCTGGCGACCTTCGTCAACCCGGGCGGCCTCGAGAAGGCGGGAGGCTCGACCTACCGGGCTACCGTCAACTCCGGCGCGGCACAGCTGGGCGGACCGGGCGAGGACGGCCTCGGTCAGCTGCAGGGAGGCTCGCTCGAGATGTCGAACGTCGACCTGTCGCAGGAGTTCACGAACCTGATCGTCGCCCAGCGCGGCTTCCAGGCCAACGCTCGCATCATCACCACCTCCGACGAGGTGCTCCAGGAGCTGACCAACCTGAAGCGCTGATCCCTGCTTCCGGCCTGAACCGGCCCGAGTTGCGACCTCCAGTCGCCACTCGGGCCGGTTTTGCGCATCCACTCACCACTCGGGCGGGCGGCAATTGAGGACAGTCCGGGTTTCACGGCGGAAGCCGGCCTATATACACTCAGACATCATATTTAAATGATGTATGGGGATATGCATGCGTGTAGAGGTGAAGAACTTCCGGATGTGCTTCGGTGATCGGACCGTCGTCGACGATCTGTCCTTCGTAGTGGAGCCCGGTGAGACGTTCGGGTTCCTGGGGAGCAATGGCTCGGGCAAGACCACGACGTTGCGGGCTCTGCTGGGCATGTGGCCGGCGACCGGTGGCGAGCTCCTGATCGATGGTCGTCCGTTCGTGCCGGGCCAGGGCGCCCGAGTGGGATATCTTCCGGAAGAGCGGGGGCTCTATCGCAAGGACGCGGTGCTCGACATCATGGTGTACTTCGCCGAGATCAAGGGGATCGATCGCGCTCAAGCGAAAGTTTGGTCGACGGACTATCTAGAGCGTGTGGGGCTGGCGGACAAGTCGCAGCTGAAGTTGGAGAAGCTCTCGGGCGGTCAGCAGCAGAAGATCCAGCTCGGAATCGCGATGCTCGGCGAGCCGCGCCTCCTGATCCTGGACGAGCCGGCCAAGGGTCTGGACCCGGTGAACCGGCAACTGCTCATGGATCTGATCGCCGAGCGCCAAGAGGAGGGCGCCACTGTCATCCTTGTCACGCACAACATGGACGAGGTCGAGCGTCTCTGCGACCGTGTGCTGCTGCTACGCGAGGGGCGCGCCGCAGCCTACGGAACGATCGCCGACATCCAGGAGCGTTTCGGAACGCCGACGATCCTCGTCCGTTCTACGGGTGCGATCCCCGAGTCGAACCTCTACACGCGTGGGGACATGGTGGATGGCGCACAAGAGTTGCGTCCCCGACCGAACGCGCGCGACGAGGACATCCTCGAGTACCTGGTGCGGAGTGGCGCGAAGCCGAGGGCGTTCCAGCCGTGCCCCATTTCGATGGATGAAGTCTTCGTTCGCGTCTATGGAGAAAAGGTGCCGGCATGAGCCGCCCACCGGTCGTGGTCGTCACCCGCTTCGAGCTGACACGGACGCTGCGCAAGCCGCAGTTCTGGGTGTCGGCTCTCCTGCTCCCTGGGATTCTCGCCGCGATGGTGCTCATCGTGGCATGGGCGGGTAACGCGGAGCCGGAAGCCCATGACGCGATCGCGTTCGAGTACAGCGACCGATCAGGAATTATCTCCGACACGGTCGCAGCACAGATCGGAGGAACCCAAGCCACAGCCGACGCTGCAGAAAGAGCGAAGGCCGGCAAGCTCGCAGCGTACATCGCTTTCCCGGCGGACCCGGCAAGCGAGCCGGTGACAATCGTTGCCGCCGATCGAGGACTCATCGGGAACGGTGACTACCTTGCACTCGCGACCCGACTCTTCACCGACAGCGTCGACGAATCGCTGGCCTCCCGGCACGCAGCTGAGCTCGTCAGGACGACGCCGCACACCGACCTCCAGACCTACAGCGACGGCGAACCGGCCGCCGGTCTCGGCGCAGTCGTCCTGCCCGCTCTGATCGGCGTCCTGCTGCTGCTCATCGTGTCCCTCCTGGGCAATCAGATGCTCAACTCGACCGTGGAGGAGAAGGAGAACCGCATCAGCGAGATGCTTCTGATATCGCTACCCGCGCGGGCGTTGATCCACGGGAAGATCCTCGCCCTCGCGCTGGTGGGACTCATCCAGATCGGCATCGTCGCCGTCGCAAGCGTCGCGATCTACGCTGCCGCCGCCTCCTGGCTACCTCTCGATGAGTTGGGGGTCAGCAGCATCACCGTCGACCCGGTGCGTATCGGCGTCGGCCTGCTGTTGCTGGCGGGCGGTGTGCTGATGATGACTGCCCTGCTCGTGCTCATCGGTGCCGCGATGCCCACCGCCAAAGAGGCGGCCCCTTTCTATACGGCCGTGGTCATCTTCACGATCGCCCCGCTCTACTTGATTACGACAATTCTGATGACTCCGCACAGCGCGGTGGTGCAGGTGCTGACCTTCTTCCCGCTGACCGCGCCGACGACCGCTCTGATCGTGAACGCCACAGGCGCGCTTCACCCTCTCCTCGGTGCAGGCATCGGCCTCGGTCTGCTGGTGATCGGAGCGGTCATCCTCAAGCTCGCGATCGCGATGTTCCAGCGCGGAGTGATCCATTACGACCGCCCCCTACGCCTGAACGACCTCAGATCCACCCGCGCGTAGCGCACAACACAGAAAGGGCAAACCGATGACAAGCATCGCCGCCACCATGAACACACGATCGAGTCAGCCGATGACCGGCGCGTCCCTGGAGACCGCGAGCACCTCGCCGGTGACCGCAACTCCGGCTGCAGTCACCGTGCTCGCCGTCGCCTACGGCGTCGGACTGCTCATCGGCTACGCCATCCGCTGACGAACGAAAGGAATCGACCATGGACATCGCCTCCACCATTTGTGAGCGCACCAGCAGCACCCGGACGCCCATGACGACCGCCACGCTGCAGATCAACAGGGCAGCCCCTGTTGCGGCCACCCCAGCGGTGGTCGGTCTCGGGGCAGCTGTGCTGGGTGTCTTCGGAATCGGCTTCGCGGTTGGGCAGGCGGCCGGGAGGTGACGAACTCCCGGCTGAAGGGTGCCTTCGCCCCGATCGACATCGACCGCGAAGGCACCCTTCGTTCGATCGAACGACTTACCGCCGCTACGACCATCGTCTCCTCGGCGGAGTACCTGGCCCGTCCGCGCGAGTTCGAACCGGGTTCCCTGGGTGATTGGGGGATCATCCGCGACCGGTTCGCCAACCTTCCCGCATGGCAACAACGCACTCTTTCCGCGGCGAGCAGGCCCACTGTCTCCCGTGGCCTTCATGTTGGCCGGGTCCTCGCGTCCGCGGCATTGCTGGTACCCGCGGGCCCCAAGGTCCGCGCGATCGCAAATGGCTACCTCGCCGCCTCCGCGGCTGCGCTCTATCCGCGATCAACCTACGGAAGCGACGGGTCAGACCAGGTTTGCTTCCAGACCGCAACGGCCGCGTTCGTCGCACGCGCCGTACCCGAGCCCGGAGTGCAGGACGCGGCGATCTGGTACATCGCTCTTCAATCCGCGCTCGCCTATGCCGTTTCTGGGTGGGTGAAGCTCTTCGGCCGATCATGGCGAACGGGCACCGCTGTCTCGGGTGTCATGCGGACCCGTGCGTACGGCAACCGTCTGCTTTGGCGGTTTCTCAAGGACCGTCCCAGACTCGCAAAGGTCAGCGCCCACAGCATGCTCGCTTTCGAGGGCCTCTTCCCTCTGGTCTTCGTCGCCAACGGTCGACTCACCCAATCGTTCATCGCGGCCGCAGCCGCATTCCACACGTTCATCGCAGGATCTATGGGTTTGGGACGATTTCTCACCGCCTTCGGCTCGATGCTGCCAGCCGTCGCGTACACCACCAATACGCGGCCAAAGTCCAAGCTTGTCCCTGCCATGACCCTCGTCAGCGTTGGGGCCGCTCTCGCAGGCGGAACCTTCACAGGAGTGCTGCGCCGGTCACGCGTCCGTCGTCGTCGGCCCGGTAGTCGCACAATCACGTGCACAAGCGGCAACACCCTGCACTATCAGTGGCAGCGATCGGGGGCCGTCCCCGGGGTGCCAGTGCTCATCCTGGACCACGGCATGGCATCAACCCCGCAGCATTTCGCGTGGATCATTGAACACCTGCCCACCGACATCGACGTCATCACGTACTGGCGTGCAGGCTACGGACCGTCCGAGAACGTCAACGGCGGGTACAGCTCGGCCGACAGCGGCGAAGACCTCGCGGACCTCATCGACGCCCTCCCCGAGGGAGTGACCACGATCTTCGTTGGCGGTCATTCACTTGGGGGGCTTGTGGCGCGGCGCGCTGCGCAGATCAGCGACCGGGTCCTCGCCGGGGTCATCTACGTGGACTCCTCGCACCCCGGTCAGCTCAGCCTCTCTGACGGTCAGCGCAAAGGAGCCGACGGGCTCAGCAGCGCGTTTACCGGCGTTCCGAGCAGCCTGAGGGCCGGACTCGGATGGCTGCTGCACGTCCCGTCGTGGGTCGGTGATCTGCCCCAACAGGCCCGCAAGGACGCGTTGGACCAGTACCGCGATTCTCGGCTTTGGCTCAGCGGTGCCCGCGAGTGGGCCGACGCCCGCCGCCGCTTCAGCCGAAGACGGACCACCACTCTGACCACCGTCCCGATTCCAGCCCTGGTGATCACTGCCGAGCACACGCTCCGAGCCGACCCGGCCCAAGAACACCTGCACGCGGATCTCGCGATGAGCCACTCTGCCTCTACCCGTGTGGTGATCCGGGGTGCAGACCATGACTCGATCATGACCAACCGCGACCACGCTGCAGCGACCAGTCACGCCATCGCCGCTTTCATGGCCGAGGCAGCCGCATGAGACGTATACCGGTTCCCGAGCTCATGACGGCTGCAGCGGCATCCGTCCTGCTCACCGCCACGATCTTCTCGCAGCACCCCAACCGGATGTTCGACCGGTTCCGCAACAAAGACAAGCTCGGCTTCTGGCTGCCGAACTGGCGCTTCTTCGCACCTGAGCCGGCACAGAACGACTTCCACGTCCTGCACCGGACCCTGAGCGCAACTGGCGTCGAATCCAACTGGGTCGAAACCCATCAGATCAGCTCACGCCGGCTCAGCCATCTCGTGTGGTTCCCCAGTCGCCGCACAGATAAGGGCATATTCGACGCCACGGCTGACCTGATGGGAACCATTCCGTTCGGGCATGACGCTGTACTAGCCTCACCGGCCTACCGGGTCTTGTCATCGTTCGTCCTCCGACACATCCGAGAGGCATCGACCGATCCCGTCGCCGGATACCAATTCATGCTCGCCAGCAGCACGGGCTACGACGGCACTGTCGAGCCCGACGAGATTCTCCGATCCCCGTTCATCCCTCTGGAGCAAACATGACAACGAATACAGCAACCTATCTCGGGTACGGCCGCGACTTCGCTGACGTCTACGACCAGATCTTTCCCCGCGATGCCGTCGCCCCGGCCGAGATCGAGTGGCTAGCTCAGCACGTCCCCAACCAGAGCGCGCACATTCTCGAACTCGGCGTGGGAACAGGGCGCATTGCGATCCCTCTGGCTCAGCACTTGAGCGAGCGCGGGACTCCGATCTGTTACCGCGGCATCGACGTCAGCCCGGAGATGATCGCAAGACTTGCCGTAGTCGACACCGACGGACTCATCTCTTGCCAGATCGACGACATGATCGACGGCGACTACCCAGACGGGAACGACATGATCCTGTGCGTCTGTGGAACCCTCGCAATGGCGACCGCGGCCGACGATCAGGCAATTGTGTTTCGCAAGGCATCTGCCGCGCTCAAGCCAGGTGGCACCTTCGTCGTCGAAACACACAACCCCGACCTCGTCCAGGCCATGCATCAGCAGCATTCCATCACCTACGCCGTGCCCTATCCAGGCCCAGGCCAAGCGCTCGTCAGCTTCTCCGAGCTCGAAGGCAGCGACTGGCATCTCGACCACTGTTGGATCGACAACGGAACCGCGACGTTCATGAGCGAGGACAGCCGAGTCACGACCCTCGCCGAACTCGACGCTTACGCCTCCGCCACAGGCTTCACCGCGGTCTGCCACACCGCAGGGCTCACCGGAAGCCCAATCGAGCCGCTCAGTGGAACCGTTACCGCCGTGTACCGCAAGTAGTCGAGCTCCTGCCCTGGCCCAGGTACCTCTAGCCGTCATCCATCCGGATGCGCCAACAACACGAAGGAGAATCATGGTCACCGACCGAATCAACGCACGACAGCACAACTCCATCCGGAGTACCCAGATGACTATCGGAACAGCTGCACCTGTCACCGCAACACCCGTCGTGGTCGCTGCCGCAGTGGGAGTCGCCTCGGTCGTCTCCGGGTTTGGCTGGGCCTACGGCTGGTAACCAAATGGTCGCACTGGGGCGCAGGCCCGCCCCAGTGCGGCCACCCAGGCACGAAATAGGTAACCACTACGACAAGAAGCTTTGGAACGGAGCCAGCATCGACCTCGACGCTGTCATCGTGGGCGCGGGACCTAACGGTCTAGCGGCGGGAATCATCCTCGCGCGGGCCGGCCTCGAGGTCGCAGTCTACGAAGCCGCGTCAGCTCCCGGAGGAGCAATGCGCACAGAAGTCTCCGCCGAGGGGACATCGTTTGACGTCGGCCCGGCCGTCTTTCCTTTTGCCACAGCATCGCGCTTCTTCAGGGAGTGGCAGCTCGAGCGCCGGGTCGATCTCTTCACGCCCGAGATCTCCTACGCGCACCCACTGGACAACGGCGACGCCGCCGTTGCATACCGGGACCTCATCCGCACGGTCGCCGAGCTGGGCAGCGGAGGACGTTCGTGGAATGCTCGCTTCGCAGGCCTCGCGCGCGATCCCCATGAGCTTGCCGATCTCGCATTGACGCCGGTGATCAGCAGCCTTGCTCACACGTCATCTCTGGCGCGTCTCGGAACCGCCGTCGGACGGTCGCTGCTGAGCTCCCGTACTCTCTCAGTCGCTGGTTCGAAGGCGGCAGCGCTGTTCGCCGGCGTGGCTGCGCACGCTGGGGCCCCATTGGATAGCCTGGCGGCCGCGGGCATTGGAACGTCGCTTGCCGTGCTTGGTCACGCCGGAGGTTGGCCACTCCCGCGCGGCGGCGCGCAATCGGTCACAGACGCAATGGTCGACGACTTTCAGGCACACGGAGGCCGTATCCACCTCGATCGCCGGATCGACAGCCTCGCAGACATCCCCGCCTGCCGGGCTCTCCTCCTTGACACTTCCCCGGCTGATGCACTCCGGATACTGGGCCCGGCACACAACTCGCGCGCTCAACGACAGTTCCAGCGACTGCGGCAGGGTCCTGCTGTGTTCAAGGTCGACGCGGTGCTCAGTGAGCCACTGCCATGGCGCCATTCGGCGGTCCGCAACGCCGCGACCGTCCACGTCGGGGGCGACGCACGCGAACTCCATACGGCCGAACACGACATCGCGCGGGGAAGGGTCCCGGAAAGCCCATTCGTGATGCTCGTCCAACCCACTGTCGTCGATCCTGGACGGGCGCCGGATCGGCACGTGGTCTGGGCCTACACCAGGCTCCCCCAATGCGCGACGGATCGGACGATGACCGAACCCATACTGCGTCAGATCGAGCGCTTCGCCCCCGGATTCCGAGACACGATCCTCGAGAAAGTGATAACCACCCCCCGCCAACTGAACAACATCAACCGGAACCTCGAAGGAGGAGACATCCTGGGCGGCAGGACGACTGGGCTGAGCTTCATCCGACGCCCGACCCTCGGCCCATCGCCATGGCGGCTCAACCGTCCCGGGACATACATCTGCTCGAGCGCTGTAGCCCCAGGGCCCGGGGTCCACGGCATGGGAGGGTTCCACGCGGCGGCAGACGCCCTCAGGAGAGTTTTCGGGCGGTCGCTGCCGGACCTCGCGCCCTAGCGGACCGAAGCTACGTCCTCCGCGATGTGCACTCTACGAGTCGGGTCGCCACTCCGAGCTCGCGCCGTATGGCAGCACCCCCTCAAGCGGGGGTATCCGGATGGGAAATCGTTCTCATAGACTCCGTGAGGGGAATGCAGGGGATATCCATAACGTTCGTTGAGAATTTCTCAGCCCCCGACTTCTGACCTCTAACCGAAATGGTGCCCGCCAACGTGATCTCCACCAGAACCCGCCGCGCCGCCCGCGCAACCGCTCTCGGCTTGTCGCTCGCGCTCGCCGCGGGAGGGGCCCTTCTTGCGGCCGCCCCGGCAACCGCCGTCGACACGCCGACGGAGGTGCACGCGTCCGACATCGCGCCCGTCGAGAACGGCAGCACCTACACGACGTGGCACCAGGCCGTTGCCGGCGCCACGTCCGCCAACTACAGCATCACCGCCGACGGCCTGCAGCTGACGGGCGAGTCCCAGATCGTCCACGGCTACGCGACCGGCGCGCGTCCCAGTGGCAGCGACCTCTTCGACCTGATCAACAGCGGAGACATCAGCTGGACGACGAAGGCCGGCACCGGCGCGGCCGTCTTCCAGCTCCCCGTCGCCTACGGCGACTCGTCGGCTCCTGAGACAACAACGCTCCGGCCGGCCACGCCCGTCGAGGGCGCCAACACCGCGGACGTGGACCAGGACTGGGTCAGCAGCAACGACATCACCAGCGCGTCTGACGGCACCACCGTCGTCACGGCGAACACGCCGGTGCCGCTGGGCGAACTGATCTCCGACCTGGGCACCGACACCGTTCAGGTGCTCGCCTTCGGCGTGGGCTCCGTGCTTGGCACCAGCCCGGTCGTCACGGGCCTCCACTTCGACGGAACCGGCTACGTCTTCGTGCAGGACCCGCTCGCTGCGGGCACCGCGACGATCTCCGGCGACGCGAAGGTCGGCAGTACGCTGACCGTCGCCACCGCGGGATGGCCCGCGGGCACCACCTTCGACTACCAGTGGTACTACTCCGGCGGCCAGTTCGGCGGCGAGATCGAGAACGCGGCGAACGCACCGACCTACACCCTGACCGAAGCCGAGACCGGCCTCCAGGTCGGCGTCATCGTGACCGGGCACAAGGCAGGCTTCGCGCCGACCTCGGTGCACAGCACCAACATGACCGACTGGGTCGTCGCGCCGCAGAAGGCCGCCGCCCCGGCGCCGGTCGCCAGCTCCGACGCCCTTCCGGCCTACCTCGCAGCGCAGGGCGTCACGCCGGAGACCCCGGCCAGCGCCGGCCTCCCCGCGTCGCTCGAGACCGGCAAGAGCTACGTCGCCGAGGTGCAGTGGAACGGCAGGGACTCCTTCGTCGACGTGTACGCCTACTCGACTCCGGTCCTCGTCGGCAGCTTCCCCGTGGTGAACGGCGTCGTGCAGATCAGCCTCAGCCCGGCACTCCTCGCTTCGTTGGCGGCGGGCAGCCACACGCTGGTCATCAGCGGCCAGACGTCGGGCACCGTCCAGGCCGTCGCGTTCAGCGTGTCGGCCGTCGCACCGGCGGGAGTGCTCGCCGCCACCGGCTCGGACGCCACCGTTCCGGCCATCGCCGCCGGACTGCTCCTGCTCGCAGGCCTGGCCCTGATGGTCATCCGTCGCCGCCGGGAGGCTCGCGCCTGATCAGCGCATCCTGAACCTTCGGGCCCCCGTCGTGCACCGCCACGGCGGGGGTTCGTCGTTCGCGGCCATCCCCTCGTAGGCTCGTGCCGTGCCCATCCTCCAGGAGCTGGCGCCGACCCTCCTCGGCGTCGCCGTGCTCGCGCTGCTCGCGGTGGCGGTGCTGGCCGCGTACCGGGTTCCGCATCGCTGGGCGCCCGCCCTCGCCATCCTGACGGGCGCGGCCCAGCTCGCGATCATCAGCGTCATCCTCGCGGGGGTCATCACCGACCCGCGCTGGGTCGCCCTGGCACTGCTGGTGATGTTCTCGGTGGCGGCGGCCACCGCGACGCACCGCATCGGCTGGTCGCGGCAGCACGCGCTGATGATGGCCACCGGCATGGCGACCGGGGTCGTGGCGTCGTTCTCGGTGGTGTTCCTCACCGGCGCCATCGAGTTCAGCTCGCGCTACGCGCTGGCGATCGGCGGCATCGTGATCGGCAACTCCATGAGCATCGCGACCCTCACCGGGCGACGGTTCACCGAAGCGGTCGGCGATCACTGGGACGAGGTGGAGGGCTGGCTCGCCCTGGGCGCGACGCCGCGGCAGTCGACGCTGGAGCAGGCACGGGGAGCGGTCTACTCGGCACTCATCCCCTCGGTCGACCAGACGAAGACGACCGGCCTCGTGACCCTGCCCGGCGCGTTCGTCGGCGCCATCTTCGGGGGAGTGTCCCCGCTGGAGGCCGGACGCTTCCAGGTGGTGGTGCTCGCGGCGATCATGGCCGCCGGAGCGATCACGGCAGTCATCGTGTCGGGGTGGCTGGCGCCGGTCCGGGTGCGGCCGGGCGCCCTCCGCTGACCGATCGAACCCCTGCGATCGGGCGCGTTCGAAAACATTTGACACGGTCACATCCGTCCCGCATCATGGCCTGTACAACGTTGTAACCCCATCAGGAACATGAAGTAGGAACCCGGGAGACCATGCTCGAGACCCGCATCGCCCTCGACCGCTCCGCGCGCGTCGCGACCGTCAACCGCCGCATCTTCGGCTCGTTCGTGGAACACCTCGGGCGCTGCGTCTACGACGGCATCTACGAGCCGGGACACCCGACGGCGAACGAAGACGGGTTCCGGCTCGACGTGGTGGAGCTGGTGCGCGAACTCGGCACGAGCACCATCCGGTACCCGGGCGGCAACTTCGTCTCCGGCTTCCGGTGGGAGGACTCGGTCGGCCCGCGCGAGCTGCGTCCCGTCCGCCGCGACCTGGCCTGGCACTCCCTGGAGTCGAACCAGGTGGGCCTCGACGAGTTCTCGCGCTGGCTGAAGCTCACGAACTCCGAGCTCATGCTCGCCGTCAACCTCGGCACGCGGGGCATCCAGGCGGCGCTGGATCTCCTCGAGTACGCGAATCACCCGTCGGGGACCGCGCTCAGCGACCAGCGCATCGCGAACGGAACACCCGAGCCGCACGACATCCGGATGTGGTGCCTCGGCAACGAGATGGACGGCCCCTGGCAGACCGGGTACATGACCGCGGACGACTACGGCAAGCTCGCCGCGCGGACCGCCGCCGCCATGAAGATGGCCGACAAAGACCTCGAGCTGGTCGTCTGCGGCTCCTCCGGCTCCGGGATGCCGACGTTCGGCGACTGGGAGCGCACGGTCCTGGAGCACTCCTACGAGAATGTCGACTACATCTCCGCTCACGCGTACTACCAGGAGCGCGGCGGCGACCTCGGCTCGTTCCTCGCGTCGTCGGTGGACATGCAGTACTTCATCGACACGGTCGTCACCACGGCGGACCACGTCGGCAACAAGCTGAAGAACCCGAAGCGCATCCAGATCTCGTTCGACGAGTGGAACATCTGGTACCTCGACGAGCACAAGGCGTCGGAGGAGATCAACGACGAGTGGCGTTACGCTCCGCGGCAGCTGGAGGACGTCTACTCGGTCGCCGACGCCGTCGTGCTCGGCAACCTGCTGATCACGCTACTGAAGAACCACGATCGGGTGACCAGTGCATCCCTCGCCCAGCTGGTCAACGTGATCGCACCGATCATGACCGAGCCGGGCGGAGCATCCTGGCGCCAGACCACGTTCTTCCCGTTCTCGGTGACGAGTCGCCTCGCGCGCGGCGAGGTGCTGCGTCCCAGCGTCTCGACCGGCACCTACGAAACCGCCGTCCACGGCGAGGCGGACCTGGTGGATGCGGTCGCCACCGTTGACGAGGCCGACGGCTCGGCCGCGCTGTTCGTGGTCAACCGCAGCACGACGGAGACGCAGACCGTGCGAGTGGATGTCCGCGACCTCGGCGTCGACCGGGTACGTGAGGCCGTGTCGCTGTGGGACGACGACGTGTACGCGAAGAACACGATGCAGGACCAGGAGCGGGTGGGCCTCCGCCCGACGCCCGTCGCCGCGCTCGCGGACGGCGTGCTCACCCTCGAACTCCCGCCGGTCTCCTGGACCGCAGTGTCGCTCGGCTGATCGCGGCTCGGCGTCAGCCGGCGCCGACGGCCGCGGTGGAGGCGGGAGGCGTCTCGGATGCCTGCGGGATGAGCTTGCGGACCGCCTCGGGCTGCGCGGACAGCACCACCACATCCACTCGCCGGTTCTGCGCGAGGTCGTTGTCGGTGGTCCCGGTGAAGCCGTCGACCGGGCGGGCGGAGCCGAAGCTGACCGCGGCGATCCTGCCCTGAGGGAAGCCGTTCACCTCGACGAGGTGGCGCAGCACGCTGGTCGCACGGCCCGCAGAGAGCTCCCAGTTCGTGGGATACGGAGCGCCCGGCTGGCGCAGGTCGGCGTGACCCTCGACCGAGACGCCGTAGGAGGCGGGCGCGAGCACCGGACCGATGTCGTTCAGCACGGAGACGGCGCGGGCGCTCAGCTCCGCACGGTTCGAGTCGAAGAAAGTGGAGTTGCCCACCAGCCCGATCGTGAGGCCGCGCTCGTCGATCTTCAGCTGCACTGCATCCTGCAGCCCGTCCCGGGTCAGCGCCGCCTGGATCTGGTCGCGCAGGTGCTGCAGGTTCTGCACCTCCTGCTGGGCGAGCGCGAACTCGGTCGATTTGCCGGACTCGTCCACGTGCTTCGGCGGGACGACGACCCCTGACGCGGTGTCGACCTTCTGGGTCTTCACCTGGCCGAATCCGGTCGCCAGCGAGTCCTTCAGCTGCTCGAACTTCTTCGCGTCCACCGTCGACATGGCGAACAGCACGATGAACATGCACATGAGCACGGTGACCATGTCCATGTAGGAGGCCATCCAGCGCTCCTCGTTCTCGTGCTCCTCAGGCTCCTCGTGCCTCTTGCGGCGGCGGGCGGACACGTCAGGCCGCTTCTTCGATCGGTTCCTTCGCGCGCGACGCCTTGGAGCTCTTCGACGCGGGCTTCTCGGCGTCGCCGCCGGGCACCATGGCGCGCAGGCGCTCGCCGAGGAGGCGCGGCTGGCTGCCGGACTGCACGGCCAGCACGCCCTCCATGAGCAGCGTCATGCGCTCGACGTCCAGCTCGGAGAGCCGGCGCAGCCGGGCACCGAGCGGCAGCCACAGGAAGTTGGCCGAGAGCAGACCCCACAGGGTCGCCACGAAGGCGCTCGCGATCAGCGGGCCCAGCTCGCCGGGGGTAGCGAGGTTCTCGAGCACGTGCGTCAGCGAGACGACCGTTCCGATGATGCCGATCGTCGGCGCGTAGCCTCCCATGGCGCTGAAGAACTTGGCGGCGACGCGGTCCTTCTTCGAGCGGGTGGCGATCTCGTCCTCGAGCAGCACGCGCAGCTCGTCGCCGTCCGTGCCGTCGGCGATGTTCTGCAGTGCGCGCTTGAGGAAGGGGTCGTCGACGCCCTCCGCCTCCTGCTCCATCGCGAGCAGGCCGTTGGCGCGCGCCTTCTCCGCCAGGCCGACCACCTGGTCGATCACCTGCTGCGGCGGCTCGATCTTGCCGCGGAGTGCCCGGGGGAGCGCCTTCACGGCGATCAGGAAGTCCTTGATCGTGCCGCTCGCGATCCCAACGGCGATGGTGGCCCCGAAGACCAGCACCATGGGCGCGGGGAGGAGGAGCGAGCTCAGGTGAGCGCCCTCCATCGTCACCATCGCGACGACGGCGCCGAAAGCGATGACGATACCGATGATCGTTGCCGGGTCCATTACTTCTTCCTTGCTCGAAGGGGGACGGCGCGGGCCTCGGGGTGAGCCTCCACCGCTTCGTCGTCTTCCAGCCCGGTCAGCGCCACGAGTCCCAGCGGCGGCGCGGGCACGGGGCGCGGGCCGAAGCTGGGGAGGTCATGGGCGAGGGCGATCACACGCGCCCGGTACGCGGCGATCTTCTCGATCACTTCGCTGATGGACTCGGTGACGATGAATTTCGCCCCGTCGACCATGACGAGAGTGGTGTCCGGACTGGCGTGGATGCGCTCGATGAGGTCGGGATTGACCGCAAACTGGGTGTCGTTCAGTCGGGTGACGACGATCATGGGCGCGAATCCTGGTCTCGGCTCCGGGTGAGCCGTCACGAGTGCACTATCGGCGCGGCCCGGTCGGTCGTTAGGGGGACCGGCGTTTCCGCGGACGCCGCTAACGGCACGGGATCGGCGGCCGATAGTCCCTCCCGTGACGACTCTGCAGGCCCCGGCGCCCGATGCGCCCGAGGCGCCGGTCTACGACTTCCGGCGGCCGACGACGCTCGCGCGCGAGCACTCCCGGGTGCTCGAGCTGGCTTTCGAGACGTTCGCCCGGCAGTGGGGGACGCAGCTGACGGCCAAAGTCCGCGTGCTCAGCCAGGTGGAGTGCGACTCCGTCCAGATGCAGACGTATGACGAGTACGCGGCGTCGCTCCCCGCCACCACCGCGATGGTGCTGTGCGAGCTGGAGCACACCGCGCCGAAGGCCGTGATCCAGTTCCCGACGATCGCGGCCCTGTCGTGGGTGAACGCGATGCTCGGCGGGCAGGGGACGCCCGTCGACCACGAGCGCATCTTCACGCAGATCGAGCAAGCGCTCGTCCGGCGGCTCATGGACGACGCGCTCGAGGACCTGCACTACTCGCTCGGCTCGCTCCTGGTCACGCCGATCGCGGTCGACGCCATCCAGTACAACTCCCAGTTCGCGCAGGCGGCGGCGACGTCCGAGCTGATGGTCGTCGCCGGCTTCGAACTCCGGGTCGGCGAGAACACGGCCCGGGCGACGGTGGCGATTCCGGCCGTCGCCCTGCTGCCGCAGCTCGGCGAGACCAACCCCACCCACAGTGCGGACAATGCACGGGAGCTGGTCGACGCACAGCTGGCCCACGTCCCGGTGGATGTGGCACTGCGCCTCACCCCGGCGACCGTGCGGCCGAGCGTGGTCCTCGGCCTCTCCGTCGGCGACCTGCTCCCGCTGCCGCATCCGCAGCACCGACCTTTCGACCTCACCGTCGGCGGACACACCGTCGCCTCGGCCGGCCTCGGCTCGAGCGGCTCGCGCCTCGCCTGCGTGATCATCAACACAGAGGACTGAACCATGAGCATGACCAGCATCGCGAACGCCGCCGGACTCTCCCTCGGCCAGGCCCAGGCGGCCGCCGAGGCACTCGCCCGGGTGCTGCCGACGGGGGCATCCCTCACCCCGCTGCTCACGAGCGGGTCGGATGTGCGGGCGGGCGTCCCGGCCGTGGTCGCGACGTTCGTCGGCGCGGTCTCGGCCGACCTCGCCGTCGTGCTGCTGGAGGCGCCGCAGCTGGTCGACGAGGGTGCTGACGGGTCACCGGTCGTCGCCCTGCAGGATGTGCTGCAGCCCGCGCTCGAAGCAGCGAGCGACACGCTCGGCGCGGGTGTGCTCGACGACGCCCGTGCCGAGGACGCCGCGGAACTCTTCGCCGATCCCGCCACGACGGTGTTCGCCCTGTCCGGTCCTGCGGGTGTCGCGGGCTGGTTCGCGGTGCGCGGCCGCGCATCCGTCGCCGAGCGCTCCGGGGGCACCCCGCTGGGAGGCAAGCTCGCCCGCATCAGCAACGTGGAGATGGCCCTGACCGTCGAGATCGGGCGCACGCGCATGGCGGTCCGGGATGTGCTGGCCATGGAGCCGGGCGCTGTCATCGAGCTGGACCGCTCGGCGGGTTCGCCCGCCGATGTGCTGCTCAACGGCCGGCTCATCGCCCACGGCGAGATCGTCGTGGTCGACCAGGACTACGCCGTGCGGATCACGAAGATCCTCGACACGGCCGAAGACCTGGACTGACGACCCAGCGGTCGGTCCGTTCCGGTCACCGGCATTGGCCGGCGACGGCGATCTGCTCGTCCGAGGGACGGCCGTACGCTTCGATCCCGGAGCCTCCGACGTCGAAACCCATCGAGATGGCCCAGGCCGTGGCCCACATCTCGTCGTTCTCGTTGAACACCGGACCGTCGAACAGCGCCTTGCACTCCGGGCGGACCACCTGTGCGTGACCGACCTCGTGGGTGACCACGGCTTTCGCGTCGATGTCGCCGTCGGTCCATCCCTCTTGGATGGTGAAGTTTAGGTCGATGGTCGCCCAGCCGCCGTCCTCGTAGCGGTACTGCGTCGTGCCCGAGTACCAGCCGTCGCTGAGGCCGCTGACGGCCTTGTGCCACTCGAAGTCGAGCGTGACTCCGTGGGCGATAGAACGCGCGTAGTCCTCGATCTGGGCGCGGATCGGGTACGCCGGGTCCTGCTTCGCGGCTTCGCCTGCGGCCTCGGCGACGTTCACGCCGTCGATCGTCGAGACCAGCTGGAGCAACCCGGATCCGCCGAACTGCGCCGAGATCACGCCGTCCTTGCCGCCGTCGATCGCGTGCCGGAGCTCGACCTTGCTCGCATACGAGGCGGCGGTGTCCGCCGTCAGCACCTGCTCGCCGTGCGCCGCGAGAGCCGTGTACACGGTGGCGGCGGCCTGCGCCAGCTTCTTCTGGGCCGCGTTGAGGGACGCGAGGTCGGCGGCCTTGGACTTCCGGTCTGCCTGCTCCTGCCGGATCACCTGCTCGGAGTGCTGCACGTCTGCGAGCACGGTCCACGGGAGGAGGTCGCCCCCGTCAGCGGAGGCGTGGGGCGCGTCGAACGGGGCGAAGGTGAGCCCCGTGCTCTTCGCCTGCAGCTCCGCGTGCGCCGCGGTGAGGGCGGTCGCCGCGGCCTCGGGCAGATAGTCCGGACGCGGGTGCTCGGTGAACACACTCAGCGATGAGATCGCCGAGCGGGCCTTGTCGATCGCGCTCCCGCGCTGGTCGGTGACCTCGGCGAGCGCTGTGGATGCGGCCACGACCTGACGGTCGGCCGTCGCCACGGCCTCCAGAGCGATCGCCCGCCACGTCCAGCCCGCGCCGATACCGGCCGCGGCGGCCAGCACGACGAACGCCGTGACCGTCACCCAGAGGCGCCACCTCCGCGTGCGCTCCGGTTCACCGCTTTCGCCCACTGCTCATCCCCATTCGTCCCGCCCGATCATATAGATACGACGCGTGCAACCAGCCCCCCCCCCCCCCCGCGCGCCCCCGCGTGCCCCCCCGCGCCCCCTATGGCGTCGAAGTGCACGTCGTGACGGCTATTCCGCGCGAATAACGGCCACGACGTGCACCTCGGCGAACGCCTAACGGCGAGGGAGCGGCGGCCGATAGTGCGCTCCGTGGAGACCCTGTTCATCGCCCTGCGCGTGCTCGTCGTGCTCGGCGTGATCGTGGCGCTGCTGTGGTTCGTGCAGCGCCGCGTGACGAAGGGTCGGACGTCCGCTCGCAGGCGTCGCGGCAACGCGGTGACCGTCGTCGGGCGGCAGGGGATCGGCCCGAAGGCCTCGGTCGTCGTCGTGGATGTGGACGGCAACCGTTTCGTGCTCGGCGTCACCGAACGTCAGGTCTCCGTGCTCCACACCGCCGATCGTCCGCAGGATGCGGACGTGACGCGGCTGAAGCCCGTGCGGGAGGTGGCGGCCGCGACCGGCACCACCGACGCAGCGCCGATCGGCGACGCGGGCGGCACCACCAGCACCACCAGCACCACCAGCACCACCAGCACCACCAGGCAGGATGCCGACTTCCTCACGGCGCAGGGACGCGCCTCGGTCTTCGACGAGGCACTCAAAGGCTCGATCCTGTCCCCGGCAACGTGGCGTCAGGCGAGTGCGGCGGTGCGGCCCAAGAAGTGACGGCGCGCGCCGGGCGACTCCCTCGCCTCGCCCTGGCCGGTGTCCTGGTCGCGTTCGTCGCCGTCGCGATCGTGCTGCTCAGCGCCAACGCCGCGCACGCCGTGCCGACACCCGTCCCCACGCCGACCGGTCCCAGTGGACCCGGCGGCGCCGGCACGGGAGGCATCACCCTCGACATCAACGGCCCGAACGGCACGCCCAACGCCGCCATCCTCACCCTCGTCGGCATCACGGTGCTCTCGGTCGCGCCCGCGCTGCTGCTGATGATGTCGTCGTTCACCAAGATCTTCGTGGTCCTCGCGATCACCCGCAATGCGCTCGCGTTGCCGTCCATCCCGCCGAATCAGGTGCTGGCCGGACTGGCGTTGTTCCTGAGCCTCTTCATCATGAGTCCGGTGCTGGTCGACATCAACAACACGGCTGTGCAGCCCTACCTCGCCGGCCATATCGACTTCACGGCCGCCGCGCACGCCGCCGAGGCGCCGCTCCGCGGGTTCATGGCGGCGCACACGCGCGAGGAGGACATCGCGCTGATGACGCGCGCGGCGGGCCGGCCGAACCCGGAGCACGTGAGCTCCGTTCCACTGCTCACCCTCATCCCGGCCTTCATGATCTCGGAGCTGCGGGCGGCGTTCATCATCGGCTTCGTGATCTTCGTGCCGTTCCTGGTCATCGACATGGTGGTCTCGGCCGCCCTGATGTCGATGGGCATGATGATGCTCCCTCCCGTGATGATCTCGCTGCCGTTCAAGATCCTCCTGTTCGTCCTGGTCGACGGCTGGGGCCTCATCATCTCGAGCCTGATCACGAGCTACGGGGGTGGGGGATGAATCCGAACGCTGTCCTCGACATCGCCATGCAGGGTCTCATGGTGACGGCGAAGCTGGCCGCCCCGATCGTCATCACCGCGCTCGTCGTCGGGTTCGCGATCTCGCTGGTGCAGTCCATCACGCAGATCCAGGAGGTCACGCTGTCCTTCGTGCCGAAAGCGGCGGCGGTCGCGATCGCGCTGCTGATCTGCGGCCAGTGGATGATCTCCGAGCTGGTGACCTTCACCCATGTGCTGTTCGAGAAGCTCCCGCAGCTGCTGGGCGGCGGCTGATGAATATCCCGATCGACCTGGGCTCGATCGAAGCCATCGCGCTGGCGTCCCTACGCATGGTCGCGTTCCTGGTGATCGCGCCACCGTTCTCCTACAACGGCTTCCCTGCACAGGTGAAGGGGATGCTCGGGATCGGCCTGGCCGTCGCCGTCGCGCCGCGCGCGGGTGCCGGCTACAGCTCGGGCGACACCGGTGCGTTCCTCCTCGACATGGTCCGCGAGCTCGCGGTGGGCGCAACGCTCGGGTTCCTGGTGTTCCTGGTCTTCGCGGCCATCCAGTCGGCGGGAAACCTCATCGACCTGTTCGGCGGCTTCCAGCTCGCGCAGGCGTTCGACCCGCAGTCGATGATCAACGGAGCCCAGTTCACGCGCCTGTTCCAGGTCACGTCGCTCGCGCTGCTGTTCGCCTCGGGCGGCTACCAGCTGATCATCGGGGGCCTGGTCCGGTCGTTCGACGCCATCCCGCTGGCCAGCGGGCTGAGCATGGCGGACCCCGCGAAGGAGATGGTCAACGGGGTCACTCAGATGTTCCTCGCCGCCTTGCAGATCGCGGGCCCGCTCATCGTCGTGCTGTTCCTCGCGGATGTCGGGCTCGGCCTCCTGACGCGCGTGGCGCCTGCGCTCAATGCGTTCTCGCTCGGCTTCCCTCTGAAGATCATGCTCACGGTGGTGCTCTCGGCGATCGTGTTCGTCGCCCTCCCCGGGGTCGTGTCCGGTCTCACCGACACGGCGGTCAAGACGATGCTGGGGGTGGGCCGGTGAGCGACGCGCAGGAACGCACCGAGAAGGCGACCGACAAGCGGATGAAGGAGGCGCGCTCGAAGGGCCGCCTCAGCAAGTCCGCGGACCTGACCGCCTGGGTGGGGGTCGGCGCCGCGGCGGTGATGCTGCCGTTCACGCTGCAGACCGGGACGACGGCTGCCATCGACCAGCTGTTCTCCGTCCGCTCGGTCATCGAGAGTCCGGATCCGGCCAAGGCCGTCGCAGCGCTGGGTGCGGGCCTCGGCAGCATCATGGCGACGATCGGACCGCTGCTCGGAGTCGGTGCGCTCGCCGTGGTGGGCGCGGCGGCGGTGCAGGGCGGCATCCACTTCAAGAAACTCGAGGGCAAGTACGAGCAGTTCAACGTCGTGCAGGGACTCGGCCGCGTGTTCGGGATGCGCGCGCTCTGGGAGGGCGCCAAGACGCTGCTCAAGTCGGGCGTGGTCGCGATCGGGCTGTTCCTCGTCGTGCAGGGGCTGATGCCCGTGCTGCTGACGTCCGGGTCGATGCCGCTCACGTCGCTGCTGTCCGCGGCGACCGGCGGCACCGCGGGACTCCTCCAGGCGGCCGTTGGCGCAGGCCTCGTGCTCGCGGGGCTCGACGTGCTGGTCGTGATGCGGCGCAACCGCAAGCACACCCGCATGAGCAAGCAGGAAGTCCGCGACGAGAACAAGAACAGCGAGGGTGACCCGCTGGTGCGCTCGCAGCGCCGGTCGCGCCAGCTCGCGATGAGCCGCAACCGCATGATCGCGGCGATCGGAGGGGCGGATGTGGTGCTCGTCAACCCCACGCACATCGCCGTCGCGGTGAAGTACGAGCCGGGCAAGTCCGCGCCGCGCATCGTCGCAAAGGGCTCCGGGGAGATCGCGCTGCGCATCCGGGCGAAGGCCGAGGAGGAGCGCGTGCCCATCGTGAAGGACATCCCGCTCGCCCGCGCGCTGCACGCGGGCTGCCAGATCGGCGACGAGATCCCGGTCGAGCTCTACAACTCCGTCGCGCGCGTGCTCGCGTTCGTCATGTCGCTGAAGCAGCGCGGCTCGGCGACCGGAATCCACACGATGCGACCCCAGCTGCAAGGAGGGCTGTCATGAAGCCGAACACGGGTCTCGCTGCCAAGGTCGCGGTGCCGATCGGCGTGGTGGGCATCATCATGCTGCTGGTCGTGCCGGTGCCGTCCTGGCTGCTCGACATGCTCATCATCGTCAACATCATGCTCGCGCTCGTGGTGCTGCTCACCACCATGTTCGTCAAGAAGCCGCTCGACTTCTCCGTCTTCCCGTCGCTGCTGCTCGTCGCGACGTTGTTCCGGCTGGGGCTCAACGTCGCCTCCACGCGGCTGGTGCTGGGGGACGGTTTCGCGGGCCAGGTCATCCAGGCCTTCGGGCACGTGGCGGTCGGCGGGTCGATCATCATCGGCGCGGTGGTGTTCCTGATCCTGGTGGTCATCCAGTTCATCGTGGTCACCAAGGGCGCCGAGCGCGTCGCGGAGGTGGGAGCGCGCTTCACCCTCGACGCGATGCCGGGCAAGCAGATGGCGATCGACGCCGACCTGAACGCCGGCCTCATCACCGAGGAGCAGGCCCGCGCCCGCCGTGCGGAGGTCTCCGCCGAGGCCGACTTCTACGGCGCGATGGACGGCGCGTCGAAGTTTGTGAAGGGCGACGCGATCGCGGGCATCCTGATCATCATCATCAACGTGGTGGGCGGGATCGCGATCGGGATGATCCAGCGCGGCATGGATCTCGGCGACGCCATCAACTCGTACACGCTGCTGACCATCGGCGACGGCCTGGTGTCGCAGATCCCCGCGCTCCTGATGGCCGTGTCCACCGGCATGATCGTGACCCGCTCGAACGCCGAGTCCGACCTGGGCACCACCGCCGGCAACCAGCTGAGCCAGTCGCGGAACGCGCTGATGATCGCCGGATGCGCGGCCATCGTGATGGCGCTGATCCCGGGGATGCCGCCCATCCCGTTCGTCCTGGTCGGCGCGGTCCTGATCTTCGCGTCGCAGCGGATCAAGACATCGCAGGCCGCACAGAAGAAGGCGCAGGCGGCGCAGAACGCGGTCGCCACCGCGACGAAGACGGAGACGACCGAAGACCTGATCGAGCAGATGCGGGTGCACGCGCTCGAGATCACGCTCGCGCCGGACCTCGTGGACATCGTCAGCGGCGCGTCGGACGACCTGCTCGCCCGCGTGCGCGCGCTGCGGCGCAAGATCGCCCTCGAACTCGGCGTCATCGTGCCGCCGGTGCGCACCCGCGACAGCGCAGAGCTGCCGCCGTCGACGTACGTCATCAAGATCGCGGGGGTGGAGGCAGGGCGCGGGCAGGCGCCGTCGGGACGCGTCCTCGCACTGGGCGATGCGCTCGACAACCTGCCAGGAACTCCCACGGTGGAGCCGGTGTTCGGCCTGCCGGCGAAGTGGATCCCATCCGAGATGCGGCACAGTGCCGAGCTCGGCGGCGCGACCGTGATCGACCGCGTCTCGGTGCTCATCACGCACCTGTCGTCGATCATCACGGCGAACGCAGCGCGGCTGCTCACCCGGGAGGACGTCCGCCTGCTCACCGAGGGCGTCAAGCAGGTGAACCCGCCCGCGGTGGAGGAGCTCATCCCGGCACTGCTGTCGCTCGCGGAGGTGCAGCGCGTGCTGCAGGGGCTGCTCGCCGAGCAGGTCCCGATCAACGACCTGCCGCGCATCCTGGAGGCGCTGACGCTACGTGCGAAGGTCTCGAACGACCCCGAGGGACTGGTCGAGGCCGCGCGGACGGCGCTCGGGCCGGCGGTGGTCGCACCGCACATCGACGCGGGGACGCTCCGCGTCATCATGATCGATCCCGGACTCGAGCAGTCGATGCTGGAGGGGCTGCGGCCGTCGGAGGGCGGCATGCAGATCGTGCTCGACCCGGTGCGGTTGGAGGCGGTGCTCGCCTCCGTCCGCGACACCGCCGGACGGCTGGACGATGCGGGCGTCTCGGCGGTGCTCGTCTGCGCCCCGGCGCTGCGCCCCGCGATCCGGCGGCTCGTGGCGGGGCAGATCTCCGGCCTCGCGGTGCTGTCGTACCAGGAGGTGACGGCCGTCCAGGCCGCGATCGAGACCGTGGGGGTGGTCCGCGGTGCGGAGTCGATCGCGGCCTGAGTGGGTAGACGGTGCGGACGACGTCCTGCCGGCCGTCTCGACGTCGTCCCTGGCCTTCCAGGCCGTGCTCGACGACCTCGTCCGTGCCGTCGACGCCCCCGACCTGGCCGCACCCACCTCCGCCCCCGCCGCCCCCGACCCCGATCCCGCGCCGCCGAGTCGTGACTCGTTGCTCCCATCGGCCCCGAGTGGTGACATGTTGTCGCAACTCGGCGGGGGTGACGAGAGGGGTTCCGCTGCGCCGGCAGGGCCGCCTCCGGCGCGGCTGCGCGGGCGCGGGGATCTCACGCTCGTGATCGGTCTCGGCGGGGATGCGCACGAGGCCGCCCGCGTGCTCGCCGCGTCCGCCGACGCCGGCGCCGAGGTGCAGCGCGTCGTGGACCGCCGGGATGCGCTGGCCGCGCGCGCAGACGGCGTCCGGCGGGAGATCCCGATCGTCGCCGCCTTCCCGCTGGCAGGACCCCGCTCGGTCCCGACGGTCGCGGCCGACCTCGCGGGCATCGCGCCCGACCAGGTGTGGGTCGCGGTCGACGCGACCCGCAAGCACGAGGACACCGCCGAGTGGGTCCTGGCGGTGGATGCGGTGCTCGCGGTGGACGCGGCGGCCGCGACCGGCGCCTCCCTCACCGCCTCGCCCGAGTCCGTCGAGCTGCTGGGTGTTCCGGTGCTGTGGCTGGACGCGCCGCCCGGCGGATAGGCTGGGGCGATGCTGGTATTGACGCGCAAGGCGGGGGAGCGGGTGCTCATCGGCGACGACATCGTCGTCACGATCCTCGACGCGCGCGGCGACGGTGTCCGGATCGGCATCGACGCTCCTCGCGGCATCCGCATCCAGCGCGACGAAGTGGTCAAAGCCGTGACCGAGGCGAACCAGGAGGCGACCGAGCGCGCCGCCGAGACCGACGACGCTGAGGCGCTCATCAAGAAGTCGCTCGGTCTCTGAGCCGCCTCCCGGCACCGGGCAGGTAGTTTACGTATGTGAACGATTTAGTGCGCGACCCCCATCGCACCGCTCTGCTCATCATGGACGTCCAGCACGGCATCCTCGCCCGGCACCCGGACGGCGACGCCTTCGTGGCGGGCCTGGTCCGCGCTCGAGCCGCCGCGCGCGCAGCAGGTCTGACGATCGGGTACGTCCGGGTGGCACTGACCGCCGAGGAGGCGGAGCGCGTTCCCCCGACCTCGCGTTTCGCGGGTGCCGCCGTGCGCCTGGACGCCGACAGCCCCGCCACGCAGCTCGACGAGCGACTGACGCCCGCTCCGGGCGAGATCGTGGTGCGGAAGCAACGGGTGGGTGCGTTCGGCACCACCGACCTCGCCGAGCAGCTCGCCCTGCGGGGGGTCGACACGCTGGTGCTCACCGGCCTCGTCACCGCGGGGGTAGTGCTGTCCACGATCCGTGACGCCGCCGACCGCGACTACCGGCTCGTAGTGCTCGAGGACGGCTGCTGGGACTCCGACCCCGAGGTGCACCGCGTGCTCACCGAGAGGGTCTTCCCGCGGAGCGGCGCGACCGTGACATCGATCGAGGACTTCATTGCATCACTGGCGTAGGGGCGGACGCCTCGTCGACGCGCGGCGCGCTCCTCCGGAACCCGTGCGCCGTCAGGTAGATGCCCAGGAACGCCTCCCACACGAACTCGGGCAGCGTGGCGAGCGCCGACCACGGCGAGACCTGGTCGTAGGCGCCCAGGAGCACGGCGATGCCCGACAGTGACAGGATCGGGCCGCCGATCATCCCGATGAGCGCCCAGCCGCGGGGCACCAGGTGCGCGCGGTACAGCATCCAGCCGAGGAGCAGGCCGTTCCCAATCCCGACGACGAAGCCGGGCCCGAGCAGGAACGTCCAGCCGTGCAGTGCGACGAGCGCCTGCGCGACGACGACCGCTGCCGCGTCGACTGAGCCCGTGACGCCGTCCTGCCGCAGGGTCACGATCGTGAGCAGGCTGAGGATGCCGACCGCGATCAGCGTGCATTCCATCACCCGTGCGACGACGTAGGCGAGGGCGAGGGAGGGACTGGTCCGGCGCAGCACCGGGTACAGCACCAGGGCGGTGCCGAGATTGGCGATGACGAGGGCGATCTCGCAGAGTGCGCCGGCGAGCACGGCGCCGGTCGCGCCTGAGCCGAGCACGAAGTGGGGGTCGCTCAGCACCGGTCCGTACAGCAGCGCGCCGGTGATGGATGTGGCGAAGGTGAGGAGGAACAGCACGCCCGCGGCGAGCGAGCGGCGACGATCCTGGTCCATGAGGAACCTCTCGATAGGAAGGTGTACGGCGTACACCTGTTGATTCCGAGGATAGGTGTACGCTGTACACCATGTCAAGAGACGAGGCGGCGCCGACTCGGCAGCCGCTCACTCCCGAGCGCATCGTCGACGAGGGAGTCGCCCTCGCCGACAGCGGCGGCCTCGACGCGCTCAGTATGCGCACCCTCGCGCAGCGCCTGGGCGTCGTCCCGATGGCCCTCTACAAGCACGTCGCGAACAAAGACCAGCTTCTCGACGGGATGGTCGACCGCGTCTGGGCCGAGGTCGAAGCGCCCTCGCCCGAACTCGGCTGGCGCGACGCGATGCGCCGCCGCTCGGTCTCGTTGCGCGACGCCCTGCTGCGCCACCGCTGGGCCGTCGGGATGATGGAGGCGCGGCTGCGGCCGGGTGTCGCGAACCTCATGCAGCACAACGCGATGATGGGCTGCCTCCGCCGCTCGGGATTCTCGTTCCGCACCACGGTGCACGTCACGTCGGTGCTCGACGCCTACGTGTACGGCTTCGCGCTGCAGGAGAAGACGCTGCCGTTCGAGACCCCCGAGGAGTCGGGGGAGGTCGCCCAGCAGAAGCTGGAGGCCACCCCGCCGGAGTTCGCGGCCGCGTTCCCGTACCTGCTCGAGGTGGTCGCGGAGCTGGGCAGCGCCGGCTACGACTACGACGCGGAGTTCGCGACCGGTCTCGACGTCATCCTCGACGGGATCGAGCAGCTGCGTCCCGGATGGGCGACCGCTGAGGCCGATCGACCGTAGCGCTGCGTCCACCGATCGGCGGACACGGGTGACGTCCACCCGCCGGTGCCGCAGTACGCGCCGCAACCGCGAGGCTGTGGGTATGAAGTCGTCAACCCTGGCCCTGACGGGCCTCATCCTCGCCGTCTCGATGACCACCATCGACCAGACGATCGTCGCGCTGTCGGCCCCGACCATCCAGCAGAACCTGGGCCTCAGCCACGACGGCATGCAGTGGGCGGTCAACGTCTACCTGCTCACCACCGCGGCGTTCTTCTTGCTCGGCGGGCGCGTCGCCGACGTCATCGGCCACAAGCGCATGGCGCTGGTCGGCATCGCCGGGTTCGGCATCACGTCCCTGCTGTGCGGTCTCGCCCCCTCCGGCGACCTGGCCGAGCCGTGGCTCGTCACCGCCCGCGCGCTGCAGGGCATCAGCGGCGCCATCATGTTCCCCGCCGCGATCGGGATCGTGGTCGAGGGCTTCGCCCGCGAGAGCCGCGGGCGCGCCATGGCGATCTTCTTCGCCATCACCGGCGCCATGACCGCCATCGGCCCCATCGCCGGCGGGTATCTCACGGTCTGGACCTGGCGCGCGATCTTCTGGGTCAACGTGCCGATCGCCGTCGCGGCCTTCTTCATCGTGGCGGTGGCGGCCCGGCCGTCGAAGCGCCGTCACGAGCGCATCGACTGGCTGGGTGCGGCGGTCGTCGCAGCGGGGATGGGGCTGGTCGTCTTCAGCCTCCAGCAGGCGAGCCCCTGGGGATGGAGCAGCCCCGCGGTCATCGCGTCCCTCCTCCTCGGCGCGGCGCTCCTCGTGCTGTTCGTGGTGCTGCAGCGGCGCATCCGTCAGCCGTTGATCCGCATCGCGGCCTTCCGCGACCGGGGCTTCGCGCTCTCGACCGTCGCGACACTGTTCGCCTCCATCGCCTTCATCAGCATGTTCTTCTTCCTCAGCGTGTACGGGCAGGTCTCCCTGCAGCTGTCCGCTGCCGAGACCGGCCTGCTGTTCCTCAAGTTCTTCATCGGGTTCGTGGTCGCCAGCCGCATCGGCTCCGTGCGCTTCGACAAGCACGGCGCGCGGATGGTTGTGCTGGTCGGCGGTGTGGTCGGCGCGATCGGCTTCGGCTGGCTCGCCACCTCGGCAACGGACCTGTCGATCCACGCGGACGCCTTCTTCAACCCGCAGACGTGGCCGATCGTCGTCGCCGGTGCGGGCATCGGTCTCATGTTCAGCCCGGTCTCCACCGACGCCGTCAACCGCGCGATCGGCGCGAGCTACGGCGAGGTCAGTGCGATCTCGCAGACCATGAAGAACTTCGGCGGCGCCCTCGGCCTCGCCGTGTTCACCACGATCGTGACGTCCCGGCTGACCGACCTGCTCACCGCTTCGTTCGCGAAGTTCGGCGGCTCGGCGGCGGATGCGCAGGATGCGGTGGCCCGGATCAGCGGGGCCTCTGGAAGCAGCGACGGGATCGCCAACGTCCCGGCGGCGATCCAGGAGCAGATCATGCACGTGGTCCGCGCCGATTACGCGGGCGCCGTGCAGTGGGCGTTCTGGGGCATGGCCGCCGCCATGGCGGTCGTCGCGGTGGTGGGGGTCTTCTACCCGGCGGGCCGCACCTCGCTCCCCGAGGCGGTCGAGCCGAACGCCGAGCCGACGGCCGACCGGGCTACAGTCTGATCGTGGCAGAGCGCGTGGACGACCGCTGGTTCGGGGACTGGATCGGGTACTCCGCCGCCGCCACCTTCGCGTCGGTGGTCCTCATCCTGGCGAACCCCGTCAGCGGTTACCCGCGCACGGTCACCTCCGCCGCCCTCGTGCTCGCGCTCTTCCCGGTCTACTGGTTCCTCGCGCGGCCGAGCCGCGCCGGGATCCGGGGCGACACCTGGCGCGCCTGGCTGTATGTCGGGATTGCCACCGCCGTCTACTTCGTCGCTTACGGACTGAACACCTGGGCGAACATCGCGCTCTTCATCCTGTCGCCGCAGTTCTTCCTCGTGCTGTCCGCCGTTCCGGCCGCGGTGGCGATCGTCGCGATCAACGTCGGCGGTGTGGCGGTGCGCTGGTTCGTGGGCGACCTGGCGCCGGGAGATATCGCAGGGACGCTCGGTCTGACGGTGCTCATCATCGCCGTCTCCATCTACTTCAGCAACCGGATCACGGCCGTCACCAAGCAGAGCCGGGAGCGCGGGCTGCTGATCGACCGACTCCGCGAGCAGCAGCGCGAGATCGCGGAGCTCTCGGAGCAGCAGGGCGCCGCGGCCGAGCGCGAGCGGATCGCCCGCGAGATGCACGACACGCTCGCGCAGGGCTTCACGAGCATCGTCACCCTCGGCCATGCGGTCCAGGGCGAGTTGGATACGGACCCCGCAACGGCGCGCCGCCACGTCGAGCTGATGACCGAGACCGCGCAGGAGAACCTTCAGGAGTCGCGCCGCATCATCGCCGCCCTCACCCCAGGACGGCTGGAGGAGTCCACCCTGGAGCAGGCACTGGGTCGCGTCGCCGGACGGTTCGAGGAGGAGACCGGCGTTCCGGTGGCCTTCGCGGTCACCGGCGAACCGCATCCCGCACCACCGGCCGTCGAGGTCGTCGCCCTGCGGGTGTTCCAGGAGGCGTTGGCCAACGTCCGCAAGCACGCCGGGGCCGGATCGGTGCAGGTCGTGCTGGGCTACCCCGCGGGCGCTGTCACCCTCGACGTCCGCGACGACGGGAACGGCTTCGACGCCTCCGCGCCCCGCGAGGGCTACGGCCTCGACGGGATGCAGGCCCGCGTGCGCGAGGTCGGCGGTACGTTCGAGCTGACGACGGCTCCAGGCGAGGGGACGCGGCTCCGCGCGATGCTGCCCGCGCCGGCCCCCGCCGCGTCCGATCAGGTGACCGCATGATCCGCATCCTCCTGGCCGACGACCATCCCGTCGTGCGCGAGGGCATCCGCGGGATGCTGCACGGTTACGACGACATCGAGGTGGTCGGGCAGGCGGGCAGCGGGCCGGAGGCGGTCGCGCTGGTCGGAGAGCTGCACCCCGACCTCGTGCTCATGGACCTGCGCATGCCGGGTGGCGACGGCGTCGAGGCGACCCGCGCGATCGTGGCCGCCCATCCCGCCACCCGCGTCGTCGTCCTCACGACGTACGAGACGGACCAGGACATCCTGCGTGCCATCGAGGCCGGGGCGAGCGGCTACCTGCTGAAGGACATCGCCCCGGCGGAGCTGGCCCGGTCGGTGCGCTCGGCCGCGGCCGGCCAGACCGTGCTCGCGACGTCGGCGGCCACCGCGCTGCTCGGTCGAGTGCAGGGTAGGCAAGCCGCCCCGGCGCTGTCGGCACAGGAGATCAACGTGCTCCGCCTGGCCGCGGACGGCCTCACGAACGCCGCCATCGGATCGCAGCTGTTCATCGGGGAGGCGACCGTCAAGACCTACCTCAGCCGGGCGTATGAGAAGCTCGGCGTCTCGGACCGGACCTCGGCGGTCCGCCGCGCCCTCGAATTCGGCCTGCTGGACTGACCCGTACGGCAGAATGACGGCATGGCGGCGATCAGGACGGAGCGCGGGCTCGACCGGCTCGTCAACTTCTCGGATGCGACGGTCGCGATCGCGATCACGCTGCTGATCCTGCCGCTCGTGGATGCCGCCGGGCACATGGGCCGGTCGTCGTTCAGCGAGTTCGTCGACGCGAACTTCTGGGAGATCTTCGCCTTCGTGGTCTCGTTCGCCGTCATCGCGCGGTTCTGGGTCGTCCACCACCACATCTTCGAGACCGTCCGCGACTACAACCAGGGGATCGTGTGGTTCAACTTCCTCTGGCTGCTCGCGATCGTCGCCATCCCGTTCACCGCGAACGTGCTGTCGGTGAGCAGAGGAGAACGTCCCGAGGTGTACGCGCTCTACATCGGCGACATGCTGGTGGCCACGGTCGCGACGCGGCTGATCGGCGGAGTGCTGTACCGATACCCCGACCTGATGACGGTGGAGGCACGTGCGGACATCGACAAGACGCGTGGCATCGCCGAGGTGATCATCATGACCCTGGCGCTCGTCCTGGCCGTCGTGGTGCCCGCGGTCAACCTGTGGTGGCTGTTCCTGCTGTTCCTGTCCAGCCCGGTCCACGCCCTGCTGCACCGCCTGGCGTACGGCTCTTCACAGACCGCAGGCTGAGGGCTAGCGTCGGGGCATGCGACCCAAGACTCTTCTCATCCTGGTGCTCCTCGCCGCCGCGTACCTCCTCGGCGCCCGCGCCGGCCGTGAGCGCTACGAGCAGCTCACCGCCTCCCTCACGTCGTTCTGGAACTCGCCGGACGTGAAGAAGGCGCGCAAGAAGGCGAAGGCTCAGGCGGAGAAGGCGCGCAAGCGCTACGCCTGACCCCGGGCGGCCTGACGACGACGGGCCTACGGCTCGTCGTAGTCGCCCTCGGTGTACTCGCCGTCGGGGGCGTCGACCGGCTCTTCCACGTCCGTGTAGGAGCCTTCGACCACTTCTTCCGGGCCGACGCCGTCGGTCTCGGTGTACTGACCGTGGACTGTGCGCTCGTGCGGCGCCTCACCGTCGACCTCGGTGTAGCTGCCCTCGAGGTTCTCGCGTACGTCGCCGATCGGCTGCTCTGGGTTGCTCATAACAGGGACAGTACGCCGTGCGGCCCGCGACTGCTACAGGTGGATGCGCCATGTGGCCGACGTCGGAGCGGCCGGAGTAGTCTGCGGCCGTCGAACGGACGATCGGCGGACGCATGAGCGACGAGGCATCGGGGGGCCAGTGGCCCCATCGCGTGCTGGAGCTGCGCATCCACGGCATCAAGAACACGCCGCCGACCGAGATGCTCGGCCGTGACCAGAGCGAGCTGCGACAGACGCAGGGCGATGAGAACGGCGGCTTCTGGTGGGCGCCGAAGCAGGATGAGACCGAGCGCGATCCGGATGAGGCCCCCGGCGCCGTCGACCCGGCCGTTCCACCCGCCGGGGTGCGCACCGAGGCGTACTCGTGGGGGCGTCTCGCGCGCTTCGGCTCGGGCCCGCTGCTCTTCATCGGGCAGCTCTTCGTGCAACTGGCGTGGCTGCTGCTTGCGCCGTTCGGCCTGGCGAACGCGGCATACTGGACGCGCCGCATCCCGACCCAGCGTCCCGGTGGCGAGTGGAACGCCGGAGTCGGCGGCGCATCGCTCCGGATCTTCGCGCTCGGCCTGACCCTGTTGTACGTGTGTGCGCTCGGCTCCGTGAGTCTGGACCTCGGCATCCAGTGCGTGAGCGGCACTGCCTGCACCGCGCTCCCCGGCTGGTTCACCGGGTTCTTCGGCACGGCGCCGCTCAGCTGGCGCGGGCCGCAGCTGGCGGTCCTGTCGCTGGTGCCGGTCGCCGGCGTCCTGCTGCTGTTCCTGGTGTCGCGCAGGGCGCGGGCGCGGTACGAGGCCGCCATCTTCGACGCAGCGAGCCGGATGGGGGGCCGCGGTGTCACGCGCACCGGCAAGGTGCGCCCGCTCGCCTCGGAGGGCTTCTGGCGCACAGCGCGGGTCGGCTCGCCCACCGAGCGGCTGCACCTGGCCGCAGCCTTCCTCCTGGTCGCCCTGCTGCTCGCCTGGGATCGGATGTTCTCCGGTGCCGAAGCGTGCGCGAAGCTGCAGACGTTCGTCTCGACGGAGTGCCTCGGTGCGGCCGCGCGGACCGGTGACCTCCCGATCCTGATCGGAGGGATCGTCGCTGCGGCCGGGCTGGTGGTCGCCATCGCGCTCGTGGGGGCTCTCGCAGAGACGACCAACCCCGGGCAGGTCGCGGTGGACGAGTACCTCCGCGACCGCCTCCGCCGCACGGGAGTGATCACGGCGTGGGTCCTGGTGGCCGCTGTCGTCGTCTATCTCTTCGTCGGCGCCTCCCTCTGGACCGGCGGACAGTACGAGGTGTCGGGGACCGGAGCGTTCCTCGGGCTGGCGACGGCGCCCTCCATCATCCTGGGGGTGCTGCTCGCGATCTGCATCTCCGCGCTGGGGTGGCGGCGCGGAGTGCCGCACACGCTATCCATCGTCCTCATGGCCGGGGCGGGGCTGGCGTTCCTGGCGGCCGTCGCCCAGAACCCCGCGACGCAGGACGGCGATCCGGGCCCGCTGCGGTCGCCTCTCTTCATCGCCGCCGCCGTCCTCACGCTGGCGCAGCTGTTCGCGGTCTGGTGGTGGCCGAGATCCCGCAGGAGCCGTCGCGACGGGCCGCCGGAGCGCTTCCGTGCCGAAGGATGGGCGGGGATGGGACCCGGCGTCCTCATGCTGCTCTCGCTCGGTGCGGCGATGATCCTGTCGACGCTCCTGGTGCTGGGCGTGCAGGGCTGGATGGTGAGCGGCTCGTCCCCGTGCGGGTGCGCCGCGCCGCCCCACGGCGTGCTCCGTCCGCCGATCGTCTACCACAACTTCGGCGACGTCCTCCCGTTCATCGCTTTAGCCCTCGCGCTCGTCGTGGCGGCCCTGGCTCTCTCGCTCCTCCGGTGGATGCCGCTCCTCACCACCCCGCGGACCCGCGATGGCCGCCGGCCCCTGCTGGAACAGGTGGATGCGTACCGCGACGGTCGCATCGCCGCCAGCACCACCGCGGACCGGCTGGCGCTGAAGATCCTGCGGGCGCGACGGCTGGCCGCGCTGATGCATCGCGGGGAGCCGGTCTTCGGCATCCTGGCCGCTCTTCTCGCCGTCGGTTTCGTCGTGGCGCTCGCCGTCTCGTACTCGGCGCCCTTCCGGGCGATCGATGCGCTGGTCGGACCGGCGCTCACCGTCATCGCGGCGGCGATCCTCGCGGTCATCGTCGAGAACGCCCTTACCGCGACGGAGCGGCCCATCAGCGTGCTGTGGGACCTGATGTGCTTCCTCCCGCGCGCCGGGCACCCGTTCGGACCGCCCTGCTACGCCGAGCGGGTCGTCCCGGAGCTGCGCGACCGCGTCACCGACTGGCTCACCCACGACCTGCAGCCGCCGGAGGGGCTCGACCTCGAGGAGCGCCAGCGGTGGCTCGACGAACAGCAGGCGCAGGCCCTTGCGGAGCCGCGGCCGTTCAGCGTAGTGCTCTCGGCACACAGCCTCGGCGCAGTGCTCGCCGTCTCCACGCTGTTCACCCTCCGGCCGGCCGACTCCGCGCGGCTCCGGAACGTCGGCCTGCTGACGTACGGCGCGCAGCTGCGGGTGTACTTCGGGCGGTTCTTCCCCGAGCTGTTCGGCCCGGATGCGCTCGGCACCCTCGGCTCACGGCGTCCGCTGCTTGCCAAAGGCGACCCGTGGTTCACGCAGGTCGAGCTCGATCAGGACGGCGACCCCGTCGTCGTGGGCCGGTCGGACGCCGACGACCCGTCGCTGGTCGAAATGCTCACCCAGCCCGACGGCTCCGTCGCCTGGATCAACCTCTGGCGGCGCACCGACTACCTCGGATTCCCGATCAACAGCTATCGGTTGGACGACCGCCGGTCCGACGACCTCGATCGCGGGGCGGACGAGTTCGGGCCGCCGCGCTACCTGGTGAAGGTGGCGACGCATCCCGACTACCAGTCCGCGCCGCAGTACCGCGTCGCCCTTCTCGACATCGTTCAGCGGCTCCAGCGCTCGGCGCCGGAGTCGCCGCCAGCCTCGCCTCCGGACTCGGCCCCGGCACCGTAGTCGACGACTGCTGCGCGTCGTCACGAGTGCGCATGCGCGCGCAGCCGCGCACGTTACAAAAGACCGCACTCGTGTCCGGCACGGTCACTACCCCGGCCGGAGTGCAGAAGCGAGCCCCTAGGAGCGACCGCCCGGGCGGCGTTTCGTGGATCCCATGACCGATTCGCGCAACGAACAAGAGCCGGTCACCGGCCACGACCCCACCAACGGCCTCGCCGGCGACCTCGAAGGGGACGACGGCGGCGCCGTCGAGCCCACCGCGGACAAGAGCGTGATCCAGGAGGTCATCCCCGACCTCGATGACGCCCGCGACGACGGCGAGGACGCCGATTCCGCGACCTCGTACAGCGAAGAGGGCAAGCCGTAAGGCACCCGGTAAGGAGCGAAGCATGAGCGACACCAGCGGACTGCCGAACACGGACGCCGAAGGCGTTCCCGCGGAAGACCAGCCGGAGCGATTCGAGGGCGGGAACGACGCGCAGTCGAGCGAACCCGCCGAGACGGAGCAGGGTCAGGGCGAGCAGTCCGGCACCGGCGACGTGTCCGAGCCGCACGAGACCGGCATCGCACCGGAGGGCGCCGAGGATGTGACGCCCGCGGACAACGGCGGCGACCAGGCCGAACCCCCACCTGCCGACTTCGACCCCGCCGACCAGCCGTCGAATCCCGACCTCGTAGGCCACAGCGAACCACCGGACTGATCCATGCGCCACCGGCCACGCGCCGGTACCGAACGGCCCCGTCCCCTCATCCCAGGGGCGGGGCTGTTTTTTATGTCGTGGACGAGACGGGGTTCACCGCGGACGCCCGGCGAGCCACCCGACGCCGGCCGCGAGACCGACGACGCACATCCCTGCCCCGACACCGAGAACGGGGACGCCTCCGCCGGTGCGCGGCACCAGCAGTCCGACGACGACGAGGAGCGCGCCGACGTTCAGCAGCACGGCGGCGACCCAGCCGAGCGCCGTGCGGAGCGTGGCGTTCATTCCGGACAGCGTAGCCGGGCGCGGCTACTCCCCGTCGATGAGGTCGAGCAGCCTCTTCGCTTCGCGCGCAATGTCGTCGTGGTCGTTCTGCGCGGCGCGGCTCTCCAGCGAGATGACGGCGCAGCGGTGAACCGTGCTGAAGTCGCCGTAGGGGAAGCTGAAGCGCCCCTTCGTCTCTTCGCTCTTGTCCGGATCCTCGCCGAGGTGCCAGAGGGCGTAGTCGTCCCACCCGTTCTTCTCGACGAAGCGGTTCTCGTCGTCCGCGCTCGGCGCGTCCTCGCTCCAGGCGTCCCGCTCGTCGCGCACGACCTTGCCCTGCTCGACGAGCTTCCTGGCGTGCTCCAGCGCCTTCCTGTTCAGGTGGATGCTCATGCCTCGCCCTGGTTGCCTGTCGCGGCGGTCTCGGCATCCAGCGACTCGTTGATCAACGACGCCACGAGCATCCGCCAGTCCGAGCCTTCGTGCAGGGTCTCCGCGTAGCCGGGCGGGACCGCACCGAAGACCGGCTCGTGCTCCTCGCCCTCCACGGCGACGCGGACCAGCGTGCCGAGTTCCGCATGCGACTCGTCCAGCACGACCCACACCCCCGGAGACTTCTTCTCCACGTGGAAGATGCGGTCGCGGTACGGGTACCGAACACTGGACATCTCGAGCTCGCTCGCCGACATGGCACTCCTCTCCCTGGGCCGTCGTCCCTATGGAACGCCGCGCGCGCCGGCTTGGCAAGAGCCTTCTTCCCGGGTGAGCGCACCGGTCAGGCGGAGCGGCGCCCGGTGAGCACCCCGTCGATCCGGGCAAGAAGGTCGGCGGGATCGTCGAACACCGACACCGCGCCCGCCTCCAGCAGTTCCGACGGCCCCACCCCGCCGGAGAGCAACCCCGCGGCGCGGACGTGGGCACGCGACGCGGCCATCATGTCCCAGATGGAGTCGCCGATGAACAGGGCATCCGAGGGGGACGCGTCGGCGCGCTGCAGGGCGACCTCGATCAGGCCCGGCTCGGGTTTGGCGGTCTCCACGTCGTCGGCGTTGGTGGTGGCGTGGATGGCGTCGTCGGCATCCAGCGTCTCCATCAGCACTTTCAGCTCGTCCTCGGGCGCGGAGGTCGCGAGCACCACACGCAGTCCGCGCGAGGAGAGCTCGCGCAGCAGGTCGGCGGCGTGCTCGAACGCCCGCAGCCGGCCGGACTGCTCGCGGTAGTACTGCGAGTGCAGGTCCTTGGCGCGCTGAATCCACTCCTCGTCCCGCTCGCCGACCAACGCCTCCAGCAGCCGTGCAGAGTCCCGTCCGATCGACCGGTGGATGCGCCACGAGTCCACGGGTGCGCCCATGTCGGCGAACGAGCGGCTCCACGCGTCGACGTGCAGGAAGTTGGAGTCGACGAGCGTGCCGTCGACGTCGAAGAGCACAGCTGAGAGGGTCATGCCTACACGACTACCACCCCTTGCGTGCCGGCGGGATGGGGTGCACCGTTCCGGGCATGGCCGATCACATGTATCCGGAACTCACCGACCCCCGCACCGCCATCGTCACCGGCTCCGACTCCGGTATCGGCCGCGCCACCGCGGTCGCACTCGCGCAGGCGGGGATGGATGTCGGAATCACCTGGCACTCGGACGAGGAGGGGGCAGAGGAGACCGCGCGCCTGGTCCGCGAGGCAGGCCGTCGCGCCGTCGTCGCGCAGCTCGACACGACCGACGCGCCGGCGTGCGGCGATGTCGTGGACCGGATGGCCGACGAGCTGGGCGGCTGCGATGTCTTCGTGAACAATGCGGGTCTCAACGGCGGCACCCCGTTCTTCGAGACGGACTGGGAGACCTGGCGCACGACCGTCTGCGCCGACCTCGACGGCGCCTTCGTGTGCATCCAGCGCATGGCGAGGCGGATGGTGGATGCGGGACGCGGTGGACGCATCATCGGCGTCACCAGCGTGCACGAGCACCAGCCGCGCGTCGGCTCGGCGGCCTACGACGCGGCGAAGCACGGTCTCGGCGGCCTGCTCAAGACGCTCGCCCTCGAGCTCGGCGAGTTCGGCATCACCTCGAACGCGGTCGCGCCCGGAGAGATCTCGACGCCGATGAACGACGCGGAGGACGAGGACCCGCGCGAGGTCCACCGCCCCGGCATCCCGCTCGGACGACCCGGCGACGCCCGTGAGATCGCAGCGGTCATCGCGTTCCTCGCGTCGCCCGCGGCCTCCTACGTCACCGGCGCGTCGTGGGCGGTCGACGGCGGGATGCTGCAGATGGGCCCGCAGGCGGGCTCGCACCTCACGTCGGACGACTGGCGCCGGCTCTGACCCGCCGGGTCGGCACTCGGCGGGTCGGCATCCGCCGGGTCCGCACCAGGCCTAGCCGATCAGCGACACCGCCCGCGCGATCACGAGCGCGAGCAGCGCGAATCCCGCGAACGACTCCAGCGACATCAGCAGCTTCGCCCGGTGCCGCAGCGGCATGGTGTCGGTGGGGCTGAACGCCATGGAGTTCGACAGCGAGAAGTAGAAGTAGTCGATGTAGCTCGGCACCCAGTCCGACGTCCGGCTGGAACCGCGGGAGACCTCCTCCACCGCATCGTGGTCCTCATCCTGCGGGAACCGGAAGTCCGCCAGCTCGAGATTCGGGCGCGGGACCGTGGCGCGCGCGATCGGGCCGCCGCGGTCCAGCACCCAGAACACGAGAGCGAACGCGATGACGTTCGTCAGCCACACCTGGAGCGAGGCCAGCAGCAGTTCCGAGCCGTTGCCGTGCTTGTTCAGCAGCCGGATGATCGTCTCGGCGAAGGCGATCTGGTTGGCCACCAGGATGACCAGCGCCAGGGCGATCTCCGCCCGCCGCGACCACGCCGACTCCCGGGTCAGCCGGTGCGGGTTGTAGGCGACGAGCGCCACGATCATCAGCAGGCACACGCCCACGACCGCATAGCGCTCGATCACGGGCACGACGCTCGGGAGGAACGCGTACGCGGCGAGCGCTACGACGGTGGCGATCACGGCGGGCCAGCGGTGCTCGGGTTTGGCTCGGCGCGCAGGCTTATCGGTCTCGGTCACACCGGGAACAGTACAGCGCGGCCTCTCAGTTGAAGATCGCCCACTCCGAGCGGTCGAGTCTGGCCCGGTTGCCGTTGACTACGAGGTACCACGAGGTCTCGTCGCGGTGCAGGTACTCCGCCAGGATCGTCGTGTACTTCCACTCGCCGGACACCAGCGACCAGCGGATCAGCGAGATGAGCTGGCCCTGGCGCAGGTACGGAACCGCGACGAAGTCGTCTTGTCGATGGGGCTCCGGTACCGTCTGGCGGGCCCCCGTCCGCTGCGTGCTCATGCTGCACTTTAACTCCGGCGCGGGGGCGCTGGATATACCCCGTTTTCTGCAAGCTGGGAAGACTCCCCTCGGGTGTCATTTCCCCGATTCGGACGACACCAGCTCCCCGATGGTCCGTACCGGCGCGATCGACTTCTGCTCCGCCGATTCGTACGCGGCCAGGATGATACCGAGGACTTCGATCCCCTCCTTCTGCGTGTGGAGCGGTCGCGTCCCGTCCAGGATGCTGCGCGCGAAGTGGGCGATCTCCTCGCCGAACTCGTGCACAGGCTCGAGCTCGTAGACCGTCGCGCTGTCCGCGCCCCGGGCGCGCACGGTCAGGGAGGTTCCGTCGCTGGTCAGGCTCCCGAGCTCGCCGACCGCCGAGAACTTCTCGGTGCCGTCCGCCGGCTGGTACGCCCAGCTGGTGACGAGGCTGCCGATGACGCCGTTGTCGAAGCGGACGAGCACCTGCGCCGAGTCCTCGCCCTCCATGAAGGAGAGACGGTGGGTGGCGAGCAGCGCGGTGACTTCGACCGGGGAGCCGCCGGCCAGGTGGAGCAGCAGGTAAGTGGGGTGGTAGCCGGTGTCGATGAGTTCTCCGCCGCCGCTCGTGGAGGCGTGCGCACGCCATCCCATGTTCGACGGATCGAAGTCGTTGAAGAAGCTGTCGGTCGTGCGGACCTCGTAGACCCGGCCGAGCTCGCCGGATTCGATCAGTTCCTTCGCCTTGGCGACGGCGGGCAGGAACAGCTGGTTGTGCGCGCACATCAGGGTGACCCCGGCGGCGGTGACCGCGGCATCCACCTCGGCGGCCTCCTCGGGGGTGAGGCAGAGCGGCTTCTCGCACAGGATGTGCTTCCCGGCGGCCGCGGCGGCGATGATCGCGTCCTTGTGCAGGTGATGGGGGAGGCAGATGTCGACGGCGTCGATGTCTGCCTCGGCGAGCATGATCCGGTAGTCGCTGTAGATCGCGGCGCCGCTGTCGCCGGCGCGGCGCTCCGCCGACTCGCGCACCGGGTCGGCGACGGCCGCGAAGGTGACCGTTCCGGGGTTGCGCAGGTAGCCGGCGACGTGCGCTCCGGCGATGCCGCCGGCCCCGATGAGGCCGACGCGGACGGTGGCAGTGGGCATGGTGGTGCTGGGCATGGTGAAGGGCTCCTTCAGAGAAAGTGGATGACGTGCTCGCGCACGAGGGGGAGAAGCGGGGGATCAGCCCACGCGGGCCGGGGTGAGGTCGACGACACGACCGGCGGCGGCCGACTCGTTCGCGGCGACCACCATCCGGGTCAGGGCGACGGCGTGACGCAGGTTGTCCTCGGCGGTGGTGGAGTCGTGGATGTGCTGCACCCACTGTGCGAAGGCTCCGGGCCTGCTGGCGGGGAGGGGGAGCTCCTGCCATTCGTCGCCGAATTCTCCGCCCTTCGCGAGCAGGCGCTCGCCGCCGAAGCCGAACGTGACGGAGGCGCGGGTGCCCCGAAGCTCGATCGTGAAGGCGCCGGGCGTTGTGACGACGCTGGCCTCGAAGACTCCGAGACGACCGCCGGGGAACGTGGCGGTCACGACCGCGTTGTCCTCGACCGCGCGTCCCGTCACGCTTCCGTAGCTCGCCTGGATGCTCTGCGGCTCGGCGCGATGGAACAGCCGGGTCAGGTAGGCGGGGTGGCAGCCCAGATCGGTGAGCGCGCCGCCGATCGCCGCATCCGGATCGCCGAAGCGCTCGGGCAGCCAGCCGGCGACCCAGCCGTCGTGCGCCAGACGCACGCGCGAGTAGGTGAGTTCGCCGAGCGTCCCCTCGTCGAGGATGCGCTCGATGGCCACCGTGTAGTCGTCGGACAGCCGGGGAAGCGAGACGACGAGGGCGACCCCCGCCTGCTCGGCCAGGTCGACCAGTTCCTGCGCCTCCACGACGGTGGGGGCCAGGACCTTCTCCGTGAAGACGTGCTTGCCGGCCGCGAGGGCGCGGCCGATCACGTCGCGGTGCTGATCGGTGGCCGTTGTGACCGTCACCGCGTCGAGCGTGGGACGGGACAGCAGCTCGTCGAGGTCGGCGACGAACTCCACGCCGAACTCGTGGGCGGCCGCTCGGCCGCGCTCCTCGTCGTCGTCCCAGACGGCGACGAGGGTGGTGTCGGGGTGCTGCTGGACGTTGCGAGCGTAGTCGCCCGCGTGAACGTGCCAGAAGCCGATCGCAGCAACGGTGAGGGGATGGGACATGCCTGTGAAGGCCTCCTTGCCATGGGATTCGGTGCGCGAACCCCGAAAGCGTACCTTCTGCTCCGGAGCAGTCGAAAGCCCATTCTGCGGAATTTCTGGAATCGATCCCAGATTGGCATGCGTGTGCTCTCCGCCGTCGAGTGGTGAGTCGCGGTCGGAATCCTCCGCGAGTGGTGACCGGATGTCGCAGCTCGCGGAGGACGGGCGCTTCGGCACATGCTGCATCGCCAGGAAGGGGGTCGCGGGGTGAGGATGACCGCATGCAGACGCAAGAAGTTGCAGGCGGCACACCGCGCGCGTTCACGGCCCGTTCAGTTCCAGGTGATGTGATAGCCCCGTGAAGACGCGTATCGCGGAGTACCCGCGGCCGGACCACTACCTCCTGCACATCAGCGACACGCACCTGCTGGCGGGGGGTGAAAGGCTCTACGGCTCCGTCGACAGCGAGCAGCATCTCCGTGCGCTGCTGCAGGAAGTCGAGGCGTCCGGAGGGCGGCCGGAGGCGATCGTCTTCACCGGCGACCTTGCAGACCGCGGCCAGCCCGACGCATACGCCCGGCTGCGGGCACTGGTCGACCCCGCGGCGGAGCGGATGGGCGCCCGCGTGATCTGGGTCATGGGCAACCACGACGACCGGGCCTCGTTCCGGCAGGGTCTCCGCGACGAACTCGGTGACGTATCGCCGATCGACGACGTGTACTGGCTCGGCGGGATGCGCGTGATCGTGCTCGACTCGACGGTGCCGGGTCACCACTACGGCGATGTCAGCGAGTCTCAGCTGGACTGGCTGGCGGCCGAGCTGGCGATGCCGGCGCCGGAGGGCACCATCCTCGCGATGCACCACCCGCCCATCCCGAGCGTGCTCGACCTCGCCGTCTCGGTGGAGCTGCGGGACCAGTCGCAGCTGCGTGAGGTGCTCGAGGGCAGCGACGTGCGGAGCATCCTCGCCGGGCACCTGCACTACTCGTCGACGGCGACGTTCGCGGGCATTCCGGTCTCGGTCGCGTCGGCGAGCTGCTACACCCAGGACCTCAACGTGCCCGTCGGCGGGACGCGCGGGCGCGACGGCGCCGTGTCCTTCAACCTGGTCCACGTCTACCCGAACACCGTGCTGCACTCGGTGGTGCCGCTCGGTCACTACCCGACGCTGGACTACGTGGATGCGGAGGAGTCGGCCCGCCGCCTCGCGGCCGACGGCATCCGCATCCCCCCGGCGCCGCGTCGCGAGCTTCCCACCGAGCCCATCAGCATCCTCGCCTGACCCGTACGCAGCCGCCGAGCACAGGAAAAGTGCGGGGCACGTCGGCGTGTCGAGAACACTTTTCCTGTGCTCGGCGGCTTGCGGCTCGGGATGGGTTAGGCGGGGCGCTCCCAGGGGGCGGGGAAGGGGAAGTAGCGCTCGAGGAAGTCGGTGACGATCCGCGTGCGCTCGGCCGGCTCGATCTCGGGCTTCGAGCCGTCATTGAGGCAGAACATGTCCTGGTCCCGCTTCTTCAGCAGCCGCCGCATCATCTCGGGCGCCTGGCGCAGCGTCGTCTCGATGTACAGCACCTTCGCCTGCGTCTGCGTGACCGCGCGTCCCGTCATCAGCGCGTAGTAGTGGTACAGGGAGTTCGTCACCGAGATATCCGTCGCCGACCGGAACGGGCTGGCCGCGGTGCGCCGGAAGTCCTCCGCGAACTCCCGCTCCATCTCCCGCAGCACGCTGATGCGCAGGGGTGCCGCGCAGTGCTCCAGGTGCCGTGTCGTCACGGCGCCGAACCGCTCCCAGAGCAGCCGCCGGTTCACCCGCGCGGCGTTCTCGAAGCCGCTGCGCGCCGGATCCGTCTCGCCGAGGCCGATCCGCGTCCCGGCCTCGACGAACTTGGTCACTCCGCCCGGCGAGAAGAAGATGTCCGGCGACAGCGGCCGGCCGATGAACATGTCGTCGTTGGAGTACAGGAAGTGCTCCGACAGGCCCGGGATGTGGTGCAGCTGGCTCTCGACGGCGTGCGAGTTGTGGGTGGGCAGGCTCGAGGTGTCCGGGAAGAAGTCCTCGCTCCGCATGATGTGGATGCGCGGATGCTCGGCATCCAGCCACGGCGGCACCGGCGAGTCCGTCGCGATGTAGATGTTGCGGATCCACGGGGCGAACATGTGGATGCTGCGCATCGCGTACTTGAGTTCGTCGATCTGCCGGTAGCGCGCCTCGTTGTCGTCGCCCTCGCCGACCACGTAGGTCGACATCCGGGCGGCCCGCTGCCGCTGGTACTCGGCGTCGGAACCGTCGACCCAGGAGAAGACGATGTCGATGTCGAATGCGACGTCGCTGGCGAGCGGGTCGAACATGTGCTGAAGCGTCCGCCACCGCCGCCCGTACAGCTCCACCTCGGCCTCGACGGCCTCGCTGCGCGGGAGGCGCGGCCGCATCAGTGCGTTCTCGCGCGGAGCCGTGATCTCGTCGTCGCCGAACCTCCAGAATTCGAGCTGGAAGGCGGTCTCTGCGCCGTAGCGCAACCGGCCGATCGGCTCCAGGCGCGGGCGGTACACGCGGAAGATGTCGGCCTTTCGGCGGGAGAAGGCTGCGTCGGCGATGAGGAGGTCGTCGCCGTCGGCATCCCCGTCCGCGTCGATGCTGCGCGCGTAGAAGGGTTCGTCGGCGAACGCGGCGGCGAGGACGCGCCGGACCTCCTTGCGGGTGCGACGGTCGAGCGCGACGATGAGCCGGTTGTCGTCGTCGCGGACGAGCAGGAACTCCAGTCCGGCCTCCTCGAGGGCGTCGCGCACGGCGAGGAGGTCTTCGATCATCGACTCCCGCGGCGTGAAGGGGCCGGAGACGAGCGTGTACAGGCCTTTGCGCAGTACGACGTCGTCACGAGTGATCCGGCGCACGCCGATGCCGAGGTCGCTGGTGACGACGACGGGCTCGGGCTGGTCGGAGAGGGATGCGGGAGGGAGCTGTGCCATACATGCTTTACTCTAGGCCGCTCCGGGGGAGTCGTCGTCGCTCAGCGGGTGCCGCCGTGCCACGACGCCCACAGCTCGGCGTACGCGCCGCCCGCGGCGACCAGTTCGTCGTGGCTGCCGAGCTCGTCGATGTGACCGTCGCGCACCACGACGATGCGGTCCGCATCGTGGGCCGTGTGCAGCCGGTGCGCGATCGCCACGACCGTGCGGCCCTCCAGCACCCGGTTCATCGCGCGCTCGAGGTCGCGCGCGGCCGTCGGGTCGAGCAGGGAGGTGGCCTCGTCGAGGATGAGCGTGTGCGGGTCGAGGAGTACGAGCCGCGCCAGCGCCAGCTGCTGCGCCTGGGCGGGCGTGAGGACGACGCCTCCCGAACCGACGACCGTGTCCAGGCCCTTCGGCATCGCGGCCACCCAGCGCAGCGCATCCACCACCCGAAGGGCACGGGCGAGTTCGTCGCGTCCGGCGCCGGGTCTCGCCAGGGAGAGGTTGTCGGCGATGGTGCCGACGAAGACGTGGTGCTCCTGGGTGACGAGGGCGACGTGGCTGCGGAGGTCGTCGAGCGGTAGGTCGACCAGTCGCACGCCGCCCACGGTGATGCGCCCGCCCGACGGCTCGGCGATGCCGGCCATGAGCCGTCCGAGGGTCGACTTGCCCGATCCCGAGGGGCCGACGACGGCGAGACGCTCGCCCACGGCGAGGTCCAGGCTCACCCCGTGCAGCACCTCCGTGCCTTCGCGGTACGAGAAGCGGACGTCTTCCGCGACGACGTGCTCGTCCGCCGGCTGCTCGCCGGTCGGGTGGCGGTCGTCCGGCACGTCGGCGACACCGATGATGCGGGAGAGGGCCGTGGTCCCGACCTGGATCTCGTCGAGCCAGCTGATCAGCTCGTCGACGGGCGAGACCAGCTGCATCGCGTAGAGCGCGACGGCCGTGACGGCGCCGATTCCGGCGACGCCCGCGCCCACCAGGTAGGCGCCCCACGCGAGCACCACGATGACCGGCAGGAGGAACGCGATGTCGGTGCTCGGAAAGAACCACGACCGCAGCCATAGCGTGTACCACTCCGAGTCGCGGCGCTCTCGCAGCGCGGCGTCGATCTTGCTCCGCTGCGCGGGTGCCAGGCTGAGCGCCTCGATGGTGCGCACGCCGTCCACCGTCTCGCTGATGGTGCCGCCGAGGGTGGCGTACGAGGCGAGCTGGCGCTGGTAGCCGGGGCCGGAACGCTTCAGGTACCACCGGGCGGCGACGACCAGGATGGGGACGCCCGCGAACATCGCGACGGCCACCGCGGGGTTCACCACGAACGCGGCGACGACCGTGAGAACCGCGGTGACGCTGGCGACGAGGATGCGCGGCACACCGAAGCGGACGGTCTGCGCGACCGATTGGATGTCGTTGGTGCTGCGCGCGAGCAGGTCCCCCGTCCCGGCAGCTTCGACCGTGGAGAGCGGGAGGCGCGCGACGGTCGCGAGGAACTCCTCCCGCAGCTGGGCGAAGACGCCCTCGCCGAGCACCATCGACTGGCGCTGCGCGAACCGGATCAGCACCGCCTGACACACGATGGCGCCCAGCAGCACGAGGGCGATGGTGTCGATGCCGCCCGAGTCGAGAGTGTGCCCGGTGATGCCGCCGATGATCAGGCCGATGAGGGCCGGACCGGCGAGGCCGGCGACGGCGGCGAGGGTGTGCAGCGCGAGCACGACCGAGAGGCCCCCGCGGTGCTGGTGGATCAGCCTCGCTCCGGTCTTCCGGACGGTCGCCGTGCTAGCGATCGGAAGCAGCATCGCCTGTCCCCTTCGTTCGCGTGGTCTTCGACCGCTTCTTCTTCGTCTTCTTCGACTTCTTCGTGTCGTCGTCGGCGTGGGGCCGCTGGGCGGAGACCGGGTGCGTCGCCGTCCACAGCGCGTCGATGGATCCGGTCCAGGCCGCGTCGAGCTGCTCGCCTTCCGCGGGTTCCGCGGCGCTGATCGTGCGCGAGACGATGGCGCGGTAGAGATCGCCGAGATCGTCTTCCTGGCGGAGCAGCGATTGGTGGGTTCCGGTGCCGACGACGCGGCCCTTCCGGACCACCGCGACGGTGTCCATCCGGTCGAGCAGCAGTGGGCTGGCCGTGACGACGACGGTCGTGCGGCCGTCCCGGGCCTCCCGCAGGCGCTCGGCGATCTGTGACTCGGTGTGGGCGTCCACGGCGCTGGTCGGCTCGATCAGCACGAGGACCTCCGCGTCGGTGAGCAGGGCGCGAGCGAGGCTGAGCCGCTGACGCTGGCCGCCGGAGAAGGTGCGGCCGCGCTCGGCGACGCTTTCGTGCACGCCCGCGGGGAGCGCATCCACCGTCTCCGTCGCGGCGGCGGTGTCGAGGGCGGCCGAGACCCGGCGCAGGCGGCCCGTCGAGGTGTCGTCCTCCGTCCAGCGGCCCGACTGCCGGTCGCGGATCGGGAGGGTGTCGAGCCCGTCGAGCAGGGGCCCGCCGAAGAGGTGCGGGTTGGCGTCGTTGACGACGATGCGCTCGCGTACCTCCCGCACGGGCACCTGGGTATGGTCGACACCGCCCCAGAGCACGGGTGCCTCCTGGTGGACGGTGTCGTCGAACCGTCCCAGCCGCGTCGCGATGCCGGCGGCTTCATCGGGATCGGCGTCGACGATCGCCGTGAAGCGGCCCGGCTGGATGACGACACCGGACGCGAGGTCTTCGATGGCCGACCCCCACGCGGGCGCGTCCGCGGTGGCGGCTGCGTCGCGCGCGGCGGGGCGTGTGCGCAGCACCGACAGCACGCGGCGTGCGGACACGACGCCCGCGGTGAACGTCTGCGCGGCTTCGACGGCCGTCCGCAGCGGCAGCACCAGGAAGGTGGCGTACCCGTAGAAGGCGGTCAGCTGGCCGGGGGTGATCGCGCCGTCAAGGGCGAGGTGCGCCCCGAACCACACGATGACGACGAGGAAGGCACCGGGCAGCAGCACCTGCAGCCCGTCCAGCCAGCTCTGCGTCTTCGCGACGCCCACACCGGCGGCGCGGACGCGCTGCGACTGCGCCGCGTACCGCTCGACGAACTCGTGCTCGCCGCCGATGCCGCGCAGCACCCGCAAGCCCACGACCGTGTCGGCGCCCAGCGTCGTGAGGCCGCCGGCCTCCTCCCGCCACACCGCCTGGCGGGTGCGCAACGGGCGCAGGAGCAGCGCCAGCACGAGCCCGACGGCCGGGACCCCGATGACGACCGTGAGCCCGAGCGGGAGGGAGGCGCTCAGCATGATGACCGACACGGCGATGAAGGCGACCACGCCGCCGCCGAGCCGGGCGGTGACGTCGAACATGGCGCCGAGGCGCAGCGAGTCGGTGCTGACGGTCGCGACGATCTCGCCGGAGGACGTCGTGGCCGTGATGGCCGGACCCGTCTCGGCCGAGTGGTACCCGATCAGCCGGGCGATGCCGAGCGACGAGCGCAACCAGTTGGACACGGCCATCCGGTGGCGCAGCATCCCCGTCACCGCCTGCACGACGGCGACGGCGAGAAGTGCCGCGCACCAGCCCCACAGCCCCGCGGAATCGCCCGACACGCCCTCGTCGACCGCGCGGCCGAGCAGGTACGGCCAGGCGGCTTGGCAGAGCATCCACACGACACCGAACAGCACGCCGGCGGTGAGCGTGGCGGGCTGCCGCGCGGCCTGCCAGAGCAGGAAGCGCGGGACCGACGAGAGGTGGGCCTCGGAGGGGCGCGCGCCGGGGATGCCGCCGCCGCGCGACGCACGGGCGGAGGGCGAGGGACGGGCAGCGCGGACGCTGGGCACGGAGGACTCCTGTTGGATCGAGCGGGGGAGTGAGGGGATGAGTGGACGAGAGGCGTAGGAGCGGCGCGCGCTCAGCGCCCCGGCGGTGTGAGGGCGGCGATCGCTGCAGCATCCAGAGCGACAGCCGGTGCTTGCCTGAGCAGCAGCGTCAGCTGGGCCGCCGTCTCCAGCTCCTCCGCGAGGTCGATGGCTGCGTCGAGCGTGGCCGCCGCGACAACGGACCCGTGATTCGCGAGGAGAAGGGCCGGATGGCCGGACGCAGCAGCGGCGACGCCGACGGCCAGGTCTTCGCTGCCGGGGGCGGCATACGGGACCAGGGGGATGTCGCCCAGGCGCATCACCCGGTACGGCGTCAGCGGCGGAAGCTGCGCGAAGCCGCTTTCGGTCGGGGGCAGGCAGGCGATGGCGGTCGCGTACGGCGAGTGGAGGTGGACCACCGCGGTGGCGTCGGGATGCGCCGCGTACATGGCGGCATGCAGCGGCAGTTCCTTGGTCGGCCGGGCCGCGCCCTCCTGGTCGGCCGGGGTCGCTGCCAACTGGTCCTCGGTGACGGCCCGCAGCGAGGAGCCGGTGGGAGTGGCGATGATGCGCGCGCCGACGCGGACGCTCACGTTCCCCGAGCTGCCGGGCGACAGCCCCGCCGCCGAGAGGTGCCGGCAGGCGCGCACGATCGCCGCACGCGCCTCCGCCTCGGTGGGGATGTGCGTCACGGTGCCACCTCCCACGCGTCGCGGAACAGGGTGGGGCCGCCGAAGTTGCCGGACTTCAGGAGGACGGCGACCGTGCGGCCGCCGTCGCCGTCGGCGTCGCTCTCGCCGCTGCGCCCGGTGGTCGCCACGGCCCACGGCACCCCGGGGGCAGCTTGCGCGCCGATCCGCAGCCGGCTGATGCCGAGGCGCCCGGTGACCGCACCCGAGGTCTCGCCGCCGGCGACGAGCAGGTGGCTGTAGCCGAGCTCGTGCACGGCGAACGCGGCGAGGTCGGCGAGGGCCTCCTCCAGGAGCCGGGCCGCCCGCTCGGCGCCGAGTCCGCGCTGGGCGGCGGCCACGTCGGCCGAGGCGTGCACCAGAACCGGCGTTCGGTGGTCGTCGCGGGCGGCGAGCGCATCCCGCAACCGCCCGAGAGCCCCGTCGTCGCGTGCCAGTTCCAGCGGGTCCAGGAGGTGGCGCTCGCCGCCGAAGGCCGCCACCTGACCCCGCGTCGCGGCGGACGCGCTCCCGGCCAGGATGAGACGGCCGGTGACGGGGACCGCCGGGAGCGCTGCCGCCTCGCGACGCGGGGCGTCCGGCCCGTCCGCGCGAGTCGCGACCCGTGCCAGCGCCGTGGCAAGACCGGCGCCGCCGCCCGCGACCATTGACCCGTCTTCCGAGAGCCGCAGCACGGCCTCCGCGATCACGTCGAGGTCGTCCTCGGTCAGCGCATCCACGAGGGTGTGACCGTCCTGCACGGCCGTCGGCACCGCCTCCGGCCCGCGCCGCACGTCCTCCCACCGGATCAGGCCGACCGGCTCGCGCGTCTGCGGAGACAGCAGCCGGGTCAGGTCCGAGTCGCGCATCGGGGTGAGCGGGTGGTCGCGCATCGGGGACTCCGCCAGCGGCACGCCGTCGACGAAGAGGGTCCCCTGGTACTGCCTGCGTCCCGCCTCCGGGGTGGCCGGAGTGCCGATGGTCGCGGTTGCGCCCGCGACGGCCGCCAGGGCGTCTGCGATCGGGCCGATGTTTCCGCTCGGGGTCGAATCGAACGTCGAGCAGTACTTCTGGTACAGCTGGGTCGCTCCGGTGGCGGCGAGGAACCGGGCCGCGGCAGCGGACTCGGCGACCGCCCGTTCGACCGGCGCTGTGCGAACCGTGAGGGCGACGACCGCGCATCCCGGGCCGTCGGTGGGGAACGGCGGCGCGGCCGTGTGGGTGGCAGGCGTTCCGAGCAGCACGCTCGCGGGGAGTCCCGCCGCGGCGACACGGCCGGCCAGGTCGCACGCGCCCGTGACGTCGTCGGCGACGGCGCCGAGCCGCATCGGCCGACCCTGCATCACGGGAGACCCTGCATCACGAGAGACCCTGCATCACGAGAGACCCTGCATCACGAGATCCGGGCGTGTTCGCCCACGACCACGACCGTCGCTCCGGCCGCCCGCAGCGCCTGCAGGTCCTCCGGGTCGGCGCCCGCATCGGTGAGGATCACATCCACCAGGTCCAGGCCGCCCACCCGGATCGGCGCCCGCGCGCCCAGCTTGGAGTGGTCCACCAGGAGGATCGTCGTGCGGGCGGCGCGGGCGAGCTCCTGCTTCAACTCGGCGTCGAGCGCGTTCGCGCACAGGATGCCGCGCGTGTCGACCGCGGTCGCCGAGAGCACGGCGACGTCGACCGAGTAGTCCGCGATGGTGCGGCGCGCCGTGGCTCCCGCGAAGCTGCGGGTCTCGTGCTGGTAGACGCCGCCGACCGCGACCAGTTCGACGTCCTGCCGCTCGATGGCGGCCTGGATGACCGGCGCGGAGTGGCTGATGATCGTGCTGCCCGGCTGCAGCATCCCGGCGAGCGGAGCGACCGTGGTACCCGCGTCGAGCGCGACCGTCGTGGCGCCGTCGAGCAGGTCGAGGCACGCCTCGGCGATGGAGTGCTTCTCGCCACTGCCGGTGACGGCCCGCTCGTCGAAGGGGCGGCCGTGCCCCAGGTTAGGGAGGCTCGCGCCGCCGACGACGCGCCGGGCGAGGCCGTCCGCTTCGAGCTGGCGGAGGTCGCGTCGGATGGTCATCTCGGAGACGCCGAGCTCCTCCGCGACGCGCGACGACGACACGTAGCCCTCGACGGAGAGCCGTCGGAGCAGCTCGTCGCGTCGGGCGGGGGCGTCGGTGTAGCGCACGGCGTCCATCCAATCGGCTTCTGCGACCGCTTGTCAACAAACGGACAAATCTTGACGAGAATGTTCAGAAGTGAACAGAATAAGGACGTGACCCCCGCTCCCTCCGCCGCTGTCGGCGTGGACGTCGGCACCACCAACACCAAAGTGGTCCTGGCGGTGTTCGGCGACGCGGTGAGCGAGGCGCGCACGGTGACGGTTCCGACTCCGGCCGGCGGGTCGGCTCTGCAGGCCGCCGTGCTCGGGGCGATCCGGGAGGTGGCCGCCGACAGTCCGCACCCCGTCGTCGCGCTCGGCGTCGCCGCCATGGGCGAGACCGGGTCGCTGACCGGGCCCGACGGCGACCCGCGGGGAGATCTCCTGCGGTGGGCGGACGGCGACGCCGCTACGGCCGACCGGTTCGTCGCGTCGGCGGGCGCGGAGGCGCTCTACGGTGCCACCGGCGTTCCGGCGCCGCGAAAGTCGCCGCTCGTGCACTGGCTTCGGCTCGCGGAGGAGCAGGATGCACGACTCGCCGGGGCGCACTGGCTCGGTGCCGACGGGCTCGTGATCTCGTGCGTCACCGGCGAGACCGTCACCGATCACACCCTGGCGGCCCGCACGATGGCGTACCGGCTCCCGGCACCGGATGCGCCGCTCGCCGACGCGTTCGACCGCGACCTCCTGGCGCTGGCGGGCCTCTCGCCCGAGCGCTTCCCGCGAGTCGTCCGTCCGGGAGCGATCGCGGGAACGCTCACGCCCTCCGCGGCGGCGGCCCTCGGACTCCCCCAGGGCCTGCCGGTCGTCGCCGCCGGTCACGATCATGCCGTCGGCGCCTGGGCGGCCGGCGTCCGCGAGCCGGGCGACGCGGCCGACTCCGTCGGCACGGCGGAGGCACTGCTGCGCATCGCCGGGAGCGTCCCGCGCGAGGAGGCGCGGCGGCAGGGGATGAGCCTCGGCCGCAGCATCGACGGCCGCCACGAGACCCTGCTGGCGGGCAATCCGACCGCCGGCGCGCTCGTGGAATGGGCGTTCGACGAACTGCTTCCCGGAACCGATCGGCACGACGTGCTCGAGCAGGCGCACGCCCTGGCGGACGCACCGGTCGAGGCCTTCCTCCTGCCGTACCTCCGTGGCCGCCAGTCGCCGGCTCCCGATGTCTCGCAGACGATCCGTCTCATCCATCTCGGCGCCGGGCCCGAGCCCGCCGTCCACCGGCTCGCCGACCCCGCCGCAGCCCTGACCGCTGTGCTGACCGGCCTGGTGCTCCAGCTGGCGTGGATGGATGCGGCCCAGACCGCCCTGGCCGGCCCGCGTCGCGCCGGACTCACGGTTCTCGGCGGACCCGGCGCCGCCAACAGCGCGTGGTGGCGGCTCAAGCAGCGGATCCTCCCCGGCCCGCTCCGACGCGTCGACGCCTCCGAACCGGTGGCGACGGGCGCTGCCCTGCTGGCCGCCCACCGGGTCGCCGGTCTCACCACCTCGCTGCCGCTGCGCAGCCCCGATAGCGCCGCCTCGACCGGCGATCCAGCCCTGCTGGACGCCTTCGTGCGAGCGGCGACCCTCCCGAGCAAGGAAACCGCATGACCGAAACAGCCTCCCGTCCCACGCTCGACCTCGACGCGATCGCCCGTCCGGGCGGCGGCCTGGCGATGGTCGCGATGGACCAGCGCGAGAGCCTCCGCCACATGTTCGACCTCGCCGGGGCGGGGCGACCGGACGACGACGTCCTCATCCGCTTCAAGCTCGACGTCGCCGAGGCGCTCGGGCCGTCGGCCTCCGGCTTCCTGATCGACAGGCACTTCGGTTTCGAGGCGGTGCGGGACCTGCTTCCCCCGACCACCGGCCTCATCCTCGCGGCGGACGAGCTCACCCAGGACGACGGCGGTCCCGTCGAGGAGACCGCGCTGGACGAGGTCGTCCTCTCCCAGACCGACCTCGCCGGCGTGTCCGCCCTCAAGCTGCTCATCATCTGGCGGCGCGATGCCAAGCGCGAGCAGCGCGTCCGCCTCGTCGAGCGCTTCGTCGCCGAGTGCGCCGCCCGCGGCGTCCTCTCGGTCCTGGAGCCGGTCGTGCGCGCCACTCCCGGTGAGCTGGGGGCGGGCACCTGGGACCTCGACGAGGCGATCCGCGAGGCGGCCGCCGAGCTGTCGCCGTCGGGGCAGAGCCTCTACAAGGTGCAGATCCCGATGTCCGGCACCGGCGACGCGACGGCGCAGCGGGACGCGAGCGAGCGGCTGAACGCCTCCATCACCGGACCGTGGGTGGTGCTATCGCAGGGCGTGGAGCGGCCGGCCTTCCTGCCGGCCGTCGAGGCGGCCTGTCGCGCGGGTGCCAGCGGCTTCCTCGCCGGGCGCGCCCTGTGGAGCGACGTGGTCGGACGTGCGGACGTCCCGTCGGCCCTCCGCGAGCTGTCCGTCCCGCGCCTGGAGGCCCTGATCGAGGTCCTCGACCGCGAGGCGCGCCCGTGGCGGGAGGCCCGATGATCGCCGGCCTGCTTCACACCGTCCCGGCGCTGGCGCCGACGTTCGACGCCCTCGTCGCCGACGCGATCCCGGGCGTCCACCGCCAGCACGTCGTCGACGCGTGGATGCTGGAGACCGCCATCGCGGAGGGCGTGACGCCGGCCGTGCGCGAGCGGGTGGCCTCCCACCTCCGTCACCTGTCCGAGTCCGGCGCGGACGCCGTGCTGGTGACGTGCTCCTCCATCGGCGAGGCCGCCGAGGAGGCCGCCGCCGCCCTCGGCATCGCGGTCATCCGGGTCGACGCCGCCATGGCCGCGACGGCCGCTCGCCTGGCGGACGAGGAGGGCGCCGGCCGGATCGCCGTGCTCGCGACGAACACCGCGACGCTCGGACCGACCACGCGGCTGATCGAGCGGGAGACCGCCGGCCTCGGCATCGCCGCCGCTGTGACGGCCACGGTCGTCGCGGGTGCCGCCGAGGCCCGCGCGGCGGGAGACCAGGCGACGCACGACCGCCTCATCGCGGAGGCCGTTCGCGCCGCGGCTGTACCCACGGGTGGCGACGACGCTGCGGCCGTGATCGTCCTGGCGCAGGCGTCCATGGCGCAGGCGGCGGAGTCGGCCGGTGTCTCGATCCCCGTTCTCACCTCCCCGGCCGGCGGCGTCGCCCGGCTGGCGGAGGCCCTGACCCCGTCGGATCCGGGAACGCCGGTCGCCAGCGCGAACCGGCCGGCGCCTCCCGGGTCCGACGGACTCCCTGATCCGGACGCATCCCCGTCCGCGAGGTCCCTCACGTGACCGGCGTCGACCTCCTCGCCTACGCCGACCGGCTCGGCGGCGACCTGTCGCGTCTCCGCGCGCTCCTCGAGGGCCCGCTGCGCGACTTCGCCGGGGTGCACATCCTGCCGTTCTTCGTGCCCTTCGACGGGGCCGACGCGGGGTTCGACCCGATCGACCACGGCGCCGTCGACCCGCGCCTCGGCACCTGGGACGACGTCCGGGCCATCGCCGCCGAGCGCGAGGTGACCGCCGACCTCATCGTCAACCACGTCTCCAGCGAGTCCGCCGAGTTCGTGGACTGGCTGGCGCTCGGCGACGCATCCGCCCACGACGGCATGTTCCTCACCTTCGACACCGTCTTCCCCGACCGCGCGTCGGAGGACGACATCACGGCGTTCTACCGCCCCCGCCCCGGCCTGCCGTTCACGGCGTACCGGATGGCGGACGGCAGACGGCGGCTGGTCTGGACCACCTTCATGCCCAGCCAGATCGACCTCGACGTGGCGAACGACCGGGCGCGGGCGTACCTGCGCCGGATCCTCGCCACCCTGCGCTCCGGCGGCGTCACCACCGTCCGGCTCGACGCCGTCGGCTATGCCGTGAAGACGCCCGGTTCCGACAGCTTCATGACACCGGAGACCCTCGAGTTCGTCCGCGAGATCGTGGCGATGGCGCGCGAGGAGGACCTCCGCGTCCTCGTCGAGGTGCACGCACACTACTCGCAGCAGCTCGCCATCGCGCCGCTCGTCGACTGCGTCTACGACTTCGCCCTGGCGCCGCTCCTCCTCCACAGCCTGGGGACGGGCACCTCCGACCGCCTCGCCGAATGGCTGCGCATCCGCCCGCAGAACGCGATCACGGTGCTCGACACCCACGACGGCCTCGGCATCATCGACGCGGGCCCCTCGGGCGACCGGCCGGGACTCATCGATCAGGATGAGATGGCCGCGATCTTCGCGCGCGCGGCGGCCGCGACCCACGGTCACTCCACACGGGCGTCCGTCATCCCGGCGTGGATGAGCCTGCCCCACCAGATCAACGCGACCTTCTTCTCCGCCCTCGGCGCCGACACCCGCAGCTACCTGCTCGCCCGCGCGGTCCAGCTGTGGCTGCCCGGCCGACCGCAGCTCTACTACGTCGGGCTGCTCGGGGGTCTGGATGACGTGGCGCTGTTCCAGCGGACCGGCCAGGGCCGCGACGTCAACCGGCACGCCTACACGCCGGCCGAGCTCGACACGGCGCTCGCGAGCGACGTGACCCGGGCGCAACTGGCGCTCGTGCGAGTGCGGTCGATGCATCCTGCCTTCGCGGGCGAGTTCGGCTACCGTGTGGAACCGGACGGCTCACTCGGGTTGGAGTGGGTGCTCGGCGATGAGCGCGCCGGGCTCACGGTGTCGTTCGCCCCAGAGCCCGTGTTCCGCATCCACCTGACAGGCGCGGGCGGAACCGTCACCGCCGACTCCGTCGAAGCGCTCGCCGCACTCTGACCATCCGCACCTCACCTTCCCCCACCCCGAGGATCATGCAGACCACCCAGGACATCACCGTCACCCGCAGCGCGACCGAGGTCGTCATCGTCGCGCCCGCCTACACGCTCGGCGTCGCACTCACGCGCCCGCGCGCGACCATCGCCGGCCTGGACGGCGAGATCTGGAGCGACCTCTCCCTGCTCGCGAGCGTCGACCGCCTGGGAGTGCCCGACGAGTCCTCCGGCCCAACGGCGGTGACGGTCGAGGAGGCGCAGGACGGGGCCGTCCGCGTGACGGTGCTCTCCGACTCCAGCGCCTGGGCTACGAAGGCCGTCGTGCTGCACTGCACGCCGGGCGAGGTCCGCGCTCGTGTCGAGGTGACCACCGAGGACGACGACGCACGGATCACCGACCTCACCATGTTCGGCGGCCAGGCCGCGCTGCCCACCGGTGCTGCGGGGACGTTCCGCTCCGGCATCCGGTTCCCGACCGTCTTCGTGCCGGCGCCCACCGAGCCGATCCAGGTCGTCCGGCCGTCCAACACCCAGGCGCAGCTGGGCGTCGTCGGCGACGCGGAACCCGGACGCCTCAACGGCATCTTCTCGCCGCCGCCGCTGGTCTTCGCCCTGGGCCGCCCCTCCATCGCTCCTGACGCCCCGCACGGCCCGACCGACATGCCGGTCGGCGACTGGCTCGGTGTCTCGGTCGTGGCCCCCATCGCCCAGCTCGGCTTCACCACGTTCCGCTACGACGCGATCGACGGCGGCTTCCTGTTCCGCCTCACCTACGAAGGCCACACGCGGGTGCAGGCCGGTGGATGGGTCTCCCCCGAGTTCGTGCTGCGGCCGGCCGGCGCGCCGCTCACCGCCATCCGCGACTACCGAGACGATCTCGCCGCCCACGGTTGGGCGGCTCCCGCGCCCGAGCCGGCCCCGTGGTGGCACGAGCCCATCTTCTGCGGCTGGGGAGCGCAGTGCGCCCTCGCCGTCCGGATGAGCCATGAAGGGGAGGCGCTCGCCACCGACAACGCTGACGGCTTCGTCCTCCCCGCCGGTGCCGCGTTCGCGCCCGACCTCGCCCGCCAGTACCTCTACGACCGCTGGCTGCGGCGCCTGGCCGAGCGCGACATCCACCCGGGCACCATCGTCATCGACGACCGGTGGCAGGCGGACTACGGCACCAATACCGTCGACACCGAGAAGTGGCCCGACCTGCGCGGGTGGATCGACGAGCGGCACGCCGCCGGGCAGCGCGTCCTACTCTGGTTCAAGGCGTGGGATCCGGCCGGGCTTCCGCCGGAGCTGACGATCCGCGACGCCTTCGGGCGCCCGGTGGCGGTCGACCCCTCGAACCCGGCCTACCTCGACGCGCTCGCCCAGCAGGTCACGCGCATGGTCTCACCCGACGGCCTCGATGCCGACGGCTTCAAGGTCGACTTCACCCAGCGCGCGCCGTCGGGCGTGACCCTCCGCACCCACGGCGACGATGTCTGGGGCATCAGCGCGCTCCACGCGATCGTCCGGACCATCCACGACGCCGCGAAGACCGCGAAGCCGGATGCGCTCGTCGTAACGCACACCGTGCATCCCTCGTTCTCCGACGTCACCGACATGGTGCGGCTCAACGACGTGCTCGAGGACTCCGTGCACGGCGACCCGGTGCCCGTCGGCGACCAGCTGCGGTTCCGCCACGACATCGCGGCGGCCGCTCTGCCCGGCCACCCGATCGACACCGACCAGTGGCCGATGCCGAACCGGGAGGAGTGGCTCGCCTACTCGCGCATCCAGCCCGAGCTGGGTGTGCCGGCGCTGTACTACGTCGAGTCCATCGACAACAGCCGCGAGGATGTCACCGACACGGACCTGGACGAGATCGCCGGGATCTGGCGTGCCTACCGCGCGGCCCGTGGCGACCTGGCCGCGAGGGAGCCGTCCGCCGTATGACCGCGTTCAGCGAGGTCGCGCCCGGTGTCCACCGGTTCGCGGACACCTGCAATGTCTACATCGTGACGGCGACGGCGAACACGGCCGGGGGGAGCGGCGCCATCGCGATCGACTTCGGCTCGGGCGACGTGCTCGACCACCTCGCCGAACTCGGCCTCGAGAGCCTCGACGCCATCCTGATGACCCACCACCACCGCGACCAGGGGCAGGGCCTGCCCCGGGCGGTCGCCGCGGGCATCCCGATCTTCGTGCCGCCGGTCGAGCAGGACCTCTTCAGCCGGGTCGACGAGATGTGGTCCGCACGCGCTCTGTACAACGACTACAACCTGCGACAGGACCGCTTCTCGCTGCTCGACCCGGTTCCGGTCGCGGGCACGGTCCCCGAGTACCGCACCACGCGCTTCGGCGGCGTCGAGGTGAAGACCATCCCCACGCCCGGCCACACGATGGGGTCAGTCAGCTACCTCGTCGACCGCGGCGACACCCGGGTCGCGTTCACCGGCGACCTCATCTACGCGCCCGGCAAGGTCTGGTCGCTCGCGGCGACCCAGTGGTCGTACACCGAGAGCGAGGGCCCGGCGATGAACGTGCTCTCCTGCCTGCAGCTCCAGGAGGAGAAGCCGACCATCCTGCTGCCGTCCCACGGCGAGCCGATGCCCGACGCCGCCGATGCGCTCGAACAGCTGGCCGACCGGATGAGCGGTTACGTGGATTCGCGCCGCACCAACCCGTGGGACCTGCGCGACTGGCTGGAGCGGCCCTTCGTCCGCCTCACCGACCACTTGCTGCTCAACCGCACCGCCAACTCCTGCGTCTACGTGCTGCTCAGCGACTCCGGCGCCGCGCTCTTCATCGACTACGGCTACGACATGTCCACCGGCTGGCCGGCGGGCACCGACCGTGCCGCGCGCCGCCCCTGGCTCGCCTCGCTGCCCGCGCTGAAGCGCGACTTCGGTGTCACCTCGGTGGAGGTCGTGCTCGGCACGCACTACCACGACGACCACATCGCGGGGTTCAACCTGCTGCGCGACGTGGAAGGGACCGAGGTCTGGCTGCCCGAGAACGTCGCCCCCATCATGGCCGACCCGATGCGGACCGACCTCCCGTGCCAGTGGTTCGAGCCCATCCCGGCCGACCGTGTGCTTCCCCTCGGCTCGACCGTGGGCTGGCACGAGTACGAGATCGTCACCCACGAACTGCCCGGTCACACCCTGTATGCGGCGGCGTTCGAGTTCGAGGTGGACGGCGTCCGCGTGCTCGCCACCGGCGACCAGCAGACCGCCGAGGGGCGGCTGGGGGTGCAGCGCGAGATCCTGAACTACCAGTACCGAAACCGGTTCCGGCGCGACGACTTCATCCAGAGCGCGGAGCTGTACCGGCGGGTCGCGCCCGGTCTGATGATCACCGGCCACTGGCAGGGCAGGGAGGTCGACGAGGACTACCTGCAGCTGCTCGCCGAGCAGGGCGACGAGCTCGCGGCCATCCACAACGGTCTGCTCCCGGCCGAGGGGATGCTGCCGCCGGCCGACGGCAACCTGGTGCTGCTGGAGCCCTTCTACCAGCGCGTGACGACCGGAGCCGCGCTCGAGTACGAGGTGGTCGTCGTGAACGTCTACGACGAGCCGCGGGACGTGGTCGCCCGGCTGGTGACGCCGGACGGATGGAGCGATCCCGAGCCGGAGTCGGTGGTCGCGGGCGCCGCCGAGACCGTGCGGCTGCGGTTCGCGGTGCGCGCGGGGGATGCGCCGCGGAAGCGGCAGCGGCTCGCGGCCGACGTCACGGTCGGCTCGGTCCGGCTCGGGCAGGCGGGGGATGCGGTGGCCGACACGGTCGCGCCCGGCACCGGCTCCACCCTCGACAGCGCTCCAACGCTCGGCTAGCCTGCGGGCGTGGACCGCATCCGACTGCACCGCGAATGGCACGGCGACCCCGACTCGCCGCACCCACCGCTGCTGCTCATCCACGGCGGCGGGTCGACGATCGAGACGAACTGGGGACTGCTGCTCCCGCTGGTCGCGCCGACGCGGTCGGTGCTCGCCGTCGAGCTGCAGGGTCACGGACGCACGGCCTCCGGCGACCGCCCGGCGACCTTCGAGGGGTCGGGCGACGATGTCGCGGCAGTGCTGACGGAGCTCGGCGTCGGACCGGTGGACGTCCTCGGCTTCAGCAATGGCGGGCAGGTCGCCCTGCAGCTGGCCGCGCGGCATCCCTCCGCCGTCCGGCGACTGATCGCCGCATCCGCGCCCGTGCGACGGGACGCGATGATCGAGGGATTCTGGGACGGCCTCGCCGCTGGGACGTTCGACGACCTCCCGGAGCCGTACCGGGCGGCGGACCTCGCGGTCAGCCATGACCGCGAGCACGCACGAAGGATGTTCGAGCTCGACCGCGAGCTGATGCTGTCGTTCGAGGACTTCCCTGACGAGCTGCTCGCCTCGATCACCGCGCCGACGCTGGTCGTGGGGGCGGACCACGACGTCGTCCGCCCCGCCCACTTCGTGGAGCTGGCCGCGCTGCTGCCCGACGCCCGCCTGCTCATCGTCCCCGGCACGCACGGCGACTACCTGGGCGAGCGCCTGGCTTCGTCCGGTGACCCAACCCCCCTCCGCCGAACCCTCCCCCACCTCCTCGCCTTCCTGGACGCCCCCTAACCCCATCGCTTCCTCACTTAATCCGGGGTTCGACGGGCGCGTCCGCGGATTAAGCGAGGAAGCGATCGTTGCTACCTGGAGGCGTCGGCCAGGAGGAGGTCGTCGATCTGGGTGAGCGCCTCGATCATGCCCTGCTCCTGGCCCACGGCGAGGAGCTCTTCGAGCTGAGCGGTGCTCGTGAACTGGCTGAGCTGGGTCATGCGGGTGCGTCCGTCTCGCTCCTCGAGGGTCGTGATCATGCGCCCGGCGTCGCCGGGTGCCGGGTCGCCGCCCTCTACCGCGAAGCCGTCGTCGACGGCGAGCCGGACCGGGGGCTCCACCTCGACGAACCGCCACCAGCCCCAGGCCTTCGCGCCCTCGGGCGTGGTCATGTAATACGTCGCCCGGCCGCCCGGCTCGAACTCGAACACCTCGAACGTCGCCGGGTATCCCGGAGGGCCCCACCAGCGCTCCAGCTGCCGCGGGTCGGACCACAGCTGCCAGATCCGCTCCAGCGGCGCGTCGTACTCGCTGACGATGGTGAGCGTCAGCGCCTCCACATCCTTCTTCGACTCGATGAAGGTCATCGATCGTTCCTCTCTGCGTCGGTGTTCGGGTCGGTGGTGCTCTTCTCCTCGGCGAGGAGTCCGTCGATGGCGGCCACGCGGTGCCGCCAGATCTGCTCGTATCGGTCAAGCAGCAGGGATGCGCGACGGATCGTCCCGGGATCGCCGGAAACGACACGCTCCCGGCCCCGCGTGCGCTTGTGGACAAGTCCCGCCCGCTCCAGCACGGCGACGTGCTTCTGCACTGCCGCGAAGCTCATGTCGTAACGCTGCGCGAGCTCGCTCACGGAGTGCTCGCCATCGAGCGATCGCGCCACGATGTCGCGCCGGGTCGCATCCGCCAGTGCCTGGAAGATGCGGTCGATGTCCGTCTCGGTGAGCTGATCTACAACCATTTGGTTGTACGTTACCGCCCCCCGTTCGGTCTCGCAACCCCGCGCTCGACGGCTTCGTCGCCGAGTGGTGAGTGGATGCTCCAATCCCAGTCGAGTGGTGACGTCATGTCGCAACTCGGCGGGGCGGGCGCGGGGTGGGGCGCGGGTGGGGGTGGGGGTGGGGTGCGGTGGAGACGCGCCGCGCGGACATCCCGTGTTGACCCGCCTGCCCGAAGCGCCCTAGTATTTGTGGGATCGATCCCACACGTTTCAACCCTCGTGCACGCGGGGTCGCGCATCCCGGAAGGACATGATGGCAAACGGCCCCCGCGCCGTCCTCTCACTCGACATCGGCGGCACCAAGCTCGCCGTCGGCGTCGTGACAGAGGATGGCCGAACGCACGGACTCACCGTCGAGCCCACCCGCCGCGAGGAGGGCCCGGATGTAATCGTTCCCAGACTCTTCGCCATGGGCCGGAAGGCGATCGCCGAAGCGGGCATCGACGTCGCCGCCGTCGGCATCTCCTGCGGGGGACCACTGGACGCGACGACCGGAGTCCTCACCGGCCCCCTGCACCTTCCCGGATGGGTCGACCTGCCGATCGTCGCCCTCGCCGAACACGAGTTCGGGCTTCCCGCAGTGCTCGCGAACGACGCCACCGCCGGAGCGCTGGGCGAGTTCCGCTATGGGGCCGGCCGCGACGCCGCCACGATGGTCTACCTCACGATCTCGACGGGCATCGGCGGCGGTGCCGTCATCGACGGGCGCCTGCACCGCGGCGCGGCCGGCAACGGGGGCGAGTTCGGCCACGTGATGGTCCGGACCGGCGGCCGGCTCTGCCTCTGCGGACGCCGCGGCTGCCTGGAGGGCTACGCCTCGGGCACCTCGATCGCCCTGCGCGCAAGGGAGGCCGTCGCGGAGCGCGGCGAGCGCTCGTCGCTCCGGCAGCTTCCGACGGTCCGCGCCGAGGACGTGGTGGCAGCGGCCGCCGCGGGCGACGCGCTCGGGACCGAGTTGTGGGACGAGACCATCGACGTCCTCGCCACCGCCCTCACCGACCTCGTCAACGTCTTCGAGCCCGACCTGGTCGTGCTCGGCGGCGGCGTGACCCGCTCCGGGGATGCACTGCTGGTGCCCGTCCGGGAGCGTGTTTCCACAGACGCCATGCCGCCCGCGGCCGCCGCATCCACGGTGGTGCTCGCGGGACTCGGCGACGAGGTCTGCGTGGTCGGGGCGGGTGCCGTCGCGTTCGACCGCCTCGACCAGCTCGCGGGTGCGGGCGTCGCCGCGAAGGGGGCCGCGCGTGGCTGAGTGGATGCGGGAGCAGCTGGAGGCGCACATCCAGGTCGCCGAGCAGGGCGAGAAGCTCCTCCCCGCGCTGCGTGAGGTCGGAAAGGTGCTGTGCGACGCGTTCGCCGAGCGCGGCATCCTGTACACCTTCGGCAACGGGGGAAGCGCAGCGGACGCGCAGCACTTCACGGGCGAGATCATCGGGCACTACAAGCGCGACCGCCGGCCGCTGGGCGCGGTGACGCTGAGCACCGATCCCACGACGATGACCTGCATCGCCAACGACTACTCGTACGACGATGTCTTCTCGCGCCAGGTGCTCGGGCTGGCACGTCCCGGCGACGTCGTGGCGGCGTTCACGACGAGCGGACGCAGCGCGAACATCGTCTCCGCGCTCGAGGCCGCTCAGTCGACCGGGGCGACGACCGTGCTGTTCGGCGGGGGCGACGGGGGTCCGGCCCGGGCCTTCGCGGACTACGCGCTGCTCAGCCCGTCCACGGCCACCCCGCGGATCCAGGAGTTCCACACCTTCATGCTCCACGTCCTGTCTGAGATGGTGGATGCGTGGGCCGACGGCGACGAGGAGTACGCACTGTGACCATCCCCGACGAGGTGACGGCGACGACGACCGCGGGCGCCGGGACCACCGCGGCCGACAAGAGCTCGGTGGATGCTGCCCAGCACCCGGACATCCAGTCGACGCCCACACCCGACGCCGCAACGCCCTCCTCCACCACGGCGCCCGTCGCGAACGCCCCCGCCGGCACCCAGCCGCGCGACCTGCCGCCCGCGAAGCGCCCGACCGCGACCCCGCAGCGTACCCTCCACATGATCGGCAACGCGCACCTGGACCCGGTGTGGCTGTGGCCGTGGCAGGAGGGCTACCAGGAGGCGCGCGCGACGTTCTGGTCCGCCATCCACCGCATGGAGGAGTACTCCGACTTCGTCTTCACCTGCGACCAGATCGTGCTGCTCAGCTGGGTGGAGGAGTCCGATCCCGAGCTCTTCGAGCAGATCCGGCGCCGCGTCGCCGAGGGCCGCTGGGTGAACGTCGGCGGCTGGTGGGTGGAGCCGGACAACAACATGCCGATGGGCGAGAGCTTCGTCCGCCAGGGGCTGTACGGCCAGCGCTACCTCGAGTCCCGCTTCGGCATCCCGGCGACGGTGGGGATGAACGTGGACCCGTTCGGCCACAATGCGATGCTCCCGCAGATCCTCCGCGGTCAGGGGATGGACGCGTACACCTTCCTGCGCCCGGGCCCGCACGAATCCGACCTCGTGCAGTCCCTGTTCTGGTGGGAGGCGCCGGACGGTTCGCGCGTGCTCGCGTACCGCATCCCGTTCGAGTACGGGAGCCCGCCCGGCGCGGTCGACGGTCAGACGGAGAAGTCGCTCGCGGCGCTCGACCGGACGGTCGGCTTCGGCGAGAACGCGACCGCGATGGTCTTCTACGGCGTCGGCAATCACGGCGGCGGTCCGACGATCGCGAACATCGAGTCCATCCACCGCTACGACCGGATGGGCTCCTTCGGAAGGATGACGATGTCCTCACCGCGCACGTACTTCGACGAGGTGCTCGGCCGCGGGGAGGCGTTCCTCGACGCGCTCCCGGTGCGCCGCGACGACCTCCAGCATCACGCGCCGGGCTGCTACTCGGCGCATTCGGGCATCAAGGCCTGGCAGCGCCGCGCGCAGTTCGCCGTGCTGAACGCCGAGCGCTGGGCGGCTGTGGTCGCCGCGATTGACGGGGTCGCCTACCCGCGGGAGCAGCTGGAGACCGCATGGAAGCAGGTCTTGTTCAACCAGTTCCACGACATCCTGCCCGGCTCCGCCATCGAGCCGTCCTACGACGACGCGCGCGACCAGCTCGGCGAGGCCGTCTCCCTCTCGAAGCGGATCGTGACCCGCGCCCACAACGTCATCGCCCGCCAGGTGCAGGTCGACCGGGAGGACGGCACTCAGCCGGTGCTCGTCTTCAACCCGCACCCCTGGCCGGTGTCGGTGGACGTCGACTTCCAGTACGGCGCGCAGCGCGGCGGAGTGCACGTGGTCGACGAGAGCGGCGAGCCGGTCGTCTTCCAGAACTCGCAGTCGACCGCGACGACGGACGACGTCTCGCGGGGCGCGGTCGTGTTCCGTGCCGAGGTCCCGGGACTGGGATACCGCCTGTACCGGCTACGCCCGGGCGCGGGTCCCGGGGCGGCCGCGGGTGCGCTGACCGTCACCTCCGACACGCTCGAGAACGACCACGTCCGCATCCGCATCGACCCGGAGACCGGCTGGATCTCGTCCTACCTCGTCAAGGCGACCGGTGTGGATGTGATGGCCGGGGTCGACGGGACGCAGCACACCCAGATCAACGAGGACCCGACCGACACCTGGGGCCACCGGGTGATCTCCTACGCGTGGCCGGGCGCGACCATGGCGCTCAAGCGGATCGTGGTGCGTGAGACCGGTCCGCTGCGGTCGCGAGTCCGGGTGGAGCGGGAGTGGGGTGCATCCACCCTGGTGGAGGAGCTCATCCTCGACCACGACTCGTCCGTCCTGCGCGTGAACGTCACGTTGGACTGGCGGGAGCAGGCGCACCTGCTGAAGCTGCGCTTCCCGACCGTGCTGGAGGACCCGGCGGCGACCTACGAGATCCCGTTCGGCCACCTGCAGCGGCCGGTCGACGGCGCGGAGGAGCCGGCGCAGTCGTGGGTGGATCTGACCGGATCGGTCGACGGCACGCCCGCCGGGCTCACGGTGATCACCACCAACAAGCACGCCTACGACGTCTCGCCCGCATCCGACGAGAACAGCGGCCAGCCGAGCATCGGCGTGACCGCTGTGCGCAGCCCGGTGTACTCGTGGCACGACCCGCGCCTGCTCGACCCGGAGGGCATCTACTCGTTCCAGGATCAGGGTGTTCAGCGGTTCAGCTACGAACTCGTCCCGCACGCCGGCGACTGGCGTTCGGCCGACCCGGTCCGCCGCGCGCTCGTGCTCGGCAACCCGGTCCGGGCGATGCAGGAGTCGTTCCACGACGGCGCGCTGCCCCCGGTCCACTCGTTCGCCGGAGACGGCGGCGGGGCCGTGATGGTGACGGCGCTGAAGGGCACCGAGGATGCCTCGGACGCCCCCGGCGGCGCGGATGTGGTGGTGCGCGCGGTCGAGACCCGCGGCGAGGCGGGCCGGTCGCGGATCGAGCTCCCCCTGCTCGGCCGCACGATCGAGGAGGACTTCGGTCCCTCGCAGCTCCGGACCTTCATCGTTCCGGCCGACCCGGCCGAGCCCGTGCGGGAGGTCGACCTGATCGAGCGCCCGCTGCCGTGAGCGCGCGCCCCGAGGTCCGGGTCAGCGTCGGGGGTGCGGCAGCCGGTGCGGTCGAGGTGCAGGAGGAGTGGAGCGCCGCGGACCCCGGGTGGCGGCTCACCCTGCGCGTGACCTGCACCAGCGACAAGCCTGCCGAGGGTTCCGTGCTGGTCGAGGCACCCGTCCACGGCGCGGACGACCCGTGGTGGCTGATCCCCGGAGCCTTCTACGGGGAGAACCGCCCGGCCGGGAACACCCGCGCGTTCCCGCGGTTCGAGATCGGCGCATCCACGCCGGAGCACCACAAGGCGCTCGTCAGCGACACGTGGGAGTTCCGCGCCGACCGGGCGGCGACGCCGGCGGTGTTCGCCTGGGCCGGTCCCGGCCGGGGCGGCGTCGCGCTCGCCGCGGACGAGACGTCTGCCCTCGGGCTGACGGGTCTCGGTCTCGCGCACGACGCGGGATGGGGCGACGCGACCGTGAGCCTGCGTTTCCCGTACCGCGAGTTCCCCGTCACGTACTTCGGCGACGCGCGTCCGCGTCCCGCCGACGTGTCGACGCATCGCTTCATGCCGGGAGAGACCGTCGAGCTGGTCGTGCGCGTCTTCGCACTGGACGCATCCCGCCACGCCTACGCGCCCGTCCTGCGCGCACGGCACGCGGAGGCGGATGCGCACTCGCCCGAGAGCCCGTGGGTGGATGTGGCGACCGCCGCCGACCTGACGGCGGAGGGTCTGCTGACCTGGCACTACGACCCGGACCCGGGCGTCCTGCTCGAGACGGTCGGGTTCGACCGGGAGGTCAGCGGACGTGACGGCCTGTCCGTCGACCGGCAGGCGATGCACGTCGGATGGATCAGCGGCATCCCCTGGGCGTACGCCCTGCTCGCACACGGGCTGCGCACCGGACGACCAGACGACGTGGATGCGGCGCGTCGCGTCATCGACTTCATCACCGCCTCCCTGTCGCCCTCCGGCACGTTCTGGGGCGTCTGGTACCGCGATCACGGATGGACTCAGAGCTGGACCGAGCTGAAGCGCGGCCTCCATTCGCGCACGCTCGCCGAGGCGACGCTGTTCCTGGTGCGCGCCCATGCGCTGGCCGGGCCCACGTCGGCCGCCTACACGTCGGCCGGGAGCGACCAGTGGGAGCACGCCATCCGCTCCAACCTCGGCGTCATCGTCGACCGCCAGCGCGCCGACGGCAACCTCGGCTCGGTGCACCACGCCGAGACCGGGGAGGTGCTGTCGTGGTCGAGCGCGTCCGGGCTCACCTGGATCGCCGCGCTCGCCGAGGCGGCGGACCGGGACGACCGGTACCTGCCCGCAGCTCTCGCCGCGGGCCGCTACTACGAACAGTTCGTCGACCGGGAGTTCATCCACGGCGCGCCCGAGGACGTCGACCTCGCTCCGACCTCGGAGGACGGCTACGCCGCGGTGATGGCCTACGTCGCGCTCCACCGGGCGACCGGCGACCCGCACTGGCTGGATGTGGCCCGCCGTGCCGCCGATTGGATGCTGACCTTCCGCTACAGCTACGACGTGACGTTCCCGGAGCACACCCTGCTGGGCGCGTACGGTTTCCGAACCCGCGGCGCGGACAACGCCTCCCCGTCGAATCAGCACCTGCACGCCTACGGGCTGGTGTGCACCGCCGAGCTGCGCGAACTGTCCGCGGCGCTCGGCGATCCGCACTACGCACAGCGGGCGGACGAGACGCTGGCCTGCTTCCGTCAGTTCATCGCCCGCGAGGACGGTGATTTCAACGCCTACCGCGGGATGGTGAGCGAGCGGTACTACCAGACCGCCTGCTTCCAGCCGAAGGGCATGCTGCTGACGCTCTCCCACGCGTGGAGCGTCGGCGTGACGCTGCTCGCCTGCGAGCAGACGCTCGCGGGCTGACGCGCGCGGCGCCTCCCGAGCCGGTCGACGCCGCGAGGGCTAGTCCGCGCCGTGAAGCCGGTACTCGGATCCTGAGGGTGTGCGGGCCACGAGGTCCGCGTCCACCAAGTACCGCCGAAGCGCGACCGGGTCATCGCTGAAGCGTGCAAGGCGCTCCGTGAGTTCTGGCTCGGAGACGGTTTCGTCCGCCTGCACGACGGAGTGTGCGACGTGCGCGAGCAGCTCCCGGCGATCCGTCGCGCTCGAGGGGTAGCGGTCGATGCGCCCGTCGGCACGCAGGAAGCGCTGTACCCCGGCCGGCCGGGGCTGCGCGTCCGCGGCGGCGGCGAGAAGCCGGCGGAACACCGCCTCATCCGGTTCGGGCGAGCCGTCCACGAGCCGAACGAGCCCGGCACTCCTCAGGAGGTCGAGCGCCCGCGCCTCCCGCGCCGGGCTGAGCCCGGTCGCCGGGGCGTCTGAGCCAACGATGAGCCAGGCCCACGCCTTCCGCGCGTCCGTGTTGGCGAGCGCCGCCACCACGGCTCGCCAGTCGTTCCGACCTCTGCTCTCCGCATCCATCTCTTCAGTCTGGTCGCAGTGCCCCCTGCTCGGGTGAATGGACGGCACGGGTCTCCCTCGATATCCTTTCGCAGTGACCGAAAATCCTGAGGCATCCTCACAGGCGGTCACCCGCGTGGTCGGTCTGCTGCTCGCGGCCGTCGTCGCCATCGTCGTCGTGTGCGCGCTGATCACGAATCGCAACTTCTGGTTCGACGAGGCCATGGTGTTCCAGGCGATCAAGGAGCAGCCGTTCCTCGCCCCCGGACAGGCGCTGGCCCACTACGAGCAGGCGCTCCCGTACGGGGTCTATGCGATCTTCAAAGCGCTCGTCTCCCTCGTCGGGCTGAACGAGACCATCCTCCGCATCCCGGTTCTGCTCGCCTACGTCGGGGGAGTGGCCGCCCTGTGGTGGGCCACACGATCGCTGACCGGGCTGTTCGGACGTGCGGCGGCCGTCCTGGCGGGCGGCCTGGGCATGTGGGTCGTGCTCGAAGCGGCGATGTTCAAGGCGTACATCTTCGAGTACGCGGTCGCGGCGGTCCTCCTCGCCCTCGGGTGGAATCTGATCGCCGCACGCTTCTCCCGCGCCTCGATCTGGTGGTTCGCGGCAGTATCCGTGGTCTCGCTGCTCTTCTCGACGACGGCCCCACTGGCGACCGGCTCCGTGGCGCTGGCCGTCCTGGTGATCGCGGCATTCCGGATGCGCGACAGCCTGCGCGCACAGCGCATGCTGCTCATCGTCACGGCGATCGGGTACGTCCTCGTGTTCGCCGCCTACTACCTGCTCGTGACGAAACCGTCGCTGGTCTACCAGCTGAGCCTGCCGATCTACGGAGCGACCGGGCTCGGCTCTGCGGTCACGGCGCTCGCCGGCATCTTCGCGCCGACCGGCAAGCCGGTCTTTCTCGCGTTCGGGGTGGCCGTCGGCGTCACGATCCTGGTCGGAGCGATTCTCGCACGGCGCTGGCCGCTGCGCTCCTGGTACCCGTTCCTGGCGCTCGCTGTCGTCGTCCTCGTGATCGCCTTCGGGTCGGTCACCCGGCTGGCCCCATTCACCGCGTCCCGCCAGGTGCTGTTCGCCGTCCCGTTCATCGGTCTGGCGTTCGGCGCGGCCGCTCAGGCGATCCGGGATGCGGTGCTCCCGCTTCTGCGTCGCTCGACCGTCTTCCGCGTGGTCGCGGTCGCACTCGTGGGCGTCGTCGCGGCGGGGTTCATCGGCATCGCGGTGTTCGGCGCCGTGAGCAAGCACGAGGAGGTCGGCCGCATCCTGGCGGCCAACGCGGGCGACTGCCCGGTGACCTACACCGACTACAGCTTCCAGCCGGCGGCACAGATGTACGTGGCGAGGGACCGGCTCGCCATCCGCCTTGCGGGAACGGTCCCGACGCGCTCCGGCCTGGGGCACGACGGCTGGTTCCAGCGCATCCGCGACGACCTCCCCGCCTACGAGCAGAAGGCCGTGAACTACTTCGAGCCGGCGGGGTCGGCCTGCCTCCTCACGGGCCCGGATGCGACGAGCGACGAACTCGTGCCTCCGCTTCGCGATGCCGGCTTCACCTGTCAGGCCGTCGACCGGCTCACCGGCGTCGGGCTCTACCGGTGCGAGCGATGAGCGAGACGGCGGAGCGCGGTCGGCTGCGCGGCATGCTCGACCAGTTCGTCCGGTACTTCGGCGTGGCACTGATCGGCCTGGTCGTCGACTTCGGCACGCTCGTCCTGCTGACGAGCGTCTTCCACGTCTACTACCTGCTGGGCGCGACCGCGGGATTCATCCTCGGCCTGATCGTCACGTACGTGCTGTCAGAGCGCTTCGTCTTCACCGCGCCGCGCGTCGCCAACGGCTGGGTCCGGTTCCTAATCTTCGGGCTGATCGGGCTCGTCGGCCTCGGGTTGCTGAACGGGATCATGTGGGTGCTGACGGACTGGCTGGGGCTGTTCTACGTGTGGTCCAAGGTGGCGGCGACGGTCGTCGTCTACATCTGGAACTTCTTCGCCCGCCGATCGCTGTACGGCCCCGGTGTCAGCCGATGACCGGAGCGTAGTACCGCCGGGCCAGGCCGACCGCCCGCTCCAGCCGGGCGACGGTGTCTGCGGCGGGCGCCGGTCGCATCTCGATCGAGACGTGTCCCGCGTAGCCGGTGTCGAGGAGCGCGCCGGCCGCGGCGGCGTGATCCACCACCTCGTCCTCGAGTTCGGCGAGGAACGGCGCGCTGATGTGGAAGTGGTCCAGCCGGGGGCTCGTCTCGATCGCAGAGCGCAGGTCGTCCCCGGCGAGCGTCAGCCCCGCGGCGTCCAAGTGGAGGCCGAACCCCGCACGGCCGACGGCATCCACGAGTTCGCGCCCCTCGGCGGCCGTGTTCACGAAGTTGCACTCGTAGGCGGGCGGATTCGGCTCGATGCAGAGGACAGCACCGGCGGCCTCGGCGTCCTCAGCGAGCCCGCGGAAGAAGGCGGCCGCGATCTCCGACGCCTGCCACGGCGGCATGCCGGAGGGCACCCTCCGGTTCTTGGGGGAACCGAACACCAGCGGACCGACCCCCATCTGCCCCGCCAGCCGCAGGAATCCGGCCAGCCGCTCGGCGGTCCGGGCGCGTACCGCGGTGTCGTCGAAGACGGTCAGCTCGGGGCGGCCGAACAGCATCGACTGGAACGCGACCACGGCGACGCCGTGCGAGCGCCAGAAGTTCAGGTAGTCGTCGATCTCGGCGTCCGTGGCGGTGACGGGATCGGCGAAGACCTTCGTCGGCGCGATCTCCACCGCCGTGACCCCGAGCCGCTGAAGCGTGTCGGCGACGAGCGGCTCCTCGTCCGGCTCCCACGCGATGTTCGAGACGACCAGCGTCATGCAGCATTCCGTTCGGACGAGACGAATTCGCGGAGCGCGGCCAGGATCTCGTCCGCAGAGTAGAGGTACGGGCCGGTCCGCCCGAACGCACCGGCGTGGATGGTCCGCATGTCGTAGCGGCCGGGAGGGGAGGAAGGGAGCTCGTTCGCGAATTCGACGCCGAAGCACTCCCGCGCGACGACCTCCGTCGTGACCGGCTCCGTCGCCAGATTGAGCAGCGTCAGCCGATGCTGCAGTGCCACCTGGAGGTCGTCCCAGAGGCGGGTCAGGTCGTAGTACTGGAAGCTGCCACGCCGATCCACCCGATCGAGACCGTTGTCGTGCAGGAGGTCGTAGATGACGTTCTTCTTGATGCCCGGCCCGAACAGCCCGGGCAACCGGGCGACCAGGACGTCGTCGAACCGCCCGCGCGCGAACTCCTCCAGCTCCAGCCGGTGAGCTCCGTAGGGATGCAGCCCCGGCTCGGGGACAGGAGTCAGCTCATCCACCCCGACGGGATGTCCGTACACGTCGACCGTCGACACGAGCACCAACCGCCGCGTCCGGAAGGTGGTGAGGATCCGCTCCAGTTCGCGGATGTGCACGAGATCCGCCTCGGGATCCTGGTTGATCCGCCACTTCTCGGCGCGTGCGGCCGAGAAGACCACCAGGTCGTAGTCGCGCCCCTCCATGTCCGCGATGTTCGCCGAACTGAACGCGTCCGTGAAGGCGTGGGATCGCATCAGGTTGCCGCCGACGAAACCGGTGGCGCCGACCAGGGCGTCGCCGCTCACCGGACGGCCTCGGTCGTCTCCGGGGCGGCCGGCAGGCGGTAGCGCCCGCGGACGGCCTTCAGCAGGACGCCCATCACGTGGAGGTTGCCGCGCACGGGGGAGATCTTGGTGGGCGTCTTCCCGGCCTTCGGATACTCGCGGCTCACCGGTATCTCCGTCGTCCGGAAGCGGGGCGAGCGGGCGCTCTCGATGGCGAGGTGGTAATGCAGCTCGTAGGTGTCGAACACGTCCCGGAACACCGCGATCCGGTCGTCCTCCAGCAGTCGGCGACTGTAGGCGCGGAAGCCGTTCGTCGTGTCCGTCTGCCGGCGACCGGCGGCGAGACTGATCAGGGGGGCGTGGATGGCGCGCACCGACACCAGCCGCAGCGGCGGGGTGTTCACGGCGCGACCGCCCGGGATGAAGCGCGAGCCCTGCACGTGGTCGTACCCGTCGTCGAGGCGCGCGAGGAAGTCGGGGATGGCCTCCACACCGTCCTTGCCGTTGCCGTCGATCACGACGACCCCCTCGTACCCCTCGCGGAGCGCCCAATCGAACGCCATGCGCATCTGGGCGCTCAGCTTGCCCGGGCCGGTCTTGGTCAGGAGTGCTCGAACCCGGTTGCGGCCGAGGAATCCCAGGTCGAGGGAGCCGTCCGTGCTCCCGCCGTCGGCGACGACCACATCGGCGGCCAGGTGCAGCGCAGCCATCCGTTCGAGTTGGGCCCGCACCCGATCGCCCTCATTGATCACGAAGACCATCACGACGTAGCGACCGGCTCGCGGCGCGAGTTCGTCCACACGGTAGTCGGGCACCTCGCGATGCGCGGGGGCGCCCATCACGCGCTCAGATTCCGGCGCTCGAGATCGGCGATGAGGGTGTCGCTCTCGAACTCCTCCATGATGAAGTACTGCGGCTCCTTGCGGGTCTCGGACAGTACGCGCCCGATGTACTCGGACTGGACGGCCAGGATGATCGAGAAGATCAGGAAGGTCGCCGACAGCTGCAGCGAGGTCGAGACCCACCCGGGCGCCAGATCTGTGCGAACCAGCGCGGTGATCACCACGTAGATCGCGTAACCGAGATTCGCGAGGCCGGCGAGGACGCCGATCATCGTGACGAATCGCAGTGGGTGCGACGAGTAGCTGGTGACCATCTCGGCACCGGTGAGGATGTCGGAGCGCAGGGAGCGCGACCGGTTGTAGGCGGCGAGAGGCCGGTAGGGGAAGTCGGTGAGGCGGTACCCGATGTGACGGATCATGTGCCGGAGGTAGCGCTGGTTGCGGGATGCGTTGCTCAGCGAGTTCATCGCGCGCCGCGTCAGGCAGACGAGGTACGTCGCCCGTTCGTCGATCGCGACGTGCAGGTAGCGCCGGTTGTATGCGTAGAAGAGGTGGCGTCCCGCGCGCCGGAGGGGACTCCCGGTGAGGGGCACCTCGCTCACGCCCTGGATCACGTCGTTGCCCGCCATCGCCCGCTCCACGATCTGCGGGATGACGCTCACGGGGTCGACGCCCGGTACCAGGTGGACGACATAGTCGCCGATGGCCGAATCCAGACCGGCGAAGATCGCCGTATCGAGCGAGAACGTCCGGGAGAGCCGCAGAACCCGGATGCACGGCAGCTCGCCCAGGATGCTCCGGATGGCCGGGATCTCCGCCAGGTCGATCCCGTTGAGGACCAGCACGATCTCGTAGTTCGTGTAGGCCGCGCTCGCCGTGGCGTGGAGTTCGCCGATGAACTCCTCGGCGTTGCTGAAGCCGTGCTCAAGCACCGCGACCACCGAGATGAAGGCGTCCACCTTGCCCGACTGACGCTCGCCGACCTGTCTACGCGGCATGGGCGGCCGTCCCGATCTCATCGAGCGAGTCGTAGATGTTGTCCAGCTTCCCGCCCAGAATGCACGTGTAGTTGGGCATCCCGTAGTTCCGGCGGTGGAGGATCGGGCGGCTGTCGTCGAGTTCGCTCCGCGTCAGCACCGTCTTCACCTCGCGCAGCGAGTCGACGTGGCGAGCCGCGCGCAGTGCAGGAACATACCGCGATGCGTCGGCGCGCATCGCAGCGAAACCGGACTGACCGCGGGCGACCTCGAGCGCGCGCTCCGCGATCGGCGTCTCGCCGCCTCCCGACCCCTCCCGCCACCGGTAGCGCGGAGTGAACCGCACATGGGACAGCGTGTGCAGTCCGCGGCTCGGGAACGGCATCAGGGAGAAGAAGGGGCCGTCCATCACGGTGATGCCGATGCTGCGAAGCTCCTCCGGGACGTCGACGAGTGCGAGTTCGCTGACTTCGTGCTGCAGTGCGACGGTCGGGAGCCCGGAGGCCCGATGCAGCTCGTTGAGGCGCGAATAGACCGCGCTGAAGACCTGGCCGGCTCGGTACTCCCCGCTCGCCGCGTGCACGACCACATCGCCCCGGGCGCCGCGTGCGAGCGAATCCACGCCGTCGGAGGTCGCGATCTCGATGCCGCCCGCCCGCTGGATGCGGTCGAGGAGCAGACCGCGGAGCACACGGGAGTCGAAGGCCGGCTCCCGCACCACGAAGGCGCGTTCGATCCGGCCCTGGTCGAACAGTGCCGCGGCCGCTTTGGGGGCGGTCCCCCAGACAGCGCCGATCCGGGTGCAGAACAGCTCGAACTGATGGGCCGTCACCTTGGAGTGCAGGCGGCCGACCGCGTAGATGTGCTCGAACCCGTCCACGATCGCCGGGCGGTACTCGTCGACGAAGCGCGGAAAGTTGATCCGCGAGCGGTAGGCGGTGAGGATGCTGCGCGGATAGTGGTAGCCGTTGTGCACGCGCGCCTGATTCGCGTAACTGGCGCGCTCCATCACCTCGGGCTCGCGCTCGAAGACACGGATGCGGCGCAATCCCATGGTCTCGCGGAGGTGCAGCGCGATCCGCAGCCCGTAGAACCCCGCGCCGATCACGGCAGCGTCGAGGTCGGGATTCGCCGCGCGACTATCCGGCGTCACGGGATCCCCCTCTCGTCACGACTGGCGGAGTGTCTCCGTCCGGCAGGTCGGCGCCGACGGCGTGCGCCCGCTCGCGAGCCGAGTGGATGCACGTGAGCACACGCTAGCACCATCTGGTGAATAATGCTCACTTAATCGGAGAGGGCACGGTTTCAGGCCCGTGCGGATGCCGTCAGCCGTCCTTCCGGAGCTGTTGCAGCAACTCCGGGGCGCGCGCGTCGAGCACCCGTCCCCCGACCCGCACCCCCACGACCACGAGGATGGCGTCCAGGACGATGGACGCCACCAGTCCCAGCCAGCCCCACACGGCCTCGCGGGTCACCAGCGAGACGACGAACAGGACGATCTCGGGCAGGCACAGCACCGCGATGGCGCCCCACGCGGCGAACGTCGGTCCGAGCAGCGAGATGTTGGAGCCCGGTCGCGAGCGGAACGGGTTGTCGCCCGGCTCCGGTACCGGGAACACGAACCGCGCCGACGTGACCGCGCACACCGCGACTCCGCTCAGCAGGATCCCGAGCGAGACCCCGAGCAGGCCGGGAGCGGGCAGCCAGTCGCCCTCCAGGGCCGCGCTGCCGACCGAGACGAGCACGACCGCCGGCAGGGCGAAGGTCAGCAGTGCGGCGGCCCGGCCCCACCGGTCGGCCCGGCCGGGCACGGCCTTCGAGACGTGAAGGGCGAAGGCGGTCGAGTCGTACGAGACGTCCGCGATCATCCCGATGCCGAGAGAGAACGCCACAACGGGCCCGGCCGCGAAGATGTAGCCCGTGGAGTGGTTGATGCTCGCGTAGAACCACATGACGGCCGGCAGCAGCGGAATGATGAGCAGCTGTCGCAGGTAGCGCGGGTCGCGGAACCAGTAGGTCAGGCACCGCGCGGCGATCGCCCCGGCCGCAGTGCCGGGAAGCACGCCGAACAGCCCTGACGAGCCCGGGGCGCGCACGCGCGAGGAGGCACGGACCGGCGTGACCAGCGACCGGGCCAGGCCCCAGCGCCATACCGCCCACAGCACCGCGAAGGTCGCGACCGCGATCAGGAGCCGCAGCAGCGCACCGCCGGCGTCGCCCGCGGCGAACGCTCCTGGCACCGCCCAGGCCGCGCCGAGGGGCGACCAGCCGAGACCGGAAGCGACCGCAGGGAGCGCGTCCGCCGAGCGACGCAGTCCACTCGTCACGCCGATGATGATCGGGCCGGCCAGGATGAGCGGGATCAGGATGAGCAGCCCGCTCGCCTCCCGGAAGCGACGGCCGGACGCCAGCCCGCTCGCCACCGAGGTGACGGCGCGCGAGATGACGATGCAGGTCGCCGCGCCGAGGACTCCCGTCACCAGGGCGATCAGCGCGATCCCCGGCGAGCGGAGCCAGGGGAGGGCCGTTCCGAGGGACGCGAGGGTGGTGGCGGCGCCGGCCACTCCGACGGCGCCGGAGAGGAGCATCCCGAGCATCAGCGGGCGCAGGCCGATCGGATACACGGCGAGGTGGCCCGGATCGAGCGTCTGCTCGATGCCCGAGAGCAGCAGCGGGAAGACGGCCCAGCCCAGGACGGCAGCCGAGCCGGCGAGGACGACGGCGGTCGTCCGCACCTCGGCAGGAGCGAAGGAGAGGCCGACCAGTCCGGCCAGCACCACGACCAGGCCGAAGGCGCCGTAGAGGGCGCCGATGATGACCGCCACGAGCTGGCCCGTGCTCCGCCGGAACGAATTGCGGAGAACCAGCAACCGCAGCCTTACGAGTGTCGCAACCACTCCGGCCCCTCCCCGACCCGACGGCCGCCGACGAGCTCGACGAAACGGTCCTCCAGCGTGGAGCCCGCACGCACGTCGTCCACCGACCCTGCGACCACGACCCTGCCGGCGGCGATGATGGCGACGTGGTCGCACATCCGCTCCACCAGATCCATCACATGCGAGGACACGACGACCGTTCCCCCGCCGTCGACGTAGGTGCGCAGGATGTCGCGGATGTTCGCGGCCGAAACCGGATCGACCGACTCGAACGGCTCATCCAGCACCAGCACACGCGGCGCGTGCACCATGGCGGCGGCCAGCGCGATCTTCTTGGTCATACCTGCGGAATAGTCGACGACCAGGGTGCCGCCGGCGGACTCGAGGTCGAGCAGCTGGAGCAAGTCGGCGGTCCGCTGCTGGGCGGTCGGCCGGTCCATGCCGCTAAGCAGCCCGGCGTACTCGACCAGCTGCTGACCGGTCAGCCGGTCGAACAGGCGGACGCCGTCGGAGAGGACGCCGACCATGGCTTTCGCGACGAGCGGCTGCTGCCACATGTCGACCCCGTGGATGAGCACCTGGCCGGAATCCGGACGGAGCAGTCCCGTCGCCATGCTGAGCGTGGTCGTCTTTCCGGCGCCGTTCGGGCCGACGAGGCCGTAGAAGCTGCCGGACGGCACATCCAGATCGATCCCGGCGACCGCGATCTTCTCGCCGAACCGCTTGTGCAGCCCGCGGATCGTGATCGCGAGCCCCTCGTCCTCCGCCACGCGCACCCCTCACGTCGTCCGGGCGCCCGTCCCTCGCGCGACCCGTCGGGCCAGCCTATCTGCGCGGACGGAACCGGGCTGCCGGCCGTGGCCGCTTCCGCCGATTCTGGCCGGATGCGGCACACCGGGCGCCCCTGGTCGCCGTCGAGCGTGCCGCATCCGTGGGTAGACGGGGGAGGGAACGCCCGCCACTGGTGTGATTCGGAGGCCTCTGCCGAACGGATGGGTAGGTGGTGTGTTCGGTCCCGTCGAAGCGTTTATATGGCATCGTTGCCACACGGCATCGGCGGGTTGAAGAGTGCCCCGTTCGAGCGTAAGAAACGAATAAGTAACGAAAAGGGGACCGGTGCACCCGGTGCCCTTGTGAAGAGCCGCACCGCTGCATTAGCGTGCGATGTGGGAAGGTTTCCATACTGTCGCTTCTGGACGCAGGCGGTAGGGGATCCCGTACCTCTTCGCTCGGGCGAGGACGCCCGCTGCGACACCACTGAAGGGAAATCAGATGAACAAGAGGCACACCGCACTCGCCGCGCTCGCGATAACCGCGTCGGTGGGGCTCCTCGCGGGTTGCAGCTCCAGCGGCGGCAGCTCTTCCGGCGGGGACTTCTCGAAGGACGCCAAGGGCAGCCTGAACGCCTGGGGCTTCGACAACGCGGACGAGGTCGGCACGTCGCGCATCGACTACGCCAAGGACCAGCTCAAGAACGTCACGATCAAGATCGACCAGACCCCGTTCGACGCGCAGAAGTTCACCACGCGCGTCGCGGGCGGCAACGTCCCGGATGTCGTGCAGATGGACCGCCAGTTCGTCGCGACCTACGCGGCGCAGGGCCTCATCCAGCCACTCGACCAGTGCTATTCGGTGCACAATGTCGACCCGAAGAAGCAGTACTACTCGTCGGTCGTCGACGACATCACCTACAAGAGCAAGATCTACGCGGTCCCGCAGTTCTACCAGCCGCCGGCGATCATCACCAACGAGCGTGTGATGAAGGCGGCGGGCGTGACCGACGCCGACATCGACACCTCCAAGCCGGAGACCCTCGTCGCTGCCGTGAAGAAGATGTACAAGGCCTCCGGCAGCAACCCGTCGGTGCTCGGCTTCGACCCGGTGGCCGGCGGCCAGGCGGGCCTGTGGCTGCTCGGCTACGGTGGCCAGATCATCGGAAGCGACGGCAAGCCGACCCTTGACGACTCGAAGAACGAGAAGGGCCTCGAGGTGCTCAAGCAGATCACCGACGCCCAGGGCGGCTACGCCAAGGTGAAGAGCTTCACCGACTCGTTCGACACGTTCGGCGAGAACAACCAGTACGTGAAGGACCAGGTCGGCGCGCAGGTCAACGCCCAGTGGTACGTCAACGTGCTGACCCCGTTCGTCGACAAGGTCGAGATCGGCGCCGTGCCGTTCAAGGGCCCGGACGGCCAGCCGTTCACCGTCGCCTCGGGCACATCGTTCGTGATCCCGGTCGGCGCCAAGAACAAGGACGCCGCGTGCGCCTGGGCTCTCGACCTGACGAGCGAGCAGGCGTGGGAGGCCGCGGGCGCGGCTCGCGCCAAGACGCTGGAGAAGACTCCGGGTGCCATCAACACCGGCCTCTTCACCGGATCCCCGATCGCGGACAAGACGCTGCGCGACAAGTACATCAAGCCGTCCGGTAACACCGGCTTCGACACCGCGATCTCGACCTACTACGACGTCGTCGGCAACGGCAAGTCGTTCGGCGCTTCACCGGCCGGCCAGCAGATCCAGACCGAGCTGCAGAACGCGATCCAGAAGTACCTCCTGGGCAACGCGTCGGCCAGCCAGGCTCTAAAGGATGCGCAGACCGCCGCCATGAAGGCCTACGACCAGGCAACCAAGAGCAGCAAGTAACCCGCTGCGCCCCAGGGGCGGCCTCCTCCCGGAGGCCGCCCCTTCTCCGTGCCCGCGCCCTCTTCCCCGCGTGCGCCCCCGCCCTCCCGCCCCGCGCCGAGGTGCACGTTGTGGTTGCTATTCGTCGCGGATTCCGACCACGACTCGCACCTCGCTGCTGCGCCCGGCGCACCACCTGGCGCGGTTCCGCCGAGATGCGACTAGTGGCCGCTATTCGCCCAGGATTCCGACCAGGACTCGCACCTCGCCGCTGCGCCCGGCGCACCCCTCGCGCGGTTCCGCCGAGATGCGACTTGTGGTCGCTATTCGCCCAGGATTCCGACCACGACTCGCACCTCGACGCTCCGCCCACGCACCCCAGCGTGCACGGCTCCACCGAGATGCGACTTGTGGCGGTTATTCGTGGCGAATTTCGACCACTACTCGCATCTCGGCACCGCTGCGGGCGCGGAGGTGGAGGGTGGAGGGTGGAGGGCGGCGGGACGGGCTCGGGTCCGGACAGGTGGGTCCGCTGCGCGCGGGCTCGATCAGCCCTTTCGGCCCTGGGTGGCCACACCTTCGATGAAGTATCGCTGCCCGAAGCCGAACAGCAGCAGCATCGGAAGCGTCACGATCAGCGCCGCGACCATCACGTACTGGTAGTCGCCGTGGCCGCCATTGGTGGGGCTGAACGTGGTCATCGCGTAGGAGATGCCCAGCGGGACGGTGAAGCCCTCGACGCCTCCCGCGTTCAGGTAGATCAGCGCCGCCTGCAGGTTGTTCCAGCTGGCCTGGAACTCGAACAGGAAGATGATGATGAACGAGGGGATGCTGAGCGGCATCGCGATCTTCGTGAACAGCCTCCAGTAGCTGGCGCCGTCGAGGCGTGCGGCCTCGAACAGTTCACGCGGAAGACCCATGAAGAACTGCCGCTGCAGGAAGATGTAGAACGCCGAGCCGAACAGGTTCATGCCGAACAGGGGGATCCACGTCCCGATCAGGCCGATGTTCTTCCAGATGAGGTACTGCGGCACCATGGTGACGGCTCCCGGCAGCATCATCGTCGCCAGCACCAGGCCGAACAGCAGCGTCCGGCCGGGGAACTTGAAGTACGCGAAACCGAACGCGACGATCGAGCTAGAGATGGCGACCAGGCCGGCGGCGAGCACGGCGATGATGACGCTGTTGCCGATCCACGACATCAGCGGCAGCTGGTTCCAGACCTCGACGTAGTTCTGTGGGGTGAACGTCTTGGGCCACAGGGAGTTGTCGAAGACTTCCTGCCGCGGCTTCAGGCTGGCCGCGAGCAACCAGGCGAAGGGGTACAGGAACAGGAGGGCGAAGGCGATGGAGATGATCCACAGCACGACTTTGCCGATGACCGACTTGGGCTTGTACCAGCGGTTGCCGACAGGATGGTCGGGCCGGCCGCCGCGCGGCGTCTGGCCGGTGCCGACCTGCGCGCCCTCGACCTCGGAGGCGAGCGGTGCGAGCGCCGCGGCAGCAGTGGACTGGGTCGCGGACGACATCACTTGTCTCCTTCGTAGTAGACGAGGCGGTTGCTGACCTTCACCTGGATGAGGGTGATCAGCAGGATGATCACGAACAGCAGCCAGGCCATCGCGGCGGCAAAGCCGAAGTTGAACTGCCGGAACGCCTGCTGGAAGAGGTACACGCCGTAGAACAGCGACGAGTCCGGCGAGGCGTTCGTCTGGTCGCGCCAGAACAGCAGGTAGGCCTGATCGAAGACCTGCAGGGCGGCGATCGTCAGCACGACCACGTTGAAGAAGATCGCCGGCGAGATCATGGGGACCGTGATCTGGAAGAACTTGCGGATCGGACCCGCCCCATCCAGGGAGGCGACCTCGTACAGCTCCTGCGGCACGTTCTTCAGCGCCGCGAGGAAGATCACCATGGTGCCGCTGACGCCCCAGAGGGTCATCAGCACGATCGACGGCTTCACCCAGTTCGGGTCGATCAGCCATTGAGGGCCGTCGATGCCGAAGATCGCGAGGAAGCGGTTGATGGCACCCGTGTTGCCGTTGAGCAGCAGGAGGAAGATGGATGCGGTGGCGACCGCTGGAGTCATCTTCGGCAGGTAGTAGATGGTGCGGAAGGCGCCGGCTCCCCGTCCGATCCAGTTGAGGAGCAGGGCGAGCAGCAGCGCGAAGATGATCTCGAGCGGCACCGCCATGACGGCGTAGAACAGCGTGTTGCCGAGCGAGAGGCCCACCTTGGGGTCGTTGAAGAGCTCGGAGTAGTTGTCGAACCCGGCGGGCGACGCGCTGTTCGTGGCGAGGTTGTAGTTGCTGAACGAGATGTACAGGCTGTACAGCATCGCGCCGAGCGTGAACACCAGGAAGCCGACGATCCACGGGCTGATGAAGAGATAGCCCGCGAGCGCCTCGCGTCGGTTGTACTTGCTCGCGCGCTTCTTGATCGGTTTGCCGTCAGGCGTTCGGGTCTTGCTGCCTGGTGCATCGGCGAGGACGGCCATCAGCGGCCTCCCTGCGTCGCGCCATCGAGCTCGGTGATCCTCATCGCCACCCTTTCGATCCATCCCCGCCTCCATCGGCCGGTGTGGCATCGTTACCACATAGCAGCGACTATAGGTCCTCGCGAGCGGCCCATGCAACCGCGCCCAGGGGTTTCCCGGGGCGGCTCCTGGCTGACGCCGATGCGGACCCGTCCGGCTCTGTGGGCGGTGCCGACGGGGGAACTGCCTCTGCGACGCGCACGGTACACCCGGCACCCCGGTACGTCGTCCCCTGCCCGCGGCGCCCGACCCGGCCCCGGATGGGTGGGAGCACGAGGCGGTCGGCGACCGTTAGGGTGGACTTCGCCGGGCGTCCGGCGCTCCGGCGCCCGTGGGAAGGGTGCCATGATCGAGAACGACGCGGAGGGGGCTCCGCGCCGCGCCACGCTGAAGGATGTCGCACTCGCGGCGGGCGTGTCGCAGTCGACGACCTCCCGCGCGCTGAGCGGCGAAGGATACGTCGCCGCCGGGGTCCGGGAGCGTGTCGTCGCGGCGGCGGAATCGCTCGGATACGTGCCCCACGCCATGGCCCGCAGCCTGCGGAAGCAGGACAGCCGGACGATCGGCGTGCTCGTCTCGGACCTGCGCAACTCGTTCTACGCCGACCTCGCCGCCGGCATCGCTGCGCGCGCACGGCGCGAGGGCTACACGATGATGCTGGTCGACGACCAGGGCTCGACCGAGGCTGAGATGGATGCAGCCCGCGCCTTCGTCGCCACGCGCGTCGCCGGCGTGATCGTCACTCCACTCTCCGGCGACGTCTCGGACTACCTGGTGCGCCAGCACATCCCCGTGATCGAGGCCGACCGACAGTTCTCGGCCGGTCGCTGCGACGCCGTGATCATCGACAACGCCGGTGTCGCGAAGCGGATGACGGACCACCTCATCGACCTCGGGCATCGCCGCATCGCGCTGTTCATCGACGAGACGACGTGGACGACCGGTGGCGAGCGCGCCGCCGGCTACCGCACCTCGCTGGAGGGCTCCGGCATCCCCGCCGACCCGTCGCTGGTGATCTCGACCGGCTGGGATGCGGACGGCGCCCGCAAGTCGGCGATCGACATCCTCGCCCGGCGCGACCACCCGACCGCCATCTTCGCCGCCAACAACCTCCTCGCTGAGGGCGTCTGGCGGGCCACGAACGACCTCGGCCTGCGCATCCCGGAGGATGTCAGCGTCGTCTCGTTCGACGATTCGGAGTGGATGAGCATGGTCAGTCCCGGCATCACCGCGGTCGCGCAGGATGCGGTGTCGCTCGGCGAGACCGCCCTCGGCCGGCTGCTGGAGCGGCTCAAGGACCCGGCCGCCGAGCCGCAGACGACGGTCCTCGAGGCGCAGGTGCTCCCGCGCGGATCGACCGCCGCCCCCCGCGCCCTCTAGGCGCCCGGGAGCTCGCGCGCGCCCCGCCTCCCCTCGCCCCCGCCTCCCCTCGCCCCCGCCGAGTTGCGACCAGACGCGGCAATCCGGGAGCGATCAGCGCATCCACTCACGTCTCGCGCCCGAGTGGAAACGATCCCAGAATTGTGGGGGGTCGAATCCACAACCACGGTCTGGTACCGGTGTCAATCCCCCTGACACGAGAGAAATTCTGTGCGCCGTTCAGGCACTATGAGGACATGGGAAAACTCGTCTACGGCGCCGGACAGGAGTACGACCTCGACGATCGTGTGCTCAGTCATGTCAAGCTCGCCATCGTCGCCAAGCTCCGCCGCCACGAGAGTTTCCTGCTGAACTGGGATGTGCCGGTCGAGCAGGGCTCCGGGCGCGTCTCGTTGTGGATCAGCCGCGAGGTTCCGCTCGCCTTCCAGTTCAGCGGGAGCCGGCCACCCGCGATCAACACCCAGTGGCTCGAAGCGCTCATGCACACCTCGCAGCGGACGGGCGGGATGCTGATCATGCCCGAGGACGAGATCAGCCGCCACATCCCGTAGCCCGCGCGCACTGAGACGACGGTTCGTCAATCCCCTGACTTCCGTCCGGATCGAACTTAGCTTTGCGTGCATGAGCGATCTGGCAGCGACGGCGGTGCTGATGATGCTGCCGCGCCGGGCCCGGACCCCCGTCGCGGTGCTAGTGGACGGACCCGTGCCCTCGTCCCTCCGGCTGGATGTCTTCGGCGGCCGCGAGATGTTCGTGCGGATGCGTCGCGGCCCGGGCGCCCACGGTGTCGGCGAGCCGTACCGCGAGCTGCCGCGCGACGATGTCCCGGCCGAGTCGGACCCCGCGGTCGTTGTCGCCTCCGACGGCTACGCTACGTCGCGCTTCGCCTGCGCGGCTTCCGTGTTCGGCGCGTCCGACGTGATCGTGTTCGTCCCGCTCGACGACGCGGGCGAGGCGCCCGAACACATCCAGGTCCCCATCCCGTCCCTCGACCGGCCGTCCTGGCATGCGTTCGAACTGGTCTCGCGCACCCGAATGGAGTGCCGGTACCGGGTCGCCGGTCTGGGGGACGCCATCCCGAGCGGAGGATCCCGTGCTCTATCAGCTCTCTGAGGTCGAGGCGCTGCTCGACGACGGCCCCGGCCTGTACGTGCGCTTCTCGGCCGGCTACGCCGCAGACCTGGAAGGCGGGTCGGTCGACGTCGAGTCGGGGCTGTCCCTCCCGGGGCTCCCGGCCTACCCGCTCGACGCCGAGGACTGGTGGACGCTGCCCCGCGTGGAGTGGACAGCGCGCCAGATCAGCCGTCTGCCCGCTCCCCGTCACGCTCCGCAGGACGGTTCGCGGCCCGAGCGCTTCGCCTGGCTGCTGCGCGGCCGCAGCGTCGGACACGCGGCCGACGGCGAGACGCTGGTCGCCGACGTGGAGGTGGTGGGCCGTCTCGCGGAGTGCCTGATCGAGCAGGCCGATCGCGTCTGGGGCTCCCGCTACGACGCCGAGCTGGGTCTCCGCGAGACGGCGGTCGCGGTGGCGCATGCCTGAAGCACCAGCGGCGGCACCGGCGGCGCAGGCCGGCGGGTCCTCCCTCGTCGAAGCGACGGCGGTTCTCCAGCTCATCTCCGACAGCCCGTCCGGTGGCACGGCGATCGTGCTGAGACGGCCGGAGTCACCGCCGTTCGTCATCATGGGCGACGACTCCGCGGAGGGCTTCTCCCGCCTCCGCCGCGGAGCGATCGCGTACGGGGTGCCCGAGTTGTACCAGGGACTGCCGCGCGACATGATCCGTGCCGGTCACATCCTCCACGTCCGCGCCGACCACCGGCGGGCTCGTGTCGATAAGGCCGGTTCGATCTTCGGCCCGACGCCGGAGAAGCTCTGGGTGCCGTTGGACGACGATGGCAGCGCCTTCGAACGGATGCGGGTGCCCATCCCCTCGCTCGAACGGCCTGCGTTCGTCGAGTTCGTCCTGGAGGGCGACGGCGCGATGCTGGAGTACCGCCTCGACGGGGAGGCCCGCTTCGGAGACGGCTACATCTGCTCGTACTGCGGACGGCTGTGCGCTCGAAAGGAGCCGCATACCGCGGCGCACGGCGTCGCGGGCCACACCCACGCGGGAGTCCCGGCCGGGCAGGAGCAGGAGTCGCCGGCACTGACCGGTCCGCTGGAGCTCGGCCACCCCGGCTCGCGGGCGCAGCTGTGAGCCGCGCCCGTGCCCGCGGGGCCGGCGAGCCGGCGCCTCCCTCCCGCGAGTTGCGACATGATGCCGCAACTCGGCCGGTATAGGAGCAACGCCTCACGACTCGGGCGTAGCCGGCGTCAGCTCTCGTGCGCGTCCCGGAGGGCCTTCTCGGCCTCGCGCACAGCACGCTGGGCGTCCGTCAGCCGGTGCCGGAGCTCGCGCTCGGCCGCCCGGGCCTCGGTCAGATCGTCGACGACCCGCTGGAGGCGGCGCTGCAGACGGTCCCGGTCGGCCTCGAGGTCGCCACGGCGGTCGACGGTCTCGTCCAGTTCGTCATCCACCGACTCCGCATCGCTGCGGGCGCGTTCGAGGGCCTTCTCGGCGGCGCGGACGCGGCGCTCGCGCTCCCGCCGTTCGCTCGGCGACTCCTCCGGTTCGGCCGGCTCCGCCGCGTCGGCCCCCGCGTCAGCCTCGCCGTGGGTTCGGCCCGGCGCGTCGGCCGCTGCGCCCGGCTGTGCCGCCGACCCGTGTCGCCGCCGCCCCGGCCGCGGCTCGGGGAAGTCTTCGATGTCCACCGGCAGCGCCACCGCATCCGACACATCTACCTGTTCGAGCCCGGTGGACTCGAGCGCGCGAAGCAGCAGCCCGCTCCGGACCGCCGCCGCCGCGGCCGGGTCGATCACGGCCGCCTGAAGCGTCTCCTCGACCTCGCGTTGCACAGCCGGGCTAAGGTCCAACCCCTCCGTGGCGCGCTGGAGCATACGCTGCCGCTCCTGCGTGAGCGAGCGGATCTCGGCACGGTCGCGCGAGGCGAACGCGTCGCGCATCCGCGAACCGATGTCGAGGACCCCGCTGACCAGGTCCGGATGCTCGCGCACCAGCGCGTTGATGGCGGACGCGGACGCGGAGGGCTTCCTCAGCGCCTTGATCTGCTTGGCGGTCTGCCGGTCGGCGTCCGCCGCGGCGGCGTTCCGCCTGGCGATGAAGTCGCCCGGAGCGGCGGCGTACAGCTCGCCGGCGACATCCCGCAGGTCCATGTCGCGAGTGTACGCGCGGGAAGCCGGCACGGGCCCCGCGCACAGCACAGCGGCCCGCGGACCGGAGTCCGCGGGCCGCTGGAGGCGAGCGTCAGGCGAGGCGAGCGTCAGGCGCGAGGCGCCTTGGACGCCTTGACCGCCGCGAAGTACTCGCTGGACGGACGCAGCCAGATCAGGACGATGCCGACGACCGCCAGGGCGAACTGGAGGAAGCCGGTACCGAAACCGTTGATGACGTTCAGCAGCGACAGGACGGTGAGGACCGTCAGGACGATCCGTGCCCAGTTGGCGCCGCGTCGCATGAAGAAGGCGAAGAGGACGAAGGTCACGGCCCAGAAGATCAGGGTGACGATGGCCCAGACGGTCGCGCCGGCGATCACGGCGTCCGCGACGCTCTGCGGGTCGACCGAGCTGCTCTGGTCCGACTTCTGGATGGCGTCGAGGAACTGTGCGCGCTGCGACCCGATGGTCGCGATGGTGATGATGCCGCTGATGACGCTCAGCACGGCACCGGCGATGAACAGCCAGAAGGCGATGTTGACCGTCCGCGGCGGGGCGGTCGGCGCTGCGGTGGCCGCGCCCGGTGCTCCGGCCGGGTACCCCGACGCGGCGGGGAAGGCGGGAGGAGGCGGCGGCGCGGCGGGGAAGCCCTGTCCGGAGACCGGCGGGGTGGAGGGCGCAGCTGGTGCGGGCGGCGGGGTGACCGGCTCGCCTGCCCCGGTGGGTTCGGCGGGGCGCGGCGTGCTCTCGTCGTCAGGAATACTCATGCCGCGACAATACTCCTGCGGTGAGCCGCGTGCCTAGGACTGTCCGGCTGGGCCATTGGCCTGCGGCGACGCGGAATGCGGCGCCCGCGGCTCCGGCGCCGGAGACAGCGGAACGGTGGCGGGCCCTTCGAGCACGGTTCCGTCCGGCGCGAATCGCGAACCGTGCAGCGGGCAGTCCCAGGACAGTTCGGCATCGTTCCAGCGCACGACGCCGCCGAGGTGACTGCACACGGCCGTCAGCGCGCAGGTCCTCCCGTCGATGGTCGAGACGGCGACGGGAGTACGTCCGCGGCGTCCGACGGTTCCCGTTCCCTCGGCGACCGGTTCGTCGCCGAGCTCCGGAGCGGTCTCCGCCGCCGCCCACTGGGTGACGGCCTCCTTGCCGACGGCGGCGTTCATGGCGACACCGGAGGCCAGGTCCCGTGCGCGGGTGACGCGATGGTGCAGGACGCGCGACCACTCCAGCGTCTCGCCCGTCAGGTCCGCGGTGAGGGTCAGCGCCGACGCGATCGCATTCGTCATCCCCCACTTGTCGTATCCCGTGGCGAGGTAGACCCGGCCGCGACCCCGCGGGAGCCAGCCGACGAAGGGCACACGGTTCGCCGAACGGTAGTCCTGGGCGGCCCACCAATGCGTGCGTTCGGCGCCGGGGAAGATCCGCTCCGCCCAGGCCGAGAGGTCGGCGAGCTTCTCGGCCGGTGAGTCCGCGCGGCCACCGGGATGCCCATTGCCGCCGACCAGGAGCAGCTCACTCCCGTCGGCGGCCTTCGCCGTCCGGAGCGACCGGGTGGGCGAGTCGGCCGACAGGAACATCCCGCGCGGGAGGTCGCCCGGCACCCGGAAAGCGGTCACATACGACCGGAACGGCTCCACTTTGGCGAAGTACAGGCCGCGGTCGAGGATGGGCGTGCCCGTCGCGAGGATGACCTGATCGGCCCGGGAGGTACCGGAGGTGCTGGTCACGACGGCCGGCTTGGCGGCGGACACATCGGTGACCCGCTCGCCCTCGACGATGTGCCCGCCGAGGCGCCGGAGCTCCCCGGCTAGCGCCGCGAGAACCTGCAGCGGGTGCACCTGCGCCTGGCCGGCCAGGGTGAGCGCGCCTTCGACGGGGAACGGCAGGTCGGTGGCCCGTTCCTCCACGGCGGCCAAGCCGGCCGTACGCGCGGCGGCGAGTTCGGCATCCAGCGTGTCTAGCCCGTCCAGGGTGGTGGCGTAGCTGATCTCGTCGCGGATCTCGAACGGGACCCGCTGCTCTTCGAGGAAGTCGAGCAGCCAGCCCTGACCCGCCGTGTTCCCGTCGACATACGCGCACAGCACAGCGTCGGAGGTGTGGCGGCGGATGGACGCGAGGGTCGTGCCCTGCAGCAGGCCGATCTTGCCGGTGGTGTTGCCGGTGGTGACGGCGCCGACCGTTCGCGCTTCGAGCACCAGCACACGCATCCCGGAGCGCGCCAGCATCAGTGCTGTCGCAAGACCGGTCAGGCCGGCGCCGACGACGATCGTGTCGTAGTGGCCGTCCCACTCGAAGGGGTCGGTGGCGATCGGCGGGGAGGTTTCGAGCCAGAGCGAGGTCGAGGGCATGCGACGAGCATCCCCCGTTCGGGTCGCGGGCGGAAGCGGTAGCCCGCCTCGGTGCGTCAGGCGAGCGAGTCGAAGTCGAACCAGAAGGCGTCGTCGTCGTCCTCGCCCGCCGCGTTGCTCGAAACGGGGTCGCGCGGGATGGTCGCGGTCTCGATCCGCACACGTGTCTGACTGGTCACGAAGATCTCGCTCGGCGGTCTGCTCGACTGCGTGACGGAGACGAAGTCGCCGTCGTCGCGGCTCGCCTGGACGATCCGGCTCTTCAACTCCTCGACCGGGGCGCGGTCGACGAAGGTGAATCTCAGGTCGTCGATATAGACGTGAAACACCTGCATTTACCCCTCCCGCTTCCCGTTACTCGCCCGATAGTACGCGGTGGCCCGTCGTGCGCCAGTGCAGTCGTGTATCGGAGCCGTCACAGCAGGTCGAAGTCGACGTCGGGGAGGTCTTCCGTGCCGTTCTTGACGAAGACGGCGCGCTGCGGACCGAGCGCCGTGATCTTGGCTTCGACGTCGGCGACGAACGGTTCATCGCGCAGCTCCTCGCCTGCGAAGTGCTCGTCCTCCACCAGGATCTGGCTGGCCGGCCCGAGCAGCATGAGCACCTCGCCGGTGTGGTCGCCTTCGACGATCGCCGGGGCGTGGGCCTCGGCCGAGTCGTTGTTGTGCGCGAGGGCGGCCGCGTAGCGCACCAGGACATCGGCGATGTCGTCTCCGGTGAGGAGGGACCCGCTCGCATAGTGGATACGCTTCATCACCCATCCATACGATCACCTGGGCGTGAGGTCAAGGTGGGGCGCGAAAGCCTTGCGCTTCCGACCGCCCGCGCGTTCACTCGCGCCATGACCGATCAGAACCATCGTCTCACCGCCCTCGCCCTCGTCTGCACCCTGAAGCCGTCGCCCGCCGAGTCGAGCAGTCAGCTCCTCGCGCGGCAGCTGCTGGACGAGCTGGCCACCCATGATGTGACCGGAACCGCCGTCCGGCTCGCGGACTATGACATCAAGCCCGGCGTCGAGCTCGATGAGGGCGACGGCGATCAGTGGCCGCACATCCGGGAGCAGATCATCGCATCCGACATCCTGGTGATCGTCACCCCGACGTGGATGGGACACCTCTCGTCGGTGGCGCAGCGCGCGCTCGAGCGGCTGGATGCGGAACTCTCCGAGACCGACGACGCCGGACGCCCGCTCGTGGAGGGGAAGGTAGCCATCGTGGGCGTCGTCGGCAACGAGGACGGAGCACACGCGATCATCGCCGACCTGTTCCAGGGCCTGAACGACGTGGGCTTCAGCATCCCGTCGCAGGGTTCGACGTACTGGAACGGCGAGGCCATGGGCTCGGTCGACTACAAGGACCTCGACGAGACACCGGAGGCGGTCGCCGACCAGAACGCGACGGTCGCCAACAACGCAGCGCACCTGGCCCGGCTGCTGAGCGCTCAGCCCTACTGAGCGGGAGACGCTCGGCGAGGGGGCAGGAACGCGGGCGCGGCTAGCATTGCCGGATGCCCGGTCACGACCCTGAACCCGACATCGTCGCTCGCCTGCGCGCGGCAGGCTGCGTCTTCGCCGAAGACGAAGCTCGGCTGCTGGTCGACGCGGCGGATGACCCCGACCGGCTGGAGGAGCTCGTCTCCCGCCGCGCCGCGGGGGAACCGCTGGAGCCGCTGCTCGGCTGGGTCGACTTCTGCGGACTCCGGCTCCACGTCGATCCTGGGGTGTTCGTCCCACGCAGGCGGACGGAACTGCTCGCCCGGCGCGCGGCCGCGCTCGCCCGGGCGGTCGTCGAGAGCACCGGCAAGGCGGTCGTGGTCGACCTCTGCTGCGGGGCCGGCGCGATCGGCGCCGTGATCCGGGAGGCGGTGCCCGCGGCCGAGGTGTACGCCGCCGATCTCGATCCGGCCGCCGTCCGCTGCGCGCGCCGCAACCTCCCCGCCGAGCGCGTGTTCGAGGGCGACCTGTTCGCGGCGCTTCCGGGCGGACTCCGGGGCCGGGTGGACGTGCTCGCGGTGAACGCCCCTTATGTGCCGACCGCGGCGATCGCGCTCATGCCACCGGAGGCCCGCGACTACGAGCCGGGCGTCGCTCTCGATGGCGGTGCCGACGGGCTCGACCTCCATCGGCGGATCGCCGCGGACGCTGCGGCATGGCTCGCGCCCGGGGGAGCCCTGCTGATCGAGGCGAGCGCCGAGCAGGCGGCCACGTCGGCAGTGCTCTTCGACGGCGCCGGACTCAGGACGAGCATCGAGACGGACGAAGACATCGGCGCGACCGTCGTGCTGGCCGTCGTCCCGCGCTGAGCCGCATCCCGTCGTCCGCATCCTCCCGCAACTTCCGCGCGGGGCGACCCGGGACTACCGTGCATGGCATGAGCACGCTCGCCGCCGCGCGGCCCATGCCCGTCGACCGAGTCCGGCAGACGCTGGTCATCGCCGGAGCGGTCATCGCACTGGTCGGTGCCGTCGTGGGTTCCGGCTTCGCCGGCGGCACGCCGATCCCGAAGGTCGCGGGCGGCGCCCTCAGCGCGGATGCGACACTCCTCGCGCCGGCGGGTCCGGCGTTCGCCATCTGGTCGGTGATCTACGCGGGCCTGGTGGCCTATGCGATCTGGCAGGCGCTCCCCTCCCAGGCGGCGCGCGAACGGCAGCGGCGTGCCGGCTTCTGGGTGCTCGGCTCGCTGCTCCTGAACGCCGCGTGGATCCTCTCGGTGCAGGCCGGCCAGCTCGCCCTCTCCGTGATCGCCATCGTGGCGCTCCTGGTCGTGCTGGTCGTGACGTTCGTCATCCTGCGCCGTCATCCCGCCGAGTCGACGGCGGATGCCGTCCTGCTCGACGGAGTCGTCGGGCTCTACCTCGGCTGGGTCATGGTCGCGACCGTCGCGAACGTGACGTCCTGGCTCCAGGCCGTCGGGTTCACCGGATTCGGGGCCAGCCCACACGCCTGGGCGATCGGGATGCTTGCGGTGTTCGCGGCGATCGGATGCGCGCTCGCCGTGTGGGATCGCGGCCGGTTCGCGCCCGCTGTCGCCTCGGCCTGGGGTCTCGCCTGGATCGGAGTCTCGCGCCTGACCGGTTCGCTTCCGTCCGCTCCGGTGGCCATCACGGCGTTCGCGGCGGCGGCCCTGCTGCTCCTCGTGGCGCTCGCGGTGCGGGTGGTGCGGGCGCCGTCGCAGCGCCGGCAGTAGCATCCCGCGCCCCTAGGCTGGGGCGATGGGCGGTGTGCTGACAGGGTTCGGGATCATCGCCTTCGTCATCCTCGTCGGCTACATCGCCGGCCGGCTGGGCATCGGCGGCCCGACCGCGCCGTTCGTCCTCAACCGGGTCGCGTTCTTCGTGACGAACCCCGCGCTGCTGTTCGTCACGCTCGCGCGAGCCGACCTGCGGGTGGTCTTCTCGACGCAGCTGATCGTCGCCGCGCTCGTCGCGGTCGTCTCCGCTGCCGTGTTCGTCGCGCTGTCGCGGGCGTTCTTCCGCCTCCCCGCACCCGAGACGACGATCGGCGCCCTGGGCTCGGGATACGTCAACGCCAACAACATCGGCCTGCCGGTGGCCGTGTACGTGCTCGGCAGTGCGTCGTATGTCGCGCCCGTGCTGCTGCTGCAGCTGATCGTCTTCGCGCCGATCGCCCTCACGATCCTCGACACGACGAGTCGTGGCGCGGTGTCCGTCCGCTCCATCCTCACGCAGCCGGTGCGGAACCCGATGATCATCGCCTCCGTCCTCGGCATCCTCGTCGACGTGAGCGGCGTCACGATCCCGGACGCCCTCCTCCAGCCGTTCGCGCTGCTCGGTGGTGCGGCTGTCCCCCTGGTGCTGATGGCGTTCGGTATGTCGCTGGTCGGCTCGCGCCCGTTGCAGGCCGGAGTCGGCCGCGCGCCCATCGTCGCCGCCGTCGTCCTGAAGTCGGCCGTGATGCCGCTGCTCGCGTTCGTCTTGGCGCGTTTCGTCTTCGGGCTCGCCGGTCAGCCGCTCTTCGCGGCGGTCGCCCTCGCGGCGCTGCCGACCGCGCAGAACGTCTACAACTTCGCCGCCCGCTACGAACGCGGCACGGCCCTGGCGCGGGATGTGGTGCTGCTGACGACCGTGTTCGCCGTGCCCGCGCTGCTGGTCATCGCGGCTGTGCTCGCACCGTGACTGGGCTGGCACCGTGACCGGAGGTCACCTCGCGGCGTCGAGGGAGCGAAGGTAGTCCGCATTCCCGCGGATGGCCGCTTCGTAGCGCAGCAGGTCGGGCGTGCGGATGCCGTCGGCGGCGACATCCATGAGCTCCGCCACGGCGGCGTCGCTGCGCCCCGCCGCGTGCAGCGACAGCGCGTGCCAGACGCGGACCGACTCGGACTCGGGGTAGAGCGTGCGGGCTCGGTCCAGCGCCGCCAGCGAGTCCTCGAACCGTCCGAGGTTGCGGAGGGTGCTGCCGTACTGCAGCAGGCAGCGTCGCAGCGTGTCTCCGTCGAGCCCGGCCTCCAGCGCGCGCTCGTAGTAGCCGGCCGCCGTCTCTTCTTCGCCCGCAGTGTCGTACGCGCCTCCGACCTCGTAGAGCACGTGCGGGTCGTCCGGATGCTCGGCCAGCACCTCGCGCAGCGCACGGATGGTCGGGGCCATGTCGGCGCGATCCGTGCAGCGAACAACTCGCTCAGCCGCGTCAGCACCGCCGGATCCGTCTCCTGAACCATCCCTCCACCCTACGTGGATCCCTCCTGGCCACCGAGATGCGAGTCGTGGTCGGAATTCGGCGCGAATAGCGACCACAAGGCGCAACTCGTCGGACTGGCGAGGCGGGCGAGGGTCAGGTGGGCGGGTGCACGACGTCGCGGAGCGGCGCCGGGAGCTCGTCGGGCGACAGTGCGGAGGTCAGGACGGCCCCGTAGTGCTCCTTGCGGCCGGACGTCGTGCCGAAGAACCGGTGCAGCTGCTGATCCAGGGTCCGCGTCCGCTGTGCCGGCTGCTGCTGGAATGTCCGGAACAGGCGCAGGTCGCCCTCCCGCTCCAGCACCTCCTCGGTGCGGGTGTGGCCGAGGGCTCCGATCAGTTCCGCCTCCAGGTCGGGTCGGCAGACGAAGACCAGCTCGTCCGGTAGTCCCGCCCGCTCGAAGAAGCGCACTTCACCCGCGTCGCACAGCCCGCGCAGCCCCAGTCCGGCCCCGGCCGGACCCAGTTCCGCGACGAAGCGGCGAACACTCATCGCCCCTCCCATCGGGACGACGCGGACGCCGTCCGCTGCGAGGTCGACGCCGAGCAGGTCGGCAGCGGCCAGCACGGCGGCTCGGTCACTGGCCCCCTCGACCAGGATGGCCGACCGTCCGTCCGCCCGCTGTGAGGTCACGCTGACATTGTGCCCCAGGCCCGCAGACGGTCGTCAGGGTCGGCGAGGGCTGTCGCGGTCGGGACTCGGCGCGTACCGTGCGAGCCATGAAGATCATCATCTTTGCCGCAGGAGTGGCCGTCGGGTACGTCATCGGGACGCGCGCAGGGCGTGGGGCCTACGAGGATCTGCGCAGCAAGTGGCGTGGATTCGCGCAGTCCGACACCGTGCAGCACGTGAAGGGCGACGTGAAGGACCTCGCCGGGCGCACCGCGTCCGACGTCGGAGGAAAGGTCAGCGAGACCGTCAGCAAGGTGACCGAGAAGGCCTCGGCCAAGATCGACCAGGTCACCGGAAAGGGCGGCTCGGACGCGGGCTCCGCCTCGCCGTCCCCCGCCGTCTGAGCTCAGGCCCCGTCGGGCGGGTGGGCCAGCAGGTCCACCCGCTCGGCGAGGTATCCGTCGAAGTCGCGGGCGTCGGCGTCGGAGGCGGCAGCGCTCCAGCGGACCAGCGCGCGTCCGTCGCGCACGAAGAGCGGCCCGCTCGCGCTGCGGAGGGCCGCCGGATCGAGTGGGATCAGCGGCGCATCGAAGTTCACGGTCTCGCCGTCGTGGAACCGCCCTCGCTGGGCGGCCGCCCGCAGCGAACGGCGCTGCTCGGCCGACTGCGACTGATACTGGGGGCGCCCCGGCGGTGTGGCGCGGACCAGCGTGCCGGTGGCGCGCAGCGTTCCCTCGTCGTCCAGCAGGAAGACCCCCAGCCGCCATACGGCGCCGACGCGGCGGAGCACCGGCTCGCGGGGGATCAGGAATCGTCGCCGCGCTCCCTCGTATTCCGCGAGCGCCTCCTGCCGCGCTCCTGTGGCGCGCAGTGCGCGGACGGCATCCTGCACGGACGCCTGGATGTGCCCGATCGCGTCCTCATCCGCCCCGCCGTCCACGGGACGAGCCTACGAGGCTGCGGCGGTTCCGGCTGCGGTGGTTCCGGCCGCGGTCCGGATCGAGAACGAGTTGTCGTCGGTGACCAGCAGCAGCTCGAGGCCCTCTTCGTGGCGGAGCACCACCAGAGCCGAGGAATCGGTCGCCGCCACCCGCTCCACCTGGTTCAGGAAAATGCGCGCCATCTCATCGGTGACGCGGAAGTCGCGCCCGAGGGCGTTCACGACGTAACCGGACATGACCGGCGGGCGGCCCCGCAGCCCCGTTTCCTTCGCGAAATCTTCGACAGCGACATGGAATTCAGGCGTCATGGTCATGCGGGCTCCTTCTTTAGCATCACAGACGGTAGTCGTAGAAATCCGCGGCGCCAGGGGGTTGACGGGGGGTTAGATGGGAGACATGAAGACCTTCACTTTCCCCCGGACCGACATCACCGCGTCGAACATCGTCCTCGGGCTCATGCGCATCTCCGACCTCGACGACGAGCAGATTCGCGCGCTCGTCCGCACCGCGCGCGACGCCGGGATCACGATGTTCGACCACGCCGATATCTACGGCGGGGAGACCCACGGCTGCGAGCGGCGGTTCGGGGAGGCGGGCGCGATCCCGGCAGCCGAGCGCGACCAGGTGGTCATCCAGTCCAAGGTGGGCATCCGGGACGGCTTCTTCGACTTCTCGCGCGAGCACATCCTGCGGTCGGTGGATGAGTCCCTTGCGGCACTCCGGACCGACTACCTCGACATCCTCCTGCTCCACCGCCCGGACACCCTGGTCGAGCCGGAGGAGGTCGCGCTCGCCTTCGACGAGCTGCAGAGCGCGGGCAAGGTGCGCGCGTTCGGTGTCTCCAACCAGACGCCCGGTCAGATCGAACTGCTCCAGCGTTCGCTCTCGCAGCCCCTCGTCGCGAACCAGGTGCAGCTGAGCATCACGCACGCGCCGTTGATCGCGCAGGGTGTCGCGGCGAACATGGCAGGGCTCGACCAGTCGATCGACCGTGACAACGGCATCCTGGACTACGCGCGGCTGCACGATATCGTGCTGCAGGCCTGGTCGCCGTTCCAGAAGGGCTTCTTCGACGGCGTCTTCCTGGGCGACCGGGAGAACTACGCCGAGCTGAACGACGCGATCGACGACCTGGCCGAGAAGTACGGCGTGACGCCCACGGCGATCGCGGTCGCCTGGATCACCCGCCACCCGGCGGGGATGCAGGTCGTGCTCGGCACCACCAACGAGCAGCGCGTGCGTGACTCGGCGGCCGGCTCCGACATCCCGCTGACCCGCCAGGAGTGGTACCGCCTCTTCACGTCGGCCGGCCACACCCTGCCGTAACCCGATCGGGGGAGCTCCCGAGCTTCCGGTTCGACCCGTCTCCGCCCAGCGAACACGAGCGTGTGCATCCGGTCGGCCGCACCCTTCGGCCGGGTTACGTTCATTGAGTGGATGCGGAGCGCCTGTCGTTGCCTCGCCGCGTGGCGATGCTCGCGTGGCGTTGGCACGTCGCGGCCGTCCGCTCGCGACTGGTGCGCCCCGTCGACGGCCGCCAGGCGCACGCGACCGGCCGTCGCGTGATCCGGGTGCTGCTCGTGGGCTCCGGCCCGGTCGTCGGCTGGGGGGTCAGCAGTCACGACCTCGCGCTGCCGGGGGCGATCGCGCGCTCCCTCGCCGCCGATACGGGACGCGGCGCCATCGTGGATGTCGTCCCGCACCCGTCCGCCGGGGTGAAGCGGCTGCGCCGGCTGGTCGACGACGCCGAGTTCGAACGCTACGACGCCGTGGTCCTCAGCGGTGCGGTGGCGGACGCCCTGCGGTTGGCGGAGCCGCGGTCGTGGGAGCAACAGCTCCGTCGGCTGCTTCTGCACGTCCGCCCCGGCGGCACACGTTCGGTGGTGTGGCTCGGCGCGCAGCCGATCCGCTCCATCCGCTCGTACGACTCGGAGGCCGGGGGCATCGCCGATGTGCGGGCGCGCCGCCTCAACGCGATCGCGCGGGAGCTCTGCCACGCGACCGGTGCGCTCTACATCGAACTCGCCGATCCGGTCGGTCCCGGGCGACGTCGCCACCGGGCGCCCGGCGACTACCTGTTCTGGGCGCGTCGGATCGTCGACACCCTCGGGCCGGCGGTGCAGGAGCGGGATTCGGATCGCACGGTACGCACCGACGACGGCGCGGACCGGGTGGAGGCGATCCACAGGCTCAGGCTCAACAGCCGAGACGGCGATCCCCGCCTCGACGACATCGTCTGCACGGCGAAACGGACGCTCGGCACCGAGATCGCCATGTTCACGGTCCTCGACGACCGCAACGAGTGGCCACTCGTATCGACGGGCTCCGCTTTCGAGCAGATTCCGATCGAGCAGTCGGTCTGCATCCACACCATCCGGAGCGCCGATGGGATGGTCGTGCCGGACGCCGCGCACGACGAACGTTTCTCGGGGAGCGCACTGGTCACCGGACCGGCTGGGCTGCGCTACTACGCCGGGTATCCGGTCGAAGCTCCCGACGGCACGCGCATCGGCGCACTGTGCGTCTTCGGCCGCTCGCCCCGGGAGAGCGCCGATGGCGAGGCCGACCTCGATGTCCTGCGGGAGCTGGCTCTGCTCACCCAGCGGGAGCTGTGGCGCTGGGCCCCGCCCACCGAGTGAAGCCGAGCGGTCGCTGGCGCATCACGTCCAGCGCGTGTCACTTCTCCAGGGCGGTGAGCAGACGGTCGAGCGAGCCGCCCAGCCCCCACCGCTCGGAGAGCGCGGTGAGTGCCGCGCGCTGCTCCGTCGTGGGCGGGGCGAGCCGCGCGTCCACTTCGGGTATCGGGAGATCGCGGACCACCTCGACGACGCGCGGCGCCACCGCGAGGTAGTCGCGCGCCGCGGCGAACCGGGCGCGGGCGGCCGGCTTCATGCCGCTTGCGGAATCTTCCGCGGCGGCGATGATCCCGGCGAGATCGCCGTAGTCGGCAAGAAGCGCAGCGGCGGTCTTCTCGCCGACGCCCGCCACCCCGGGAAGGCCATCGGAGGAGTCCCCGCGCATCGCCGCGAAATCGGCGTACTGGTCGCCTCGGATGCCGTACTTCCGCTCCACGACGTCGCCCGTGACCACCTCGAGGTTGCTCATGCCGCGAGCGGTATAGATGATACGAACGGCACGCTCGTCGTCGACCAACTGGAACAGGTCGCGATCGCCGGTGACCACATCCACGGGTCCGGCGGCGCGGGTCGCCAACGTCCCGATCACGTCGTCGGCCTCCGCGAGAGCCGCGCCGGCGATGCGGATACCGAGGGCGTCGAGCACCTCCCGGATCACCGGCACCTGGGCGACCAGCGCCTCGGGAGTCTCCTCGACATCCACACCGCCCGGCACCACCTTCGCCACGCGTTGCGCCTTGTAGCTCGGGATGAGGTCGACCCGCCACCGCGGGCGCCAGTCGTCATCCCAGCAGGCGACCAGCGCATCCGGACGGTAGTCGGTCACCAGCTTGGCGATGATGTCGAGGAAGCCGCGCACGGCGTTGATCGGAGTGCCGTCCGGCGCCTTCACTGTGTCCGGGACACCGTAGAAGGCGCGGAAGTAGAGGGAGGCACTGTCGAGCAGCATCGTTCGGCTTGTCACGTCCTGATCCTGGCACGGCCGCAGCCCGCGCCGGAATGCCCTCGCTCACCGCGCCGGCGAGACGCTAGGGTCGCGCTATGGCTGGAACCGTGATCGTGGAGCGCACCACGCAGATCCGTGCGACCCCGGACCAACTGCTGCCGCACATCTCCCGGCTGCCCGAGTGGACGCAGTGGTCGCCGTGGGAGGACCTCGATCCGGACCTCACGCGCGACTACACCGGAGAGCCGGGGGCGATCGGCTCCACGTACGCGTGGTCGGGTAACCGCAAGGCCGGGTCGGGCAGCATGCGCGTGACGGCGGTGGACGCGGACGGCGTCGGCATCCACCTGGAGTTCACCCGGCCGTTCCGTTCCACCAACGAGCTCCGCTTCGTCCTCGAGCCCGAGGGCGACGCCACGCGGGTGACATGGCGGATGGAGACGCCCCGCAAGCTCTACACGCGCTTCGTCAACCTGGACAAGCTGGTCGGCTCCGACTTCGAGAAAGGGCTGCGGAAGCTGAAGCAGGTGGCCGAGACGCCGTAGGGCGGCTGCCGCTAGCGTGGAGGGGTGGCCGCTGCTCCGCTCATCGTCTCCGCCGTCGCCGTCGTCCGCGACCGCACGGTGCTGATGGTCACGGCTCGCGGGCGGGACGTGTACTACATGCCGGGCGGCAAGGTCGATCCGGGCGAGACGGCCGCGCAGGCGGCGGCGCGCGAGGCGTTCGAGGAGGTCGCCCTCCCGTTCGAGCCGGATGACCTCGAAGAGCTGTTCGAGGTCCAGACCCAGGCGCACGGCGAGCCCGACGGCCGCCAGGTGCACATGCGCGTGTTCCGCGGCTGGACGGACGACGACCCCGTGCCGTCCGGCGAGGTCGGCGCGGTGCACTGGACCACCAGCGCGGATGCGGACCGCTGCCCTCCCGCGGGTCTCGAGGTCCTGCGCCGCCTCGTCGACCTCGGCCTGATCGACTGAGCCCGACCGACGGAGCCCGCCGGTCCGTTCGCGCCGCGAACAGGGGACGCGGGGCTCGGGCGAATCCGGGCGCATGATGGGTGGGTCGAAAGGGGGGTGCCATGCGCGAGGCCTGCTGCCCGCAGTGCCGGGGCGTCGCCCGGCTCGTGCGCAACCCCTACTACGGCGCGGGCCTGGCCGTGCATGCCGACCTGCTGGTCTGCGAAGCGTGCGGGTTCACCGGGTTCGCCGACAACCCGCTGGACGATTCCCCGGCCGCCGCCGACACGACGGCCGTGGCCGACAGCCCACTCCAGCGCTTCCTGCGACTCCTCGCCGGTCACTGAGGCGCGCAGCGACGCATCCACGGGCCGGCGCACGCGGTGGTCAGCGGATGCGGACCCGCCCCTGCTGCCACATCCGGGCTGCCGTTACGCGCGGGTTGGCCTCCTCGTCGGCATCGGCCCCCAGCGCCGTGTAGAGCCGCGCCAACATGGTCTCGACCGCGCGAACGCTGGTGCCGCGCTCGGCCGCGATGCGCCGGGTGGATGCGCCGGACGCGACCAGCCGCAGGACTTCCGCCTGCGCGCGCGTCACCGTGCGCGCATCCGTGGCGGGTTCGGCCGCGTGGTGCTCGCCGCCGACGATGGCCGCATCGACCGCGGCGACCAGCACGGCCACATCCTTGACCTGCGACTTGACCAGGTAGACCACCGAGGTGGGCAGCGTGTCGTCGCCCACGGCCAGCTGCGGGGACAGGTGCGAGGTCAGGACCACGAGCCCGACCCACGGAAGCTCGCGATGCACTCGCCATAGGAGCTCGGCTCCGGAATCGCCGCCGCCGAAGTCCAGATCGGTGACGACCGCGTTCGGCTCGACCTGCTGGATGGTCTCCCAGGCCTCGGCCGCGGTCACCGCCTGCGTCGCCTCCATGCCGGTCGACCGGAGGGCGGACGCGACCATCGACGCCGTGAAGACATCGTCGTCGGCCACCACCACTCTCAGGGTGCGCGTTCGCGCTGAAGTATCCGTCATGATTCTCTGGCTCCCGCCCCTTATGTCTCCGTCCCAGAGGTGGACGCCACGAGCTCGTCGACAGCGTCGAGGAGCACGGTGAGTGGGATGGGCTTGGTCAGGTAGCCGATCCCGGTTCCGGCGAGCTCACCCGGTCGGGTCAGGGAGCCGCTCATGACCAGTATCGGTCGAGGGCTCCCGTCGGCCCGGCGACGGAGGAGCCCGATGCATTCGCTGAGCGAATACCCGGGGATGATCGCATCCACCAGCGCGGCGTCCGGGTCGCCTGCGCTCGCCGCCGCCCGCGGATCACCGGAGGTGGTCACGCGGTAGCCGTGGCGGGTGAGCGCCGCGTCCAGGGTGAGGCGGATCAGCGGGTCGTCATCGACGACGAGGATGCTGAGGCCGTTCTCGCCCGTACTCATGGCGGTCAGTGTAGGCCGCCCCCTGCGCCTACAATCCCTCCCATGCCCCGCCAGTTCCGAACCCTGCCATGACGACCCCGTCCGAAGCGCTCCGCCTGAACGGCCTCGACGCCCTCATCCACGGCCATCCCGATGGCGTCTGCGTGGTCGATGTGTCAGGGACGTTCATCGAGTGCAACGCCGCGCTGGCCGACCTGACCGGGTATCCGGCCGAGCAGCTGGAGGGTATGGAGTTCTCGCGCCTGCTGCATCCCGACGCCGTCGAGTCGACGATGGCGCGGTTCCGGGAGACGGTGGCGGGTGAGAACCGCCGCTACGTGACCCGCATCGTGACGCCGGAGAACACGGTCCGGCTCCTCGACGTGACGATCATCCCGCTGCGCGGTGAAGACCGGGAGGTGGTGGCGGTCCTCGCCATCGCCCGCGACATCGGAGACGTGGAGCGGTCGGCGGCCGCGGCGGCGGGCAACGAGGCCCTCGTCCGCATGGCGGCGCGGATCGCCGGGTTCGCCGGGTGGTTCGTCGATGTGGAGACCGGCCGGATCGAGTGGAGCGAGGGGCTCTTCCGGCTGCTCGGGATGCAACCCGGCCGCATCCCGGTCGATGCGGAGGCCCTCGCTCTGTTCGAGCCGCAGGACCGGACCGCCGTCTCGCGTGCGTTCGAACGGACGATCGTGCACGGTGACCCGCTCGACCTTCACGCGACGATCGTCGACGCTTCCGGGCGCCGGATGCACGCTCACCTGGTCGGGGAGGCCGAGCGGGACGAGAACGGTCACATCGTCCGCGTGCACGGTGCGTTCCACGACGTGACGGCACTCGTGCGGCACCGGGAGGAGCAGCGGGCGATGGCCCGCCTGCTGCGCAGCTCCCTCGACCAGGTGCACGACGCGATCGGGTTCGTCGACCGGGAGTGGCGGTTCACGTTCGCCAACTCGTGGGCGCTGCAGCTCGCCGGGATCGACGAGGCGCGGCTCCGCGATCACACGCTGTGGGAGATGCTTCCCACCACCCTCGGCAGCCCGTTCGAGCCGATCTACCGGGACGCGATGGACCGCGGCGTCGCGGGGAGTGCGCGGGCGTTCGCTCCCGACTGGGGCTGCTGGTTCGAGGTGGACGCGCATCCCACCGAGGAGGGCATCGCGATCATCGTCCGCGACGTCACGGAGGACCAGCGGGCACGCGAGAAGCTCGAGGAGTACACCCGACGGGTGGCGTCGCAGGCGGCCCTGCTCGACGCGGCGCGCGACGCCATCGTGGTGCGCGATCTTCAGGGCGTGGTCCGCTACTGGAACGGCGGCGCCGAGACGATCTACGGCATCCCGGCCGCGGAGGCGGTGGGCCGCTCGGTCCGCGACCTGATCTACGACGATCCGCAGGAGTTCGATGCGGCCGCGGCGTCCCTGCTGCGCGACGGCTACTGGGTGGGGGAGCTGCGGCAGCGCCGCGCCGACGGCGCTCTGATCGTCGCCGACTGCCGGTGGCAGCTGTCGCGTGGGGACGACGGTCAGGTGACGGTGTTCGCCGTCAACTCGGACATCACCGCGCACCGCCTCGAGCAGGAACGGCACATCCGGGCGCAGCGACTGGAGAGCCTGGGCACCCTCGCCGGCGGCATCGCCCACGACCTGAACAATGTGTTGACGCCCATCCTGATGTCGGTCCAGCTGCTCCGGCAGGACGAGGACGACCCGCGCAAGCGCGAGATGCTCGACGCGCTGGACGCTGCCGCCCAGCGCGGTGCGGCGATGATCCGCCAGGTGCTGTCGTTCGCCCGGGGGTCCCAGGGCACGCGGGGGCCGGTGGATGTGGTGGCCCTGCTCGGGGAAGTCGGACGGTTCTGCCGCGAGACGCTGCCGAGGTCGATCGACCTCCGCGTCGAGTCGCCGGAGACGCTGCCGACGGTCTCCGGGGACGAGACCGAGCTGTTCCAGGTCCTGGTGAACCTCGTGACCAACGCGCGTGACGCGATGCCGGAGGGCGGTGTCCTCACGATCAGCGCGCGGGAGCGGGGCGGCGTCGTGCGGGTGGAGGTCGGCGACACCGGGGCAGGGATGGATGAGGCGACCGCCTCGCACATCCTGGAGCCGTTCTTCACCACCAAGGAGAGCGGAACCGGGCTCGGGCTGCCGACCTCGGCAGCCATTGTGAAGTCGCACGGCGGGGAGCTGGAGGTACAGACGGCACCGGGTCGTGGCACGACGATCGGATTCGAGCTGGCGGCCGTCGCGATGAACGATGTCTGGGTGCACCGACCGGATGCGCCGGCGCCCGGGCCGGGACGCGGCCGTCGCATCCTGGTCGTGGATGATGAGCCGGCGATCTGCGAGCTCGTGCGGCAGACGCTCGACCAGCGCGGCTTCGTGACCGAGGTCGCGCAGGGGAGGGAGGCGCTGGAGCTGCTCACCCAGGGGCGTCGTTTCGACGCGGTGCTGACCGACGTGATGATGCCCGGTGTGCAGGGCGATGCCATCGCCCGCCGGCTCGCCGCCGAACAGCCGCATGCCGCGGTCGTCCTGATGAGCGGGATGCTCCCGGGGCCGGGTCCCCGCGCGGCGGTCGAGCGGAACGGCGCGCATTTCCTGGCCAAGCCGTTCACCCCGGCTGTGCTGCTGGCCACTCTGGATGCTGCCCTCTCCGGGCGCATGAAGGCGGGCGGCGAGGCGGCGGGCCAGGCGGGCGGAGAGGCGGCCGGATGACCGACGCGCGCACGACCCTCGTCCGTCTGCTGGAGCCGGCCCTCCGGGACGCGATCGCGGCTCTCGGCGCACAGCGGCCGGACGGGGACGAGCGGGCGAGAGCGGCAACGAGCCTCGCCGCAGCGGCGGAGTCTGCGCAGCGTGCGCTGGGCGAGGACGCGCGCGACCCGCGCATCCACCACATCGTCGGAGCGGCTGCATCGGCGGCGATGGCGCTCTCGCTCGGCGACGGGCTCGTGCCGCTCGCGGAGGTGAGGGGACGGCTGCAGGAGGGCCTGGACCTGTTGACGGCGGGGTCCTGGCCACCCGAAGACCGGGACCCCGCCGCGTAGGTGCCGCGGCCGCGCGCCGCCAGGGACCGGGGGGAATCGGACGGCGCAGGACACGCGACGGTTTGATCATCCAGGCGGGGCGGCGAGGGGTGCAACGGCCGCTCCGGAGCCGTGTGCGCTACGCGAACAAGAAAACAGGTGACGAGAGCGCTCTCTTATGAGAGCCTTCAGATATGAAGGAATCTCACGGGACCGAAATCGCGGAACCGGCGTCCGTTCATGGGCCGGGCCGCGCACCGGCCGGGATGCCCCTCACCATCCGTCTGGGCGAGCGCGAGTATGCCGCACTGGTAAGGATCGCCCGCTCGCGGGAGACGACCGCGGCCGCCCTCGTCGAGCAGCTGGTGCTGCACGCCCTCAGCAAGACCGAGGTACCGCCGCCCGCCGACTCCCACCCAGCTCGTCGCCACACGACGTACGAAGAGGCGACCGCGGGCTTCAGCCGGGACGAGCCGGCCCACAGCGTCCCGGGAGTGTAACCACCGAAGGCGGTTACGCCCAGGGCCGGTCTCTGGGCAGAGGGCGAATTGTCAAGCCCTGCCCTGGTCTGCGCCACGCGGGTTGGCTGGATGATGACGCATGGGAGTCATCATGACCACTGCCAACCCCTCCGGCCGGACGTTCGACGACCACGACGGCAACCGCGGCACCCCGCGCGACGCGGAGTACGTGCTGCCGCTGCGCTGGTCGGATGACGCAGGGCTCGACGAACTGGTCGGCTATCTCAGCGGGCTGCGCGAACTGATCGACGTCACCGTGGTCGACGGATCGGAGCCCGCGCTGTTCGCGGCCCACGCCCGGGCGCTCCCGCCGGGGGTCCGTCATCTCCCGGTCTCGCCGAGACCGGGCCGCAACGGCAAGGTCGCCGGGGTCATGACCGGCATCCACGCGGCCCGGCATGACCGGGTGGTGATCGCGGATGACGACGTCCGGTATGACGAGGGTGCACTGCGCGCGGTCGTCGGGATGCTCGACGCGGCCGACCTCGTGCGCCCGCAGAACGTGTTCGTCCCGTCCCCCTGGCATGCGCGCTGGGACACCGGCCGCAGCCTCCTGAACCGTGCACTCGGGCACGACTACCCGGGCACCCTCGCGGTCCGGCGGCGCACGGTCGTCGAGGCCGGGGGCTACGACGGCGATGTGCTGTTCGAGAACCTGGAGCTCATCCGGACCGTCCTGGCCGCCGGCGGGACCGTCGTCGCGGCCGACCGCATCGGGGTCGCCCGACGGCCCCCTGCCCTGAGCCATCTCCTGCGCCAGCGGGTACGGCAGGCCTACGACGACTTCGCCCAGCCGGTGCGGCTGCTGGCCGAGCTGGCCCTGCTCCCGCTCGTGCTGGTCTCGCTGCGGCGACCGAAACGGATCCTCGCCGGGGTTGTCGCGGTCGCGGCGCTCGCCGAGGCGGGACGCCGCCGCGCCGGCGGTCGCCGGCTGTTCCCGGCCACCGCCGCGCTCTGGGCACCCGCGTGGCTAGCGGAACGGGCCGTCTGCGTCTGGCTCGCGGTCGGCGCGCGCCTCCGCGGCGGCGTACGCTACTCCGACGGCAGACTGCTGCGCGCCGCCACGCCGCTTCGCGAGCTGCGCCGCCGCGTCCCGCGCCGCATCCCGCCCCGCCGCCCCGCCGAGTTGCGACAAGACGTCACCACTCACGCGCGTAACGACATCCACTCACCTCTCGGCGCCGACAGGACGCACCGAAGCGGCGCTCTGGCAACCGGTTGACGGGCTGCTCGGACCCCGGTTGCTTGGGAAGATGACACCACGTATCACCCCGCGGGGGCCGGTGAGCGAGGCGCTGCTGGAGGCGCTGCTGACGGAGCCGTCCGCCGCATCCGACCTACTCGACCGCCTCTCCGACCGTGCCACCGTCGCCCTCCATGGCGAGCCGGACCTCCTCACCGACGAGGACCTCCAGCTGACCCTGTTCCTGTTGTACGGACTCCACTACGGCGACACCGTCGACGCCGACGACGAATGGGAGTGGAACCCGGAACTCCTTCGCACCCGCCGCGCCATCGAGCGCGTCTTCGAACGGCAGCTGCGCGAGCGTATCCCGGTGGGCGACCTGCCCGAGCCCACCGCGGACGCCGTCGCCGCCTACCTCTTCGACCTCACGTCCGAGGACGCTGGGCCGAGTCTCTCCCGTTTCCTCGCCAAGAAGGCGACCGAGGAGCAGGCCGTCGAGTTCGTCATCCACCGCTCCATCTACACGCGCAAGGAGGCGGACCCGCACTCGTGGGCGATCCCGCGCCTGACCGGGCGGGCCAAGGCTGCGCTGGTGGAGGTGCAGTCCGACGAGTACGGCAGCGGCAGGCCGGAGCGCATCCACGCCGAGATCTTCGGCCGGACGATGCGCAACCTCGGCCTCGACGACAGCTACGGCGCCTACGTCGACAACGTCCCCGCGATCACGCTCGCCTCGTTCACGATGATGTCGATGTTCGGCCTCAACCGCAGCCTCCGCGGGGCGATCACCGGCCACCTGGCGGCCTTCGAAATGACCTCGTCGATCCCGAACCGGTTCTACGGGAACGCCTTCCGCCGGCTCGGCCACGGCGAGGACGTGACCTGGTACTACGACGAGCACGTGGAGGCGGACGCCGTCCACGAACAGATCGCCGGCCGCGACCTGGCGGGCGGACTCGCGGAGCAGCAACCCGAACTCCTGCCCGACATCGTCTTCGGCGCGACGGCATGCCTCTACGTCGACGGCCTCGCCGGCCTGCACATGCTGGAGAGCTTCGAGGCCGGGCGCAGCTCGCTGCGTCAGCCCGCAGGGGTGCTCGCATGACACGCCACGAAGAGCAGCCGGTGATCGTCGCCTGCCCCGACGGCCCGCTGCTCGTCCGTGGCCAGATCGAGCTGACCACGCCGGACGGCACCCCGATCGAGCAGCACCGCCGAACCGTGGCCCTGTGCCGGTGCGGCATCTCGACCATCAAGCCGTTCTGCGACGGCAGCCACAAAGCGATGCACTTCCGAACCGACACCTGACGAGGACGGCATCGTGGCCGAGCAGCGGATCACCGGCTCCGGGGCGGGATAGGGTTCCTGCATGACGACGGATGATGGCGTCGACGTCGCCCCGGGTGATGGTCGCAACGAGTCCTCCACGCAGCGCGCCGACCGCAACTGGAACGAGCTGCTGCAGGAGTTCCGCGTGCTCCAGACCGGGACGCAGATCCTTGCTGCTTTTCTGCTGACCCTGCCGTTTCAGCAGCGGTTCGCCGAGCTGGCGCCGTTCGACGTCGGCGTTTACCTGGTGCTCGTGTTCCTGGCCGTCACGGTCACCCTGCTCGCGTTGTCCCCGGTCAGCCTCCACCGCCTGCTCTTCCGGCAAGGCGCCAAGGTCGAGCTGGTCGGGCTCGCGAGCAAGATCCTGATCGTGTGCCTCGCCGCTGCGTCCCTGCTGTTCACAGGAATCGTGCTGTTCATCGTGGATTTCCTGCTCGGACCGCCGGCCGGCATCACGGCCGCGGGCTGCGTCTTCGTGGTGCTGATCGTGATCTGGGTGGTGCTGCCGCTGGCAGTGCGCCGCCAGCGCCGCCGCCGCCTCGCCGCCCGCTGACTCCGCCGCGGCGCCCGCCCGCGCTGCGGTCGCCCCGCCCACCGTCGGAGATTCGGCCGTCTGCCGTTCGAATCTCCTTCAGTACTGCCTATCGAAGGAGAATTCGGCCCTGTTCTCCTTCGATAGGCGCCCGGCTCCCGCCTGCCCGCGCGGCCGCTACGGCGTCGGCATACCGCCGGTGACGGCCAGCGTCTCGCCGAGCACGTAGCTCGACTCCGGCGAGGCGAGGAAGACGTACGCCGGCGCGAGCTCGGCGGGCTGCCCGGCCCGGCCGATCGGAGTCTCCAGCCCGAACTCGGGAATCGCCTCGGGGAGCTGTCCCTTGCTGACCTGGAGCGGTGTCCAGACCGGGCCGGGAGCGATCGCGTTCACGCGGATCCCCTTCGGCGCCAACTGCTGCGCGAGCGCCTTGGTGAAGGCGTTGATCGCGGCCTTCGTGGTGGCGTAGTCGACGAGCTGCTCACCCGGCTGGTACGCCTGGATGGACGTGGTGTTGATGATCGTCGCGCCCGCGGGCAGGTGGGGCAGCGCTGCGCGCGTCAGCCAGAACATCCCGTAGATGTTCGTCTTCATCGTGTGGTCGAACTGCTCGTCGGTGATGTCGGTCAGGCTCTCCTGAGCGATCTGCTTGCCGGCGTTGTTGACGAGGATGTCGATCCCGCCGAGCTCGTCCACGGCGCGCGAGACGATCTCGTCGCTGAAAGCGCGGTCCTTGAGGTCGCCCGCGATCGTGACGGCGGTGCGTCCCGCGTCCCGGATCAGGCCGGCGATGCGCTGGGCGTCCTCGTCCTCCTCGGGCAGGTAGACGATCGCCACGTCGGCGCCCTCGCGAGCGAACGCGATGGCGGTGGCGGCGCCGATCCCGGAGTCGCCCCCGGTCACCACGGCCTTGCGGCCGGTCAGACGGCCGGAGCCGACGTAGCTGTCCTCGCCCAGGTCGGCCCGCGGCTGCAGGTCGCTCTCGAGGCCCGGCTCGGGCACCTGCTTCGCGTCGGGCGTGATGGTGGGGTAGCGGTCCACGGGGTTGTCGAAGGTGTACTGATTCTCTGGCATGCCTCCACGCAACCACCGGCCGGGAACGCGTCACAGGGGGATGCATCCATCGCCGTCGCGGGGTACGCAGTCGCCCACCGTGCCGAGTGGCGACGTCTGATCGCAATTCGTCGCCGATGGGAGCAACGACTCACCACTCGAGCAGCGAGCCGAGGGCGGGGGCGAGGTGCGGCGGGGCGGGGCGAGTGGATGTTGCGCCCGGGCTCGGCCTGTGCCAGCATTGAGACGAATTGATACCGGTACCAAATACGGATCGGTGAAGGGAGACACATGCTGGGCTTCAACGAAGAGGAATACCTGGAGCAGGTGCGGAGCACGGTCGCGCTCCGACCCCAGATCGAGGAGCTGGCCGAGCGCGTCAGCGCCGGTCGCTGGAAGAACATCTACTTCATCGGCGCCGGCGGCACCTACGCCGCGGCGCTGCCCTACGAGCGCTTCTTCCAGACGCACTCGGCGTTCCCGGTGCGCGCCGTCATCGGCAAGGAGTTCCTGCTCGCGCCGGACCCCCAGTTCGGCCCGGACTCGGTCGCGATCTTCGCCTCCGTCTCGGGTACGACCGAGGACATCCTGGAGTGCGTGGAGTTCGCCCGCGAGAAGGGCGCGCTGACCGTCGGCTTCACCGGCTACCCGGAGAGCCCGATCGCATCGGCCGTCGACGAGGTGCTGCTCTCGGCGCCGAAGGCGTGGCCGTTCGACGTCCAGTTCCTCACGTTCGCGGCCAAGTTCCTGTCGCTGCGCGGCGAGTTCGAGGGCTACGACCGGCTGGTGAAGGACCTGGAGGCGCTTCCCGAGGCCCTCATCGCCGTCACCGAGCAGGCCGACCCGATCGGCGAGGCCTTCGCCCGCAAGCACGCCGACAACGACTATCACTTCCTCACCGGAGCAGGTCAGCTCTGGGGCTTCACCTACCTGTACTCGATGTGCATCCTCGAGGAGATGCAGTGGCTGAAGACCACTCGCGTGCACGCGGCCGAGTTCTTCCACGGCTCGCTCGAGCTCATCGAGAAGGACACCAGCATCATCGTGTTCGCCGGTGAGGATGAGACCCGGCCGCTCACCGACCGGGTGATCGCGTTCTCCACGGAGTACAGCGACGACGTCACCGTCATCGACACGAAGGACTACGCGCTGCCCGGCGTGAGCGACGAGTTCCGCGGCGTCCTGGCACCGATCGTCGTGGATGCGGTCGTCAACCGGTTCAGCAAGCACCTCGCCCAGGTGCGCGACCACTCCCTCGACCTGCGCCGCTACTACCGCGTCGTAGCGTACTGAGCGGCCACCGATGAGCACGGTGCGCGTCCTCGGTCTCGGGGACAACATCGTCGACCGGTTCGTCGACCGCGGGGTCGAGTACCCGGGAGGGAATGCCGTGAACGTCGCGGTGTTCGCCCGGCAGCTCGGCGCCGAGGCCGCGTACCTGGGGGTGTTCGGCGACGATGAGCAGGGGCGCTTCGTGCGGCAGGCCATCGAGGACTGCGGGGTCGACACCTCGCGGTCCTCGGTGCGCCCGGGTCCCAACGGCGTGACCGAGATCGAGACCGTCGAGGGGGAGCGGCGGTTCCTCGGCTGGAATCACGGCGGGGTCACTCTGAGCGATCCGGTGCGGCTCGGCGAGGACGACCTCCGCTACGCCTCCGGCTTCTCGCTCGTGCACTCGAGCGCCTACTCCGGCATCGTCCCGGAGTTACCGAAGCTCGCCTCGACGCGGACGCTGCGCTCGTACGACTTCTCGTCCGAGCCGGAGTACCGCACGCCGGAGTACCTGGAGGCGGTCGGCCCGTGGATCGATCTGGCCCTGGTCTCGCTCGGCGGCCTCTCGCGCACGGACACCTGGGCGGAGCTGCGCCGAATCGCGTCGCACGGCCCCTCGCTGGTTCTGGGGACACTGGGGGATGAGGGAGCCGTGCTGTTCGACGGCGACGCGTACTACTACTCCGACGCGGCGCCCGTGCCCGGCCCGTTCGTCGACACGATGGGATGCGGCGACGCGTACGTGAGCGCGTTCGTGGTTGAATTGCTGCGATCCGGCTGGCGCAGGAATGCGCGGGCCGGTGGTGCCGCGCTGCATCGCTCGATGCGGCGGGCGGCGCAGTTCGCCGCGCTGCAGTGCACGGTCGAGGGCGCGTTCGGTCACGGGCGCGCGGTCGACGAGACGGTGCGGGTCGGCTCGCTTCCTCCGGTGGCGGCGGGGTCGGCGGGCGACGCGAGCTAGGGCGGACACCGCCCCGGATCAGGAAGGGGTGGCGATGTCCACGGAGCGCGACCACCGCGTCCCTTCTCCGACGATCTCCGAGGTGGCGGCCGCGGCCGGGGTGGGCCGCGCGACCGTCGCCCGGACGCTCGGCGGCTACGGCTCCGTGAGCGCGAAGACGCGGGACCGCATCCTGGCCGTCGCGAAGGAGCTCGGCTACCGTCCCAACTCCATCGCCCGGAGCATGACCACCGGCGAGACCCGGACGCTCGGCGTGGTGCTGGCGGACGTCGGCAATCCGTTCTTCGCCGGGGTGCTGCGCGGGATCAGTGATGCCGCCCGCAAGGCCGACTACGACGTGCTCGTGCTCAGCACCGACGAGGATCTGCAGCGGGAGGCCGACGCGATCGAGGTCCTCGTCGACAAGCAGGTCGACGGGATCGCACTTGCGCCTGCGGCCGGCCGGAGTGCGTCGCTGCCGCACCTCGACATCGTCGCCAAGCGCGAGATCCCGCTGGTGCTGCTCGACCGGCTCGTGGACACCGTGGAGGCCGACGCGGTCGTCATCAACAACCGCGAGTCGTCGCGTCAGGCCGTGATGTCGCTCATCGAAAAGGGGCACACGCGGATCGCGTTCGTGTGGGGGCCCGTCACCAACGAACCCGCCGCCGATGCGGACGATCTGCGCCGCATCCTGGACCACGCGCTGTGGAGCGATGGCGAGCGCCTGCTCGGCTACCTCGAAGCGCTGGAGCTGGCGGGCATCCCGTTCGACACGTCGCTGGTGACCCATGTGCTCAAGAACGAGTCCCAGGCGACGCGGGCGGTGCTCGGGATGCTGTCGCTGTCGGACCCACCGACCGCGATCTTCGCGACCGAGACGGATGCGCTCACCGGGTCGCTGCGCGCCCTACGGCAGCGGGGGCTGCGCTGCCCTGAGGACGTCTCGCTGATCGGGTTCGACGACAGCTCGTGGGCGAGCGTCATGACGCCGCCGATGTTCGTCGTCGCGCAGCCGATGCACCAGCTGGGCGAGCTGACCGCGGAGTGCCTGCTGGCGCGCGTGGCCGGCAGTGAGGCGCCGGTCGCCACGCACGTGCTGGAGGCCGACCTCATCGAGCGCGACTCGGTCGCCCCGCCGCCCGTGCGCCGCTGACGCCCTCGATCGAAGTGCACGTTGTGGCGGCTAAACCGGCGATATAGCCGCCACTAGGTGCACTTCAGGCCCGCGGCACCGGGATGCGCCCCGCGTGGGCGCGGGTGCCCGGGTGTCCCGCGCCCGATCGAAGTGCACGTTGTGGCGGCAAAATCTGCGAAATAGGCGCCACGACGTGCCCTTCGGCGAAGAGCCAGGCCGGGAGGGGGGAGCGGCGGGATTGAGCAGTGTTGATACCGGTACCAAAATCACGTATAGTCGTCGCAACCGGTCGCTGGATGGCCGGGACACGATCCAAAGACGGGTCAGCGGACGAACCCGGCCGCACGACCCGCACGACGGGAGATGAGCGTGAAGAAGAGCAGCACCATCACGGCAGCGGCGGCGGGTGCCTTGGCGCTCGCGCTCACCGCGTGCTCGTCCGGCGGCGGAGCATCCGCCGACATCACGGCCAAGCCGGACTACTCCGGCAGCATCAGCATCCTGACCGCAGCGGCGGGCGACCCGCTGGGTTCGTACTTCGAGAACCTGGTCGCCGACTACAAGAAGCTCCACCCGGGCGTGAAGATCACGCTCGCCCAGGAGACGGACGACAACGCGATCAAGGACAAGGAGAAGGTCCTGATCGGGTCGCAGTCGCTCCCCGACATCTACTTCAGCTACGCCGGCAACTGGGGCGAGAACTTCGCCGCCAACGGCCTCGCCGCCGACCTCACGTCGGTCATCGCGCCTGGCACGGCCTGGGGCGACACCCTGGGAGAGGGATCGCTGAACGCCTTCAAGTACGACGGCAAGTATTACGGCATCCCGCAGTACGTCGACGGCAAGTTCATGGGCTACAACAAGAAGATCTTCTCCGAGCTGGGCCTCGACGTGCCGAAGTCGCTCGACGAGCTGATCTCGGACTGCTCGACCATCAAGGGCGCCGGCTACGTGCCGATCGCCTTCGGCAACAAGGACGGCTGGCCCGGACTGCACTACCTCGGCCAGCTGTTCGCCTACGACGTGCCGCAGAAGGCGCTCCAGGCGGACCTCCTGCCGAAGACCGCGAAGTACACCGATGCCGGATACCTCCAGGGCATGAAGGAGTTCCAGAAGCTGGTGACCGAGTGCACCGGCGACGGCTCCAACTCCAACGGCGTCACGTACACCACCGCACAGCAGCAGCAGGGAACGGGCAAGGCGGCGATGTACTACCAGGAGCTCATCGAGTTCGACTCGGTGAACACCGCGGACAGCCTGCTCAACAAGGACGGGTTCGGCATCTTCCAGCTCCCCGCCGCCACCGGAGCCGCAGGTGACCCCTCGGCGCTGGAGGCCGCTCCCGAGGGCTACATGATCAACAACAAGAGCAAGAACGCGGCGCTCGCGCTCGACTTCATGAAGTTCGTCATGAACACGAAGAACGCGACGACGCTCTCCTCTCCGCCCTACGGTCAGCCGAGTGCGGTGAAGGATGTGGTCACCGACCAGAACGCGACGCCCGCAGTCGCGGAGGGCACCAAGCTGGTGAACGACGCGAAGTCCACCGTGGTGTGGCTCGACACGGCCAACGTCCCGAGCGTCGGCGACGCGTGGGTCTCCGTCTCCGAGGGACTCGTCTCCGGCAGCCTCACCCCCGAGGCCGCTCTGAAGGCCGTGCGACAGGCGTCCGAGAAGGCGAAATGACGACCACCCAGACCGCCCAGGCCCCTCAGGCCCCCGTACGGCCGCGGCTCGACCGCGGCCGTGCGGCCCCGGGCCCGGGAGACGTCGCGCCCAAGGCGGCGAAGCGGGGCGCGGCGCGCTGGCGCGGACTGGTCTGGCTCATCCCGGCGCTGGCCGTGCTGGCCGTGTTCGTCTACTGGCCGCTCCTCCAGAACATCGTCTTCAGCTTCCTGAAGTGGAACATCTACAGCGGTGAGCAGACCTTCGTCGGTGTGGACAACTACACCAAGCTCGCCCAGGACCCGATCTTCTGGCAGGCGCTCGGCAACAACGCCTGGTACGCCGGGATCTCCATCGTGTTCCAGGTGTTCGGCGCCCTCGTTCTCGCCGCGATCGTGGAGAGCGTGCGGAGCGACCGCTGGCGGAAGGCATTCCGGGCGATCTACTTCATCCCGTCGGCGATCTCGCTGACCGTCGCCGGCCTGCTGTTCTACTTCATCTACCAGCCGCAGACCGGACTGCTGAACGTCTTCCTCGACAACCTCGGCCTCGGCCAGTTCTCGCAGGCGTGGCTCGGCCATGAAGGCACCGCCATCTTCGCGATCATCGCGATGAGCCAGTGGCAGGGCTTCGGCTACAGCGTCCTGCTGTTCTCGGTGGCGCTGCAGCGCATCCCTCAGGAGCTGTACGAGGCAGCGAACCTGGACGGCGTCGGCCCGGTCCGTCGCTTCTTCAACGTCTCGCTCCCCCTGGTGCGCGAGATGACCGGCCTCATGATGATCGTCACGATCTCCGGCGCGTTCCAGGTCTTCAACGAGGTCATGGTGATGACGAGCGGCGGCCCGAACAACTCCAGCCAGGTGCTCGGCACGTGGCTCTACCACGCCGGATTCGTCACGAACGACTTCGGCTCGGCGGCAGCGATCGGGGTGGCCATCTTCGTCATCACGCTGCTGCTCGCCGCGGCCCAGCTCGGCTACTCGCGCAGGAGGAGAGTGGAATGGTGATCCTCGCCCGTCTCGGCAACGGCGTCCGCGTCGCCCTCATGTGGGCGCTGCTGATCGCGCTTGCCGTCCTGGTGCTCTATCCGCTGCTGTGGATGGTGACCAACGCACTGAAGACGAACGCCGAGCTGTTCGGCAACCCCTTCGCACTGCCGAGCCAGTGGCTCTGGCAGAACTTCGGGAAGGCCTGGAACCAGGGCGTCGGCGACTTCGTCTTCACGAGCGTCTCGCTGACCGTCATCGCGACGCTCATCACCGAGCTGATCAGTGCCTGGGCGGCGTACGGGCTGACGCGCGTGAGCATCCCGCTGAACCGCACCTTCACCGTCATCGTGCTGGCCGGTCTCATGCTCGCGCCGACCGTCGCCCTGATCCCGCTGGTGAAGCTCTTCCAGGCCTGGGGGCTGTACGACACCTTCTTCGGCCTGCTCATCCTCTACACCGCCTTCCGCATCCCGTTCACCGTCTTCCTGATGCGCGCGTACATGCTCGATCTGCCGCGGGAGGTGGATGAGGCCGCCTCGATCGACGGCGCCTCCCGTGCGGCCACGTTCTGGCGCATCATCCTGCCGATGAGCATGCCGATCGTCGCGACGACCATCGTGCTGAACGTGCTGCAGAACTGGAACGAGTACCTGTTCGCGATGATCTTCACCAGCGGGACGGGCGTGCAGACCCTTCCCGTGGGCCTTGCCGACATGATGTCGAAGAACGGCACCCAGTATCCGGTCGTCTTCGCCGGGATGGTGATGGCGGCCCTCCCGATGGTGATCCTGTTCTTCGTGTGCCAGCGCTACTTCGTGCGCGGTCTCGCCGGCGGCGTGGGCAAGTAGCGGGGTGCGGACGTACCTGGAGCTCGTCCGCGTCCCCGGCGTCCTGCGGGTCACGGTCTCGCAGCTGGTGGCGCGCTTCCCGCTCGGGATGCTGTCGCTCGCGGTGCTCCTGCACGTGCGCCACGCGAGCGGCTCGTACGCGCTGGCCGGGCTCGTCGTGGCGTGCGTGAGCGTCGGAGAAGCCGTCGCGATGCCGCTGGTGAGCCGGTCGGTCGGCGTGCTGGGCATCCGGCCGCCGGTCCTCGCCGCCGCACTGGTGAACGCGACCGGGATGCTGCTGCTCGCGTTCGGTCCGCCGCTGCCGGTGCTTCAGCTCGCGCTCGGCGCGCTGATCGGTGCATCGGTGCCGCCGCTCATGCCGGTCGTCCGGGCGCTGTACCCGAGACTGGTCCCGCGCCGCACGGTGCCCGCGCTGTTCGCGCTCGACACGTCGGCCCAGGAACTCATCTGGATCACCGGGCCGGTCGTCGCGACCATCCTGAGCGGCACGGTGTCGACGCAGGCGCCGCTGGTGCTGGCGGCCGCGGTCACGCTCGGCGGCACGGTCTGGTTCCTGCTCGCTCCGCATCTGGCGGGTGTCCGGCTGCCGCGCAGTGAGACGCGGCCGGGCGTCGTGCTCCTCACGCGCTCGGTCCGGCTGGCCGCCGCCGCGAGCTTCGCGCTGATCGTCTCGTTCGCGGCGCTCGAGATCGCGCTCGTGGCCCGGTTCGACGGGAACAGCGTCCTCGCGGGCCTCGCGATCGCCGCGTCGAGCCTCGGATCGCTGATCGGCGGGATCGCGTTCGGGCACCGCCGGATCGGACCGCGAGGCCTCGCCGCAATCCTCGGGGGAGTCGCCCTCGCAACCGCGGCGGCGGGCCTGGTGCCCGGCTTCGCTCCCTCTCTCGCCGCGCTGTACGCGATGGTGTCCGGGGCGCTGCCGGAGTCATCCACCCCGGAGGCCTTCGGCTGGCTCAACACGGCCGGACTGATCGGCGCGGCGACCGGCACCGCGGTCGCCGGCGTGCTCGGCGACGCGCTCGGGCCGGGCGGGCCGTTCGTGGCGGCGACGACCGCGTCCATCGTCGCGGCACTGCTGCCGCTCGCGCCGGGCCTGCGTCCCCACCGCGCGCTCCCATCGCCCTGACCGCGTCGGCGCGCATGCCGCGCGGCTGCTGCCTCCCGTCACGGATGCTGCGGCGCGCGCACCAGCGGACGTTCCGACGCGCGGCACTCGCTCGGGACAGCCGGCGCAGCTCAGCGCGCGAGCGTCGGAGCCTCGCCGTAGGCGGAGCGGTAGCGGCGGATGAAGCGGTCGAGGTCGGCGAATCCCCAGCGCGCGGCGAGTTCGACGAGGTCGGTGGTCGCCGGGTCCGAGACGGCCAGGTCGGTGTGCGCGGCCGCGAGACGAACGCGGTCGAGGTACCCGCGGGCCGTGGTGGAGGCGTGGGTCCGGAACGCGGCGTCCAGCTGCGCTGCGGTCGCCCCCGCCGCCGCGACGATGTCGGCGACCGTGATGGGCAGTGAGGCGTGCTCGTCGATGAAGCGCACGGCGCGGCGGTACCGGTCCAGCTGGCCCGCAGGGCTGAGCCGCCGCTCGTGAGGGTCCGCAGAGAGCGGGAAGCACTCGAGCACGGCCTGCGACAGGCTGTGGAAGAGGCTGGCGCGGACGAGCGGATGCCGGAACGTGCCCCCATCCATGTACTCGGCGGCCACCGTTGTCGCCCTCAGAATGTACTCGGAGTGGCGCTGGCTGACCGGGCGCGCCGAGTCGAACACGACGGCGAGGTCCTCGTCGTTGTGAGTGATGCGCGCCACATCCTGAAGCGCTGCCGGCGACAGGAACACGTTCACGATCTCTGTCCCTGCAGCCTCGCAGGCGAAGTCGTGCCCGGGCCGGAGGAGGAACGGCGCACGGGCGCCGTCGCCGCGCTCGCCGTCGATCTCCCAGCCGTACGAGCCGGCGGTGACGGCGACGATGCAGAAGTCGTCGAATTCGCCGGATGTCGCCCACTCGCCACCGACGGAGTACCGCCCCACCGCGAACGACGGATCGGAGACCCGGTCGACGCCGAAGGAGAAGCCGCCATCCGGTCGCGATGCGAAGGCGAAGCGCCCGCCGGACGCGGCGAGCAATGCGTCTGCTTCAGCCGGGTCCGAGGTGCGACTGTGCAGCCTCGTGATATCGGCCATGGCGTCACCCTACTGCCGCGCCCTGACAAAGAGCCGGTGTGGCGACGATTCAGTCGGCGTGACCCAGCACGTGCACCGGGATGCCGAACGACAGCGAGATGCACAGGATGCCCACGAAGAACACGAGCCCTTCCCAGGCGGGAAGCGTGACCGCAAGGCCGAGGAGGAAGATCCCCAGCAGGAACAGCAGGAAGCACAGGATGAACGCGATCACATCGCCCATGGGTCAGCTCTTCTTTCGCTTGGCGGCCGTCTCGCGACGGTTCGCACGCTTGATCTCGTCGACCAGCTCGTCCTTGGTCATGCGGGTGCGGCCGGAGATGTCGAGCCGCTTGGCGATGTCGAGGAGGTGCGCTTTGGAGGCGTTCGCATCCACACCCTCCTCGGTCTTCGCATCGGTGTCCCGGCCGCCTGCGGCCTTGCGGTCGGAGGGGCCGTTGTGCGCCTTGCGCTCCCAGTGGTCGCCGACCTTCTCGTACTCGTTCTTCAACGCGGAGAACGCCGTCCGATGCGCTCGCTCACCCTCGCCGTACTCCTCGACCGCCGAGTCGTGCGCCTTCGACCAGAGGGCCTGCGCGTGCTTGTCGGATCGCTCCAGAGTGGAGGGCAGCTCCTGTGATGCGGGCATGATCCTGTGGTACTCCTTCCGCCGTCGGTAGGGCTAGTGCTTTTCCACTGCTACCCCTCTCGGCCGCGTTTTCAACCGGGGGCGCTGCTGCGGTCCCGACTTCGGCCGATCGGCGGGGTGAGGGATACCGTGGGGGGATGACCGACGACCACCTGCCGACGCCGAAGCTGGACGCGGTCGTGACGGTCGACACCGGCGCAGGGGTGGATGCTGCCCGACCGGTGTTCGTGCTCGTGCACGGCATCGGCGTCAGCTCCCGGTACTTCGAGCGGCTGGTTCCGGTGCTCGCCGAGGAGGGGCGCGTGGTCGCCGTCGATCTGCCCGGGTTCGGCGCGGCGAAGCCGATCCGTCCGCGGCTGGGCCTTTCGATCGAGGAGTTCGCCGACTCCGTCGCGAGCGCGATGGACCGGCTGGGCATCGCCGATGCCGTGATGGTCGGACACTCCATGGGCACCCAGGTCGCCGTCAGCCTCGCGACGCGCCGGCCGGACCTCGTCCGCGCGCTCGCGCTGCTCGGCCCCGTGATGGCGCCGCAGGACCGCAACCCCCTCAAGGCCGGCCTGCTGCTCGGCGCCGACATCTTCCGGGAGGATGCGCGGGGCAACCGGATCGTCATCGGCGACTACCTCCACTGCGGACTCCGCTGGTACCTGGCCACGCTTCCGGCGATGCTGACCTTCCAGACCGAGCGCGAACTGGAGGAGACGCGTGTACCGGTGGTGGTCGTCCGCGGCGGCCGCGACCCGATCGCGCGCGACGAGTGGGTCGCCCAGCTCGGCGAACGCTCGCGCGGAGCGGCATCGGCGGTCCCGAACGTCGCCCACCTCGTGATGCACGGGGCGCCCTGGCGCACCGCCTCCCTCATCGCCGGCCTGGTCGCGGCACCGCGATGAAGCGGACGCTGCTGCGACGGGCCGGCGTCATCATCCTCGACTACCTCTACGCGGCCCGTCACCAGCTGCGCGCCACCGTCGACCGGAGCACCCCGGAGGCGCTGGTCGCGGGCGAGGGCGAGCGCGTGCCCGTCGTGCTCCTACCCGGGATCTTCGAGACGTGGCGCTTCCTGCGGCCGCTGGCGGAGCACATCCACGCGGGCGGGCATCCCGTACATGTCGTCACGGCACTGGAGCGCAACAAGATGTCGGTCCCGGAGGCCGCGGCGCTCGTCACCCGGCACCTCGAGGAGCACGACCTGACCGGCGTGGTCATCGTTGCGCACAGCAAGGGCGGCCTGGTCGCCAAGTACCTGATGGGGATGCCGGATTCGGGCCCGCGCATCCGCAGCGCGGTGACGGTGAGCACCCCGTACGCCGGTTCGTCGCTGGCCCGTCTCATCCCGTTGCCGAGCGTTCGTGCACTCATGCCCAACACGCCAGGGCTGGTGCGTCTCGCTCTGAATCGCGCGGTCAACGCCCGGATCGTGTCGGTCTGGGGATGGTTCGACCCGCACGTGCCCGAGGGCAGCCGGCTCGAAGGCGCGCGCAACATCGAAGTCGATGTCGGCGGCCACTTCCGCATCCTGGCCCGCCCCGAGCTGCTCGCGATCGTCGACGAGGTGCTGGCACCCGCGGGCTGAGCCCGCACGGCGAAGACGTCTGTCGCGCGGGGGTGCGCCGGCGCTACCCTTCGTGCCAAGAGCCGGGAGGACCCATGCTGCAGCACCGCCGAATCCACCGCACCGCCGCCGTTCTCGCAGCGATCCTGATGCTCGCGGGCTGCGCAGGCACCCCGAGCGGCGCCGCCGTCGTCGGGCGCTGGGGATCGACGTCGTCCGGTCAGCCGAACCTCGACATCCAGAACGACGGTACGTTCTCGGGGACGGATGGCTGCAACCGTCTCAGCGGCAAGGGCCAGATCGACGGCGACGAGATCACGTTCGGGCCGATCGCGTCCACGATGATGGCCTGCGAGGGAGTCGACACGTGGCTCAGCAAGGCCGCGACCGGGAACGTCTCGGGCTCGACCATGACCGTCCTCGATGACGGCGGCAGCACGATCGGCACGCTGAAGCGCTCCGGCTCCTGACCCGGCGAGAAGTGTCTAGCGCGGCCGATCCCGGCGTGGTTATCGTGTGCCTGCCACGCCCGGCACGGCACTGCCCGCGTGGCGGGTCCAGGTGCCGTCGGAGGAGTCACGCATGAGCAGTGCAGAGTCGAAGGAGCAGTCGAAGGAACGGTCATCGGCCTCGCAGCCACCCACGACCGCGTTCACCGGGATCAGCGACCGGACGCAGCTCAACCCGATCTTCGCCCGGCCGGGCGAGGACAGTGACCTGCCGGTCGACCGCATCCCGGACCGGGAATCGCTGCCCGAGACGGCGTACCAGATCGTGCACGACGAGTCGATGCTCGACGGCAACGCCCGCCTCAACCTGGCCACGTTCGTGGGCACGTGGATGGACGACCATGCGGCTCGCCTGTACGCCGAGTCGGCCGACAAGAACATGATCGACAAGGACGAGTACCCGCAGACCGCCGCCATCGAGACCCGGTGCTGGAAGATCATCGCCGGCCTGTGGAACGCGCCCGACCCGGAGGCGGCGATCGGCACCTCCACGATCGGATCGTCCGAGGCGTGCATGCTGGGCGGGCTGGCGCTGAAGCGCCGCTGGCAGCAGGCCCGCCGGGCCGACGGCAAGCCGACCGACAAGCCCAACCTGATCATGTCGAGCGCCGTGCAGGTGTGCTGGGAGAAGTTCTGCAACTACTGGGATGTCGAACCCCGGTACGTGCCCATCAGCGACGAGCACAAGGTCCTCGACGGCAACGACCTCGAGAAGTACGTCGACGAGAACACGATCGGCGTCGTCGCCATCATGGGCGTCACCTACACCGGAATGTACGAGCCGGTCGCGCAGATCTCCGCGGCGCTGGACCGCATCCAGGCCGACACCGGGCTGGACATCAAGATCCACGTCGACGGCGCCTCGGGCGGGATGATCGCGCCCTTCCTGCAGAAGGACCTCGCCTGGGACTTCCGGGTCGACCGGGTGGTCTCGATCAGCACCTCCGCCCACAAGTACGGCCTCGTGTACCCCGGCCTCGGGTGGGTGGTCTGGCGCACGGCGGCCGACCTGCCGGCGGACCTCGTCTTCGACGTCACCTACCTCGGCGGCCACATGCCCACCTTCGCCCTGAACTTCTCCCGCCCGGGCGCGCAGGTGCTGCTCCAGTACTACCTGTTCCTCCGCCTGGGATGGGACGGCTACTACCGGGTGCAGAAGGCGTCGCAGGATGTGGCGCTCTACCTCTCCGGCGAGATCGCCAAGATGCCGGCGTTCGAGCTGTGGAACGACGGCTCCGACATCCCCGTGTTCGCCTGGCAGCTGAAGAAGGGACACACGGACAAGTGGACGCTGTACCACCTGTCCGAACGGCTCCGGCTGAAGGGATGGCTCATCCCGGCGTACCCCATGCCGGACGATCTGTCCGATCTGACCGTGCAGCGCATCGTCGTGCGGAACGGGCTCAGCCGCAACCTGGCCGAGTCGCTCGTGGTGGACATCCGGGAGGCCGTCGGCTACCTGGACCGCCTGGAGTCCCCCATGCCGGGCGAGGTCGCGAAGTCCTTCACCCACTGACCCCCTCGTCCTCTCCTCCTCCCGCTCCCACTCGATCGAAGTGCAGGTCGTGGCGGCTAAATCTGCGAAATTGCCGCCACGACGTGCACCTCGCAGGAGAGGCGCGAGGAGGGAGGAGGGTGGAGGGTGGAAGGTGGAAGGTGCGGGGTCAGGCGGCGGGGGCGCGGGTGGGGGAGTAGTGGCCGGCGGCCAGATCGTCGAAGAGGGTCGGGCCGGTCGGCTCCCAGCCCAGGCGCGCGCGGGTGAGCGCGCTGGAGGCGGGGATGTCGATCCCGAAGAACCGCCCGATCCACCCGAAGTGCGCATCCACGTCGTCGGGGTCGATGGAGGCGGTGGGCACGCCCTCGGCCGCACCGATCGCCTCGGCGATCAGCCGGGTCGGGATGCCCTCCTCGGCGACCGCGTGCACGACCGGTGCCGTGTCGGGCGAGTCGAGCGCGAGGCGCACCAGCCGGCCGGCGTCGCTGCGGTGGACGGCGGGCCAGCGGTTCGTGCCGTCGCCGACGTAGCCCGCGAGGCCCTTCTCGCGCGCGATGCCCGCGAGGACGGCCGCGAAGCCGTGGTCGCCCTCACCGTGCACCGTCGGGGCGAAGCGGAGCGCCACCGGCCGGATCCCGCGATCCGCAGCGCCGAGGGCCAGCACTTCGGCGCCTCCGCGCGGAGCGTCCGGCGCACTGAACGGGCTCGCGTCGTCCTCCGTCGCGATCCGTCCGGGGGCGACCAGTGCGATCCCGGAGGCGAAGAGGAACGGCTTGCCCGTCCCCTCCAGCGCGTCGATGAAGGTCTGCACGACGGCACGCTCCGTCGCCCCGGAGGCGGCGTAGTCGCTGAAGTCGTGCTTGAAGGCCAGGTGGATGACCGCGTCGGCCGACGACGCGGCGGCATGCAGGGCTTCGAGGTCGTCGAGGTCGCCGGGAATCGGCTCCGCCCCTGCAGAGCGCAACCGGTCGGCAGACCCCTCGTTCCGCGCCAGCCCGACGACGTGGTGTCCTGCGGCCAGAAGTTCCGGGACGACGGCCGACCCGATCCAGCCCGAAGCTCCTGTGACGAATACGCGCATTGTGCGTTCCCTTCCCGAGTGATGTCAGTGACTGATGTCAGGGACTGTCGTCAGCGTATCACCGATGTCATACCCTGTCATCACTCGCTGCTTTCACTACACTGGGTGCATGGGACGCTGGGAGCCAGGGGCACGCGAACGTCTCGTGCGCGCCTCCCTCGAGCTGTTTGCGGACCCCGGCTTCGAGCAGACCACCGTCGCGGACATCGCTGCTCGGGCCGGCGTCACCGAACGCACCTTCTTCCGCCACTTCGCCGACAAGAGGGAAGTGCTGTTCGACGGATCCGCCGACTTCCAGCGGAGCGTCCTCGCCGGCATCGAGGCCGCTCCCGCGGCGGCGTCCCCCTTCGAGGCCGCGGCAGCGGGTATGGATGCGGTGGCCGTATTTCTGCAGTCCCGGCCCGACCTCGAGTTCCCGCGTATCCGCGCGGCCGTGATCGCGGCGAACCCCAGCCTGCTCGAGCGGGAGCTGCTCAAGCTCTCCACCGTCTCCGCGGCCGGCGCGCGAGCGCTCCAGGATCGCGGCGCGACCGAACTGGAGGCCCGCGTCGCCGCCGAAGCGGCGATGTCCGCCTTCCACCTGGGCTTCCAGCGCTGGGTCTCCTCCCCCGGGCAGCTCGATCTGCGGGAGCTCGTCGCGGAGGGAATCGCGGCCTTCCGCGCGCTGGTCTGACCCCCGCACGGGCGGTACGGATAGCGGTTGTTCGTCCAAAACCCCCTGAATTGGGGCGCGGGAGACGGTATGCGTACGCATCGATAGCCCGCTAGAAAGAGGACGAGGATCACTCGCCTGCCCGAAACCGGGCGAGTTCACCTGCCCGAAACAGGTGACCCGTGTACCCGCGCGGTCGGTCCCGCTTACCCGATTGTGCCCTTGGGGGACACGTGCTTACCCGAAGCCTCTTGGCGCGCGCCCGAACGCGCCTTCTTGCCCTGAATACCCGCACCGGTCGCACCGCCCGCGGTCGTGCCGCCAGCGAGCGCCAGACGCTCCGCGCATCGGCCTCCGTCGCCGCCGGCGTCGTCCTCGCCCTGGTGGGTGGGCTCGCGATCGGCGCTCCCGCGGCGAGCGCCGCGGACCTCGGCTCCGGAGTCCTGAACCTGTCGAAGACGTCTACGGTCACCGACGTCTCTCCGGGTCAGCAGTTCCTCTACACCCTCAACTACGGCTGCTCGTCGACCACCACCGGTTGCGTGGACGCGATGATCACCGACCCGGTGCCGTCGCCGCTCGTGGTCGTCGGCCAGCCGAGCGTGGTCGGCGCGGGAAGCGTGTCCGCAGGCGTCAGCGGCAACGTCGTCACCGTGCGGTTCCAGGATGCGGTGCCCAACACGACCCCCGCCAGCACGGGCCTCGCCGCCGGCACCACCGGCTCCGTTCAGGTGCAGGTGATGCTGCCGGACACGGTCGCCAAGTCGTTCGACGGGCAGACGCTCACCAACACCGGCACGTTCACCGCGACGAACGCCTCCACCGTCACGGCCTCCCGCCCGGTGACCGTCCACGTGCCCGACGTCATCTCGGCCACCGTCGGCAAGACGTGGACGCCCTCCGCCACGCAGTTCAGCCCCGGCGAGACCTCGACCGCGACCCTGACGGTCCGGAACACGTCCAACATCGACGCCACTGCCCTCACGGTCCTCGAGCCCGGTGACCCTGCGGCCGCCGACTCCTCGTTCCGTTTCTACGACTTCGCCGGCTTCGGAGCCGTGACGTTCCCGGCCGGCGCGGACACCATCCAGGTGCGCGCGATCACGGCCAGCGGCGCGGTGGATGGCCCGGTCGGCACGGCACCGGCGCTCCCGTCGGGGGTCGCTCCGTCCGACGTGACCGGCCTCCAGCTCACCTTCGGGTCCAGCTCCGGGGCGACCATCGCTGCGGCGGGAACCGCGGGCTCCGTCGTCCTCACGCTCGCGCAGCGCGCCACCGACCGCGTTTCGGGCGTGGGCATCGCCGCGGGCGGAACGCGCACCAACACCGTGGGCGCCGCCGTCACCACGCCGAACGGCACCGCGCAGGCGGCGCCGGCGTCGGCTCGCCAGACCGTCGCACCCCTGACCGCGACGGTGTCGGCGGACAAGTCGTTCACCGTGCCGCAGGTCCCCGCCGGGCAGAGCACCGGCGCGACGCTGACCGCGACCAACACCTCCACCGGCGTCCTGGACACGATGACCGTCCGCGAGCCGGGCGCCGGATCCTTCTTCAGTGACAAGGTGCTCTTCGCCGGGTTCACCGGCAGCCAGGCGTGGCCGCAGGGCGCGACCTCCGCCCGGGTCACCTGGTTCGTCGACGGCGGTTCTGCGCCGGCCGACTCGACGTTCGACACGGCCTCCGGCCTGCCGTCGACGCCGGCCCTCTCCGCCGGGCAGCACATCACCGGGTTCCTGGTGACCTACACCGGCGCGATCGCGACCGGCGCGAGCGCCGTCATCCCGTTCAGCGTCGCCACGACCCTGGCGGCCGGACCGTCCGCCTCCGGATTCGTGACCTACCCGAACAACGTGACCGTCACCGGCACGAACGCCGCGGGCACCGGGACGGATGTCGCGAACGCCGACCTCGAGGTGTACTTCCCCGAGGTGGTGATCGGCCTCCGCAAGACCGTCTCGCCCGGCACGCTGATCCCGGGCGGGTCGAGCCTCGTGCAGCTGTCGGCGCAGACGCCGGCGAACACGAGCTCCGTCCGCCCGAACTCGATCGTCATCACCGAGCCGCAGGACCCGTCCTCGGCGTACTGGAACGCGTTCGACGCGACCGCGATCGCTCCGACGTCCGTGCCGTCCGGCTCCACCCTGACCATCGAGTACACCACGGACGGCACGACGTGGAAGACACTGGACACGGTGGACGCGACCGCGAAGGCCGTGAACTACTACGCCTCCCTCGATGACAAGCTTCCTGCGGGCACGACCCACTCCGACGTGCGGGGCCTCCGCTTCACTTTCTCCGACGCGGATGGCTTCGGCCAGGCGACCAACGTCAAGCCGGCCATCGGATTCGTGGCCCGCGGGCAGCTGCGCGACGGCAGCGGTGTGACGAACCCGGGCACCTATCCCGCCGCCACCGCCTACCAGAACTGCGCCGTCGCGACCGCCGCGGGGACCGTCAACGGCGGAATGCTGATCACGAGCACGCCGGCGACCGACTGCGGCTCCGTCAGCATCCAGGCCACCACGGGCGGCCCGGGCGACGGCGGTGTCGCCGCGAGCAAGACGTGGGACGGGACGAAGATCGTGCAGGCGCAGTCCGGGGCGGCCACCGGCGTCACGCTCGGCTGGGGCACGCAGGTCACCGGTGTCCGCTCGATGACGGTTCAGGATGCCGCGGCCCCCTCCCCGCTCAGTGGCAGCGTCTTCCAGGCGTTCGACCTGACGCGCATCGATGCGATCACGCCGACGCAGACCGCCGGGGCGACCTACGACCCGCTGATGCGCTGGGACGCCGTCTCGAAGGTGGAGCTGTTCGACGGCACCACCTGGAACGACGTCACCTCCAAGGCCTGCTCCACGGCGTCCGCCTGCGACGGGGTCTTCCCCGGCTACACGCTCAGCTCGGCGGAGCGGGCATCCACCGCGGGGGTGCGCCTCACGTTCGTCGAGAGCCCGAAGCGTGCCGCGACCATCGCCGCAACGGGCGACCCCACCGCTCCCACCGTCGGCTCCGGCGTGGCGAGCGCCTCGGCCGGCGCCTTCCCGGGTGCCGACGCCAACGCACGGACCCTCCACCTCGACCTGCAGCTGCGCAACAGCATCCGCAGTTCCACGCTGTCCGACTGGATCACCGGCACGCGCACGTACAACGTCGCCGGATCCGCCGGTGTCGTCGACAACCAGGTCGCCGTGACCTCCCAGCCCGCCGCGGGCGGTTCCTTCACCCGGCTGGCCGACGACCGTGTCCTCATCATGGACCCGGTCTTCACCACCAAGGTCACCAAGACCGTCGCGCCGACGAGCATGGTGATCCCGCAGCCGGATGTGCCGGCCGCGTCGTACCCGACGACGACATACACCGAGTCGATCCAGAACACGTCGACCACGAGTACGTGGCAGCTGCGGTTGACCGACCCGATCGACTGCCTCAACGCGACCCAGGGCGCGACGCCGTGCGACTTCGGCGCCTACGACGCGACCTCCAATCCGTTCGAACGCCTGAATCTGACCAAGATCGCGATCAACACGACGCAGGCCGCGGGCGTGCAGGCGTCGCAGAGCTCCGTCTCGCTACTGCACCGCGCGTCCGATGGGACCCTTACCGTCCAGACCCTGACCATCGCCCAGGCGACCGCGCTCACGCCGTCCTCCCTGACGGATGTGGTCGGCGTCAGTGTGCTGTTCCGGGGCACGAACGCCCAGGGCGTCGACGGCTCGGGAGGCACCATCGCGCCGGGCCAGAAGGCTACGGTGACGCTCTCCACTCAACTGCGCCCGGCCACCCGCTCGGGCAATGCGGCCATCGTGCCGGGGACGGTGAGCAACACCGCGCACGGGACCCTGCACGACGACGTCTACCCGGACGCCATCGCGGCCGATGCGCAGAGCGCGTCGGTGACCCTGGCCAACGGCAACCTCCAGATCGCGACGACCAAGGCGTTCACTCCGACGCACACGCTGCAGGCGGCGCCGACCGATCCGATCCTCGTCGACCTGGGGGCCCGGTCCACCGGGACGCTCGCACCGAAATCGCTCGTCATCGAGGACTCTTCGGCGACCTTCTGGAACGCGTTCACCCTGAAGTCCTTCACGCAGCCGACCGCCCCGACCAACGCCGACCGCGTGCAGGTCGACGCGCAGACCGGACAGGGCGCTCAGGCGGTGTGGACGAGCGGAACGCCGACCACCATCGCGACCGCAGCGCTGCCGACCGGTGTCACGGCCGCGTCCGTCACCGGCCTGCGGTTCACCTACACGCGCGCTGACGGCGGAGCCTTCGCCGCGAGCGCCAACGCGGTCAACGTCCGCCTCAGCGTGTCGCTTCGCGCTGCGCTGCGCGACGGCTCCGGGCCCGTGACCTCGAGCGTCGTCGCGACGCCGATGCCGGGGGAGACCGCGCCCGGCGTCATCACCGACACGGTGCTGGCCGACGCCTCGTACAACGCGGTGAAGGCCACGCGGGCGTCGGCGACGGCCACCTTCACGGTCGACCCGGGAACCGCCGCGATCGCCGTCGAGAAGACCAGCCCGGGGCAGGCGGCATCCGGACGCGAGGTGAACTGGACGCTGCGCTTCAAGAACGCGGGCACCGGGGTCCTGCCCAACCCGGTCGTCACCGACACGCTGCCGGCCGACGGATCGCTGCTGTTCGTCCCGACGAACGTGCCCTCGTACAGCACGTCGACCGGCGGCACCCTGCCGACCGACGCGGCGAGCGTGACGCGCACCTACGATGCCGCGACGCGCAGCATCCGGTTCGCCTGGCCGGCAGGGGTCCAGCTGGCACCCGGCGAGACGTACAGCATCACCCTGTCCCTCCAGATCAAGCCGGGCCTGGCCCCCGCGACGACCGCCGTCAACTCGTTCGGCGTGCGCACCGACCGCACGGTGGCGCCGAGCGGCTGCACCGCGCTCAACCCCGGCAACGGCCGCGCCGTCAGCTTCGCGAACAACACGTGCTCCACGACCAACGTGGTCACGACACTGTCGCAGGGCTCCTTCGCCGCCTCGAAGGGCGTGAAGTCCGACACCGGTGCATCGCAGAACGTGGCGAACGCCGCCGTGCCCTGCACCGCTGACGTGGACGGCTACTACCGGTACCCGTGCGCCGCGGTCAGCGGGATCGGGCACACCGACTCGTGGAAGCTCGAGCTGACCAACGGCGGCAACGTCGCGGCCACGGCGCTGACCGCCGTCGACGTGTTCCCCCGGAACGGGGACGTCGGCGTGGTCGACCCCTCACCGCGCGGCTCTGTCTACGCCCCGCGCTTCAACGGCGACCTGTCGTACCTGCCGTCCGCCGCCGCGAGCGGTGCCGTGCTGAACTGGTTCGTCACCACCTCCGCGAACCCCTGCGTGAGCGAGATCACGCCAGGAGGCAGCTGCCCCGCCGGTTCGTGGAGCCCGGCCTCGGCGGTCGGAGGCACCATCGACGCGGCAGCGGTGACGGCCGTGAAGCTGGCGTTCGACTTCGGCAAGGCGCCGGGCGGCGTCCTCCCTGCGGGCGCATCCCTCACGGTCACGTACACGACCACGAACGTGCCCACCACCGCGGCCGGAGACGGTCGCGCCCCGGTCACCGCGCCCGTCACCGGGGTCCGCGCCTGGAACTCGTTCGGCTTCTACCCGACGTACGCGTCCGGATCGCAGCCTGCGGGGCCGCAGGAGCCCATCAAGGCGGGCGTCATCCTGACCGGCGGGCCGCTGCAGATCACCAAGGCGGTCACCGGGCCGGCGGCGCAGTACGCGCCGACCAGTTTCGTCGCCGACGTCGCCTGCACCATCGGTGGCGTCGCCGTCGACCTCGGCCCCAACGCATCGGTCACCCTCTCGAGCGCCAACGGCTACACGGCACGCATCGACGGCATCCCGGCCGGAGCGGTCTGCCAGACCGTCGAGCACGGAGCCACCGGCTCGTACGGCGAGTCGGCCCGCACGGTGACACCCGCCTCGGTGACCATCGCGGCGGGGGATGCAACGCAGCCGGTCGGCGCCGCGCAGCGGGTGGCGATCGTCAACGACTACCAGCTGACGTCGCTCACCGTCACGAAGCACGTGGCGACGGCGGCGACGGTCGGATCGTTCGGCCCGTTCTCCTTCACGGTCGCGTGCGTCTCGGCGCTCGGCGCCACCGTGCCGCTCGCGGCCGGTGACGCATCGTTCTCGCTCGCGGACGGCGGCAGCCGCACCATCGGCGGCCTTCCCGTCGGTGCGGCGTGCACGGTGACCGAGACCGATGCGGACGGTGCCCAGGCGGCACCGAACCACGTCGGCATCTCCGTCGACGGAGCCCCGGAGACCGCGGGGACGCAGGCCGTGGTGACCGTCCGCGACAACGACACGGCCGTCGTCGGCAATCACTACGCCGCCGGGACGCTCTCGGTCACCAAGACGGTCGACGGCGACGCCGCAGCCGCCTACGGCGACGGACCGTTCACCCTCCACGTCGAGTGCGTCTACGGCGGTACGCAGTCGCTGTTCGACGGCGACCTCACGATCCTCGGCGGCCAGACCCTGACCGTTCCGGGTGTCTTCCCTGCGGGGACGCAGTGCTCGGTTTCCGAGACGGCGACCGGCGGCGCGACCGGGACCACCGTCGACACGCCCACGGTCACCATCCCCGGGAATGACAGCGGGACGGCCGCCGTGACGGTGGATGTCACCAACACGTTCGCCGCCGGCGCGGTCGAGATCACCAAGGTCCGCACCGGCGACGGCGCCGCCCGCTACGGCAGCGGCCCGTTCACGGCGCAGGTGGTCTGCACCTGGGTGAAGGACGGCGCGACCCTCACCATCCCCCTGCCCGGCAGCGGCACGGTGGTGCTGGACGCGGCGAACGGCTACCAGGCGACGGTGAGCGGCCTCATCCAGGGCGCCCACTGCGACGTGACCGAGACCACGACCGGAGGGGCGACCTTGGTGGCGGTCGCGCCGCAGGGCGGAGTGACGGTTCCGTCCGGCAGTCCGGCCGCGGTCACGATCACGAACACCTTCGAGACCGGGTCGGTCACCGTCGACAAGAAGCGCATCGGTCCCGGTGTCGCGCTGTTCGGCGCCGGTCCGTTCACGGTCCAGCTGACGTGCACCGCGGACGTGGACGGCGTCGTCACGCCGATCACCCTGGGCGCGGACGCGACACAGGTGCTCTCGAAGGCGAACGGCTACTCCGCCACCGTCGACGGCATCCTGGCCGGTTCCTCGTGCACCGTGGAGGAGACGGATGCCGGACTCGCCACGGCGACCGCTCTCTCCCCCGCGAACGGAACGGTCACGGTCGCCGCCGGGGCGGCCGCGACGGTCACGGTCACGAACACGTTCCAGATCGGCCACCTGAGCATCCTGAAGCAGGCGGACCGGGCGAGTGCCTCGCTCGGCGACACGATCGTCTACACGATCCGCGTCACCAATGACGGAGCCGTCGACGCCACGAACGTGAGGGTGACGGATACCCTCCCCGTCGGTCTCCAGGTGGTCGGCACGGCACCGCAGGCGACCGCGGGCCCGGGATCACTGCACTGGACGATCCCGGCCCTCGCCGCCGGATCGTCGGCGACGATGACCGTCACCACGAAGCTGGCCGCCTCCGTCGACACGGTCAACCGCGCGTCGGTGGAGACCCCGGCCGGCCCGTGGACGGATTCGACCGCGATCGGAAGCTGCGGCGACCCGTCCCAGTCGTGCGCTGCCGTGAAGGACCCGCCCGCCGCGGGCCTCGCGTCCACCGGATCCGACACCGCTCCGGCGACGCTGTGGGCTGCACTGGCGGGCCTCGCAGCTCTGCTCGGCGGGCTGCTGGTCGGCGCGAGCGTCGCCCGCCGTCGCAGGACCGAGGTCGGCTGATCCCCGCACCGGGCGGGATGTGTTCCGACCCGCCCGGTGGGAGGATGACCGGCAAGCGCGAAGACCGGACTCGAAGGAGACGACGATGGCTGCAGAAACCTGGGTGGACCGGCCTGACGGCGTCCCGCATCCGCATCACCACCACGGCTGGTGGTGGAAGACGCTGCTCGCCGGGCTCGCACTGTGGATCCTGACCATCGTCGTCACCGCCGCCACCCGGAACACGAACCTCATTCCCACGCTGATCCTGCTGGGTAGCTTCCTGGTGCCGTTCTGCGTCGTCCTATTCGCGATCGAGAGGGTCACGGGGAACGTCAGCTCGCTCCAGCTCGTGCTCGCCTTCTTCGTGGGCGGGATCTTCGGGGTGCTCGGTGCCTCCCTGCTGGAGGTGAACCTGCACCAGAGCTACTGGCTGTACCTGCTGGTGGGGTTGATCGAGGAGTTCGTGAAGGCCCTTCTGCTCATCATCATCGGCTGGCGGGTCGTGCCGAAGACGGCCACGCAGGGCGCGCTGCTCGGAGCGACCGTCGGGGCCGGGTTCGCCGCGTTCGAGTCGGCCGGCTACGCGTTCAACGCGGCCATCACCGCCCGCGGCATCGACCTCGTCTCCCTGCTGCAGACGGAGGTGCTGCGCGCCATCCTCGCGCCAGTCGGCCACGTGCTCTGGACCGCCGTCCTCGGCGCGGTGCTGTTCGGCGCCGCGCGCGGGAGGGCGCGCTTCCGGTTCTCGATCTGGATCGTCGTCACGTACGCCGGGGTGGCCATCCTGCACGGCCTCTGGGATTCGGCGGGCGACCTGGCGGCGGTGCTCGCGCTCATCGTCAACGGGCGCGCGCTGGAGGAGCTGACCAGCGCGGGCGGTCTGACCTCCCAGACCGCCTCTGCGGTGGGCGCGCTGGCGGGGACCCTCTACATCGTCCTGCTCATCGTGGTCGCCGCGGGCGGCATCCTCACCCTCTGGCTGGTGCTGCGGCACTACCGGCGGGCGGAGCGGGTGGCCCCTACTCTTCGGTGAGCGCCTCCTGCGCCTCCTTCGGCAGCTTCCGCACCTTGGCGCGGCGCTTGCGGCGGTCCGGGATCATGGAGCGCATCTCCTCCAGGCGCCCGAAGCACAGCAGCCGGTCGCCGGATTCGAGCACCACTCCGCTGCGCGGGTTCGGGATGACGGAGGTGCCGCGGTGCAGCGTCAGCACCGAGATATCGCGGTCGCCCAGGCCCGAGTCGCGCAGGGACTTGCCGACCAGGTCGGCGTTGGTGTGCACGAGGAGTTCCGCGACGCCGTAGCCGGTGGAGACGCTCAGCCGCTGGCGCACGTCGATCTCGGGGAACGCGACCTGGTTGTCGATGAAGTCGATGATCGCGCCGGCCACATCCAGCCCGGTCGCGCGCTCGATGCCCTCCAGGCCGGGCGAGGAGTTGACCTCCATCACCAGGGGACCGTCCTTGCCCTCCAGCATGTCGACGCCCGCGACCCGCAGGCCCATGATCTGGGCCGAGCGGACCGCCGCCTCCTCGAACTCCGGCGTCAGGGTGACCTTCTCGACGGTCCCGCCGCGGTGCACGTTCGACCGGAACTCGTCGCCGCTCGCGACCCGGCGCATCGCCGCCACGACACGGTCGCCGACCACGAGTGCGCGGATGTCACGGCCCCGGCTCTCGGCGATGAAGCTCTGGATGAGGACGTTCTGCTTCGTCGAGTGCAGGGTCTCGATGATCGCCTCCGCGATCTTCGCCTCGGGCGCCAGGATGACGCCGATTCCCTGGGTGCCCTCCAGCAGCTTGATGACGACCGGTGCACCTCCCACCCGCTCGATCGCCATCTGCACGTCGGCGCGGCTGTTCACGAACGCGGTCCGCGGCATGCCGATGTTGTGGCGGGACAGGATCTGCGTCGCCCGCAGCTTGTCGCGCGAGTTCGTGATGCCGTTCGCGGTGTTCGGTGTGTACACATCCATCTGCTCGAACTGCCGCACGACCGCGGTGCCGTAGTACGTGATCGAGTTGCCGATGCGCGGCAGGATGGCGTCGTAGTCCGACAGCAGCCGCCCGCGGTACTGGAGGTCCGGCTCCTCACCCGACAGGTCGATCGCGAACCTCAGTGTGTTGAGCACCTTGACCGTGTGACCGCGGTTCTCGGCCGCAGACCGCAGGCGCTGCGTCGAGTACGCGTGCGGGGCGCGCGAGAGGATGGCGAGTTTCACGGGTCTGCTCCTGCGAAGATGGGGGAATGGCCGAGACCCATCCAACCACCGACACCGTCGGTTGGCGCGAGTGGGCGGGCCTGCCGGGCATCGGCGTGCCGTGGATCAAGGTGAAGATCGACACCGGAGCGCGCAGCTCCTCCCTCCACGCCTTCGACATCGAGGAGCTGCCGGGCGACCGGGTGCGCTTCCTGGTGCATCCGTGGCAGGACTCCGACCGGGATGCGGTGAGCGCCGAGTGCGCGGTGCACGACCGCCGCGTGGTCCGCAGCTCGTCGGGGCACACCGAGGAGCGCATCGTCGTGCTGCTCGACCTGACGCTCGGCGGCCGGCAGGTGCGGGCGGAGACGACGCTCACCAACCGCGACCAGATGGGCTTCCGGATGCTGGTCGGGCGCGAGGCCCTGCGTCAGGGCTTCCTGGTCGACCCGGCGCGCTCGTTCCTCGGAGGCCGCGCCCCGCGCGAGATCCGCCGCCGCAACCGCGGCCGCGAGCTCGGCTGACCCGCCCGCGCCCTCCCTGGTCTCACGATTTGGCGCAAATCGCGGGAATGGAGGGACCGATAACCACGATTTGGCGCAAATCGCGGGAATGGCGGGACCGATAACCACGATTTGGCGCAAATCTCGCGGCGGTCAGACGGGCGCGTCCAGCCCCAGCTCGCGCCGCCAGTGCGCCAGGAACTCCGCCCCCGCGTCGTCGTGGATGGCATCCCCGATCGTGATCACCTCGTAGGGCCGTTCGAGCACGCCATCGGCGGGGCGGACATCCACGTGCGCCACCTCGTAGCCGGCGTCGTGCACGAAGTCGGCCATCTTGTAGTCGCTGCGGGAGTCGCCGACCGAGCGCCAGCGCCGGGGAAGCGGACCGCGCGCGGCGAAGTAGTCGAATGCGCGCTGCGCCCCGCGGTCCTTGTCGAGCAGCACGGATTCGATGTCCGTCGAGATGATCGTCGGGTCGATCCGGTACGGCACGGCGCCGTCCGCGTCCGGGGTGACGCACTCGCCGTAGCGCAACCCGACGCCGAGGTCCGTCAGCAGGTCGAAGGCCGCGTCCTCGAACCGGGACTGCGCCTCCTGGTACGTCTCCGCATCCACGTCGGTCCGCTGCTCGACCGAGATCATCGCGCGCTTCGTCTCGTCGAAGAACATCGTGTCCGCGAACCGCTCGCGGACGAGCCGGCGGATGCCGTCCACCGCTTCGGGCGAGAAGGCGACCGTCTCGTCGACGGTGACCTCGCCCATCCCGTCGCCGGTGATCGGCGCCCACGCCCCACCTTTCTCGAACACGCCGAACATGCGCGCGCCGTGCTGCTCCAGCGCCTCCCCGAGCCCGGCGTCGCACAGGGGTGTGACCACCTGGTTGCGGATGAAGTCTCCCGACCGGCCCGTGATGAACGCGATCGGGACACCCGCCGCCGCCATCGACACGAGGTCGGTGACGATGCTGCGGATGGCGATGGTGCGGGTGACCGGGCTCGCGATGGGGCCGTCGACGTCGAAGAGCAGACCGAGATTGTGCACAGTCCATTCTCTCCGCTGCGACAATGGGTGCATGTCACAGCCTGTTCCCGCAACCGGACCGCTGTGGCATCCGGATGCGCCCAGTACGGTCGTGCAGGGCGACAACCTGGAGGTGCTGGCCGAGCTGCCGGACGCTTCCTTCCGCCTGATCTACCTCGATCCTCCGTTCAACACCGGGCGCCCGCAGGCGCGGCAGACGCTCACCTCCGTCCGGTCGGAGGGCGGCGCGGGCAGCGTCATCGGGTTCAAGGGCCGCAGCTACGAGCGGATCAAGGGCGACCTCCTGCGTTACGACGACCGGTTCGAGGACTACTGGGGCTTCCTCGAGCCGCGGCTGATCGAGGCCTGGCGGGTGCTCGCCGACGACGGCACGCTGTATCTGCACCTCGACTACCGCGAGTCGCACTACGCGAAGGTGCTGCTGGATGCGCTGTTCGGCCGGGAGTCGTTCCTCAACGAGATCATCTGGGCTTACGACTACGGCGCGAAGCCGAAGAACCGCTGGCCGGCCAAGCACGACACGATCCTCGTCTACGTGAAGGACCCGTCGGCGTACCACTTCGATTCGGCGGCGGTCGAGCGCGAGCCGTACATGGCGCCGGGACTGGTCACCCCCGAGAAGGCGCTGCTCGGCAAGCTCCCGACCGACGTCTGGTGGCACACCATCGTGTCCCCGACCGGCCGCGAGAAGACCGGCTACCCGACCCAGAAGCCGGAGGGCGTGCTGCGCCGCATCGTCCAGGCGTCGAGCCGCGAAGACGACTGGGTGCTCGACTTCTTCGCCGGGAGTGGCACGACCGGCGCCGTGGCGGCGACCCTCGGCCGCCGCTTCCTGCTCGTCGACAGTAATCCGGAGGCTGTCGCGGTCATGCGGGACCGGCTCGCCGGCGGCGAGCACGAGGTGCGCTTCGTCGGGTGACCGGGCCCTTCACGCCGGATGCTCGACGTGCTGCTTCAGGGCGCGCATCGTCCGGCGGCTCTCCGCGGCGGCCATCCGCACGAGCATCGGCTCCATTGCGCGGAACGCGCCGTGCGTGGTCAGCTCGCCGACGCGGGTGACCCGGGTGACGGCCCCCTCGGAGGCGACGGCGTACCGGATGTCCGCGTCGACACGCCCGGACCGCACCGCCTGATGGAAGTGCAGGGCGCGGTCCGGCTCGTCCTCCACGAGCGAGCCGGCCATCCGGCCGATCGTGGTCGCGTCCTCGTAGCGTGCCGATGAGCCCGCCGGCCGGACCCGCGTCCCCCGGTAGACGATCGAATGCCGCAGCCAGCCCGTGTAGGCGTCCACACCGCGCAGCACGACGTACACCTCGTGCACCGGTGCCTCGATCTCGATGGTGTCGGTGATCTGTCTCATGTGCACGGTCTACTCCTGTCCACAGCCGATGAAGCAGGGGAGTTCTACCTCTCCTCGGCGTTCGTCCGGAATTCTCATAGTCGGTTGTGGAAGGGTGGATGCACTATGCGATCGAGTCTCCGCACCCTCCCCTTCGTTCTGGGTGCGCTCGTGACGGCGCTGCTGTTCGCCGTCGTCTACGTCGTGTTCGTCCAGAGCTACATCGGGCAGGTCATCGACGAGCGGGCCTTCGCGGGGGCCGACGCGTGGAAGGGCGGCCTGATCGAGTTCGCCCACGGCTTCCTCAACGCGCTTCCAGTCGCGTCCGTGGTGATCGGCGCACTGATCGCGCTCGTGATCGTGCTGGTGCGGCGCAACTGGTTGGTCTTCGCGGTCGCGGTCGGAGCAGCGATTGGCGCGAACGTGTGCACGCAGGTGCTGAAGTACACCATCCTGTCCCGGCCCGAGAAGGGGGTGGATGTGGGACTCGCGAACTCGCTGCCGTCCGGTCACACCGCGGTCGCCGCGTCCGCCGCCCTCGTCGTGTTCCTGCTCTCGTCGCCCCGGTACCGCCCGCTGGCCGCAGTGATCGGGTCCGTGTTCACGATCGCGGCGGGAGCCTCCACCCTCGTCGAGCAGTGGCACCGCCCGAGCGACGTCGTCGCCGGGATGCTGGTGGTGGCGTTCTGGGGGTGCCTCGCCGGGATCGTCCTCTCCTGGCTGCGGCTTCCCGGCGCAGAGCCGCCCGTGCGCAGCAAGCTGTGGCCGTTGGTGTGGGTGGGCGCCGTGTGCGCGGTGGGGTCGGTGGTGGCGCTGCTGGTCACCTACTTCTCCGCGCAGTCCGGAACCGAGCACCTGCTCATCGCGTACGCCGGCGGCGTCGCGGCGATCGTCGCCTCGGGCCTCGTCATCGCCGCCCTCGGCAACCGCCTCTACCGCCGCCTGGCCTGATCGCGACCAGACTCGGCCGGCCGGTCAGGCCTTCGCGCGCAGGTTCTCCGCGATCTTCGCCAGCGAACCGTCGAGCGCCTGCTGCATGCCGTCGAACTCCTGCGTCGTGTGGATGGTGAGCTCCACGCCGTCGTCGGTGAGCCGGAGCGACCCGTGGTAATCGTGCGGGCCGGGAGCTGACCACGTCACCTCGCGCGCCGCGCGGTCGACATCGAACTGCGCCTCCGACGTGACGGTCTCGTCCGATCCGTCCTGGTCGGCGTCGACGTGCGCTGTCGTCTCGACCTTGCCGTCGGGAAGCTCGTGCGCCTCGGTCACGCGCGGGAAGTACGCGGGAAGGTTCTCGGGGTCGGCGATGTAGTCGAAGTACTCGTCGGCGTCGCCCTCGAGCGGCCGCGATGCGGTGTAGGTAGCCATGCCGCGACGGTACCCCGACGGCCCGCGAGCGCAAGCGGAGGCGATCCCCTGCCTCCCCCGCCGAGTTGCGACATCATGTCGCAACTCGGCGCCGGGTGGAGCATCTACTCACGACTCGGCGCCGCGCGACGGCGTCAGGAGCTCTGGCGGATGACCAGCTCGGTGGGAAGGAGGGTGACCTTCTCGACCTGCTCGCCCGCGAGCAGCCGCACCAGGACGCGCGCCATCGCCTCGCCGAGGCCGATCGACGGCTGGTGCACCGTGGTCAGTGGCGGTGTCGACATGAGGCCGAAGCTGTCGTCGTCGTAGCCCACCACCGCGATATCGCCCGGGATGCTCAGCCCGACCTCGTGGATCGCCGAATACGCGCCCGCGGCCATCTGGTCGTTCGCGGCGAACAGCCCGTCGATCGGACGCCCCTCCGCCAGCAGCCGCCGCATCGCGTCGAGTCCCGATGCGGGCGAGAAGTCGCCGTACGCGACCATCGACGTGTCCAGCCCGGCGGCATCCATCGCCCGCTTCCAGCCCGTGAACCGGTCGAGGCCGGCCGGCATGTCCTGTGGGCCGGTGATGAGTGCGATGTTGCGGCGCCCCCGGTCGATGAGGTGCTGGGCGGCGACCTGCGCACCGGCAACGTTGTCCACATCCACGTAGTACGAGGAGTGCTCGGTCTCGCTGACGGGCCGCCCGCCGAACACCAGCGGCAGGGACGCGCCCAGCTGGGCGTAGGAGTGATCCCCCGAGTGGTGCGAGACGACCAGGGCGCCGTCGACGTTGCCGCCCATGAGATAGCGCCGCGTCTTATCGGGGTTCGTCTCGGACGAGATGACCATGTTCAGCGTGAACTCGGTGTCCGCGAGGCTCAGCGCTACGCCCTGGACGATGGATGCGAAGAAGGGGTCCGCGAACACCTTCGCCGTCGACTCGGGCACCACCAGCGCGACGACCTGCGTCCGCCGCGACGCAAGCGAACGCGCCGCGCGGTTCGGTACGTAGTTGAGGTCGGCGATGGCGCGCTCGACCGCGGCGACGACCTCGGCGGTCACCTTCGGCGAACCGTTGACGACACGCGAGACGGTCGCGCGTGACACGCCGGCGCGCGCGGCAACCGCCTCCAGGGTCGGAACCGCACGGGATGCGATCTGTTCCGTCGTCATCGGGTCTCCTCGTCGCTTTGGTCCATGCTAGACGCGCGACGGGGCGGCCTCCTCCGCGGGCTCGCCTGCCTGTGCTGCTGCGATGATCCGGGCGAACGCGAGGCCGGAGTCCTTGACGGTGCGCTCCTGGCTCGCATAGTCGACGCGGACGATGCCGAACCGCTTCGCGTACCCCCAGGCCCACTCGAAGTTGTCGAGCAGGGACCACACGAAGTAGCCGCGCACGTCCGCACCCTCGTCGATGGCACGACCGACCGCATCGATGTGCGCGAGGATGTACGCCTCGCGGTCGGTGTCATGGACGCGGCCGTCCTCCGCGGCGTCGTCGTCGTACGCGGCGCCGTTCTCGGTGATGTACAGCGGCGGCAGAGTCGGGTACTCGCGGCTGAGCCGCACGAGCAGGGAGCGCAGCCCGTCCGGGTTGACCTCCCAGCCCATCGCGGTGGTCGGCAGGTGCCGGGACGGGAACGTGACGTACTCGCTCCCGACGAACGGGGACGACGTGGGTCGCGCGGTCGGCACCACCGCGGGCGCGGCATCCGGGGCTTCGGGATGCCCGCTCACGTTGTCGTCGTGGTAGTGGTTCACCCCGAGGAAGTCGAGCGGCTGGGCGATGGTGGCCAGGTCGCCGTCGTGCACGAGCTCGTCGAAGCGGTACGCGCGCACATCGTCCAGCACGTCGGCCGGGTACGCGCCGAGCAGCAGCGGCTCGAGGTACATCCGGTTCCACAAGCCGTCGATGCGGCGGGCCGCCTCGCGGTCGACGGGATCGGCCGGATCGTTCGGGACCGCCGTCGTCAGGTTGAGCGTGATGCCGAGCTGGAGGCCGTCCTCGCGCCCGCGCTCGGCCGCCCGCGACCGGATCGCCGTGGCAGCGAGCCCGTGGGCGAGGTGCTGGTGGTGCAACGCGGCGAGGCCCGCCCGCGGCTCCTGACGGCCGGGAGCGTGCTCCCCGCCCGCGTAGCCGATCAGAGACGAGCACAGCGGCTCGTTGAATGTCGTCCAGTGGTCGACCCGGTCGCCGAGCGCGTCGTAGACGGCCACCGCGTAATCCCGGAACCGGTACGCCGTGTCGCGGGAGGCCCATCCACCTGCTTCCTCGACCGCCTGGGGCAGATCCCAGTGGTACAGCGTCAGCCACGGCAGGATGCCCGCGCCGAGCAGCTCATCGACCAGCCGGTCGTAGAACGCGAGTCCGGCCGGGTTCACCGAGCGGTCCCCCGGCTTCACCCGCGCCCAGGAGGTCGAGAAGCGGTACGACTGGAGCCCGAGGGAGGCCATGAGCGCGACATCCTGCGGCATGCGGTGGTAGTGATCCACCGCGACTTCCGGGGTGTCTCCGCCTGCGACCGCGCCGGGGACGCGCGCGAACGCATCCCAGATCGAGTCCTCTTTGCCGTCCTCGTGGGCGGCGCCCTCGATCTGCGCGGCGGCGGTGGCCGACCCCCAGAGGAAGTCGGCGGGCCAGGTGCGGTTCATTCTCAGCCTTTCACCGCGCCGGCCATGATGCCGGAGACCAGCTGCCGGCCGGCGAGCACGAAGAGGATCAACAGGGGGATGGTCGCGAGCACGGCTCCGGCGAGGACGATCGAGTAGTCGACGTACTTGGCCGACTGCAGCTGGCTGAGCGCCACCTGGAGGGTCGGGTTCTGCGGGGCGACCAGCAGCGGCCACAGGTAGTCCGTCCACGCGGTCATGAACGTGAAGAGGCCGAGGATCGCCATCGCCGGGCGCGCGGCCGGGACGCCGACGTGCCAGAAGGTGCGGATCATGTTCGCGCCGTCGACACGGGCGGCCTCGATCAGCTCGTCGGGGATGACGTCGACCAGGTACTGCCGCATGAAGAACACGCCGAAGGCGGTCACCAGCGTCGGCACGATGACGGCGCCGAGCGTCCCGGTCCAGCCGAACTGCTTCATCACCATGAAGAGGGGGATGATGCCGAGCTGTGTCGGGACGGCGAGCGTCGCCACCACGAACACCATGAGTCCTTCACGGCCGCGGAAACGCAGCTTGGCGAAGGCGTAGCCGGCGAGAGTCGAGAACGCCACGACGGATGCCGTGATCACGGTCGCGACGATGATGGAGTTCCCGAGCGCCTGCCAGAACGGGACCGTCGCCAGCACCTGGCCGATGTTCGTCCAGAACTGGCCGCCCGGAAGCAGCGGAGGCCAGGTCGCGGTCAGCACGGTGCTGTCGCTGGAGCCGGCGACGAACGACCACCAGAGCGGGTAGGCGCCGCCGACGAAGATCGCCAGCAGGATGCCGTAGGTCAGGAAACCGGGGCGCCGATCGATTCCGAGCGCCTTGCGCTTCGGTGCGCGGGGGGCGGGCGATGCCGCGTCGCGCGCGGGACGGGTCGTGCGTGCGGTGGCGGTCACAGGTTCTTCTCCTCACTGGCGGCGGCCAGGATGCGCGACGCCTGCAGGCGCCGGGCGGTGCGTTTGCGGTGCAACCGGCTCTCGGTGGAGGCGATCCGGCGCGAGATCAGGAAGTTGAGCACGCCGAAGATCACGATCAGCAGGAACAGCAGCCACGCGATCGCGGAGGCCTTGCCGAAGTTCTGCCGGTTGAACGCCATGTCCCACAGGTAGAGCACGGTCGTCTGGTACTGCCGTTGCGGTCCGCCGGGGACGGCACTCGACGGGTTGAACAGCTTTGGCTCGGTGAAGATCTGGAGGCCGCCGATCGTCGCCGTGATGATCACGAAGATCATGGTCGGGCGGATGCTCGGCAGGGTGATCGAGAAGAAGCGGCGGAACGATCCGGCGCCGTCGAGGGCGGCGGACTCGTGGATGTCGCGGGGGACCGCCTGCATGGCGGCCAGCAGGATGAGTGCGTTGTAGCCCGTCCAGCGCCAGTTGACCATCGTCGCGATGGCCACGTGCGACGGGAAGGTCTCGGTCTTCCACATCACCGGGTCGAGGTGGAAGGCCTGGAGCATGTTGTTGATCAGGCCGTACTTCTCGTCGAAGGCGCTCGAGAAGATGAGGGTCACCGCGACCGGGGTCACGACATAGGGGAGGAGGACGCTCATCCGCCAGAAGGTCTTGGCCCGGATGTTCTGGTCCAGGATCGCCGCGATGAAGACGGCGGCGATCAGCTGCGGGATCGCAGAGAGCAGGAAGATGCTGACGGTGTTGAAGAGCGAGTTCCAGAAGAACGGGTCGGACAGCTCCGCCGCATAGTTCTTGAAGCCGACCCACTCGCCCGGACCGGTCAGCAGGTTCCAGTTGTTGAGCGAGACGACGAAGGTGTAGATCAGCGGGAACAGTCCGACGAGCGCGAACAACACGAAGAACGGTGCGATGTAGAAGTAGGGCGACGCCTTGACGTCGAAGCGGCTCACCCGCTGCTTGACGGTGAGCGCTGTGCGCGCATCCCGGGTGCCGCGGGCGGCTGTGGCGGTCTCGGGGCGGGTGACGGTGGTCATGGCTGTCTCCAGTGGCGTGCCGCCGAGCACAGGATTTTTGTCGGGATCCGCGAAGAATCGCGACATTTTTCCTGTGCTCGGCGGCTGGCGGGTGGGTTACTTGTTGACGACCAGCTGGTTGAGCAGCTTCATGGCGTTGTTCCACGCCTGGTCGCCGTTCGCCTTGCCGGAGTCCAGCTCCTGGACGGACGGTCCGAAGACCTGCGACTGGATGACCGAGTCGTCCGGTCCCTTGTACTGGGCGACGACGCCCTTCGCGCGCTCACCGAGGATCTGGCCGACGGGTGCGTTGTTGAAGAACTTGGTCAGGTCGCTCTCACCGGTGACGCCGGAGTCGGTCTGCGCCTCGGTCACCGACGGGAACGTGCCCGCGGCCTGGAAGGTCTGGACCTGCGACTTGGCGGTGGTCAGCCAGGCGGCGAGGGCCGCGGCCTCCTTCGGGTGCTTCGACTGCGTCGGAACGGTCAGGAACGACCCGCCCCAGTTGGCCGCGCCGCCCGGGAAGACGTTGGCGAAGTCCCAGCCGGTGGTGGCGTCGCCGCCGCCGGCCTTGACCTGACCCTGCACGACGCCGAGCATCCAGCCGGGGCAGACGAACGTGGCGAACGAGCCGTCGGTGAAGGCCTTGCCCTTGCCCCAGTCCCACTGGGTCTGGTTGGAGGAGAGGCCGGCTGCTGCGCCCGCCGCGAGCTTCGACCACAGCGCCTTCAGGTCGCTGTTGTTCTCGACGTTGAGCTTGCCGTCCTTGGTGTAGTAGCCCTCGGGCTGCTGGTTTACCATGGCGTTCCAGATGAAGCCGGACTGGTCGTACCAGGCCTTGCCCGTCGCTGCGTGGTACTGCTCGCCGACCTTGAAGAAGTCGTCCCACGTGGCGTTCTCGCCGCCGAACAGCTTGGCGACAGACTCGCGATCGCTGGGCAGGCCAGCTGCGGCGAACAGCTTGCCGTTGTAGCAGAGGCCCTCCGGCCCGATGTCGGTGCCGTAGCCGATGATGCGGCCGTTCTTGTCGGTGGCCTGCTTCAGCTTCCAGTCGACCCAGCGGCTCTTGATGTCGTTCGCGCCGTAGCTCTTCAGGTCGGTGAACTGGTCGGAGACCTGCTGGACCTTGCTGAGCCAGCCTTCCTCGACGGCCTGCACGTCGGGCAGCCCGCTGCCGGCCGCCTGCTTGGTCTGCCAGTCGGTGAGCGCGTTGTCACCGGTGTCGATGTTGGTGGCCTTGATCTTGATTCCGGGGTGCTCCTTCTCGTACTGCGAGTAGAGCTTGTCGAAGCCCATGGTGCCGAACGTCGTGACGGTCAGCGTGATCGGGTCCGAGCTGGATCCGCTGCCGCCGCTCGATGAGCACCCGGCTGCGATGAGGGCGAAGGATGCCGCACCGGCGACGGCCGCTGCGATCCTCGTGCGTCGTGAAAGCTTCACGGTTCACTCCTTTGTGCGTGGGTCTAGTGCGCGTGGTGTGCGTGAGAGCGCTCTCTGGACGAAAGCGTGAGAGCGCTCTCACGCGCTTCACGAGAATCTAAAACACGATCGCGACCAATGTCAAGTCTTTTGTGGTCGCGCTCTCATCCGCGTCTTTCCGGGGAAATGCAAACAGCCGCCGCCTCCGGAGAGGCGACGGCTGTCTGGACCGGCGGATGCGTCAGTCGATGGCGGGGCGCGGACGCTGAGCGTGCGTCGACGCGGTGTCCGCGCCGGGCTCGATCAGGGCTCCGAACTCGGTCGCCGCCCGGTTGGCGAGGATGCCGGTGTCGTACTCCTCGGCGGCATCGTCGTCGGCCGCGGAGGCCAGAACGCCGGCCGGGGTGAGCGCCCGCTCCTTCTCGGCTTGCGCGTCGGCCGCGTCGGCTGCGTCGTCCGCAGCCTCCTGCAGCGCCGACTTCGCGCGCAGCGGCGGGGTCTTGAAGAACAGGGACAGCACGAACGCGATGAGCACGACGATCATGGCGACCCAGTAGACCTGCACGGCCGAGGCGTTGAAGCCGACGAGGAACGGCTTCGCGAGCCGCGGGTCCGCGTTGTTCAGGAACGACGTGTCATTGACGGCAGAGCTGTTGCTGCTCGTGCTGTTGGCCTTCTCGAGCTGCGTCTGCACCGCGGGGACCGCCTGGTCGACGACCTGCTTGCGCTGGTCGGCGTTCGAGAAGTCGATGGGAGCCGCGGGCACCTGCTGCTCGGCGACATCCTGCGGGATCCCCTGAGCGACGAGCTGCTGCACGCCGGCCTGGTGAGCACCGGCCTGCGCCTGCTTCTCGATCGGGTCCACGATCTTGTTGTAGATCTGGTCCATGATCTGCTTGTTCTCGGGAGCGTTCGCCACCGAGGGCGTGAGGGCGGCATCCAGCGCGCTGGTCAGCGTCGGCTTGTCGGACAGGGCGTTCTGGATGTTGGTCGGGAACACCGTGAAGAGCAGCGACAGCAGCACCGCGGTGCCCAGCGTTCCACCGATCTGACGGAAGAACGTGGAGGCGCTGGTCGCCACACCCATGTCGCGCAGGCCGACGGAGTTCTGGCTGGCGATCGTCAGCGTCTGCATCAGCTGGCCGAGCCCGAGGCCGATGAGGAGCATGGCCCCCGCGATGAACCAGTACGAGTCGCCCACCTTGACGAAGGTCAGGTAGAAGAACCCGCCCGCGAGCATCGCGGTTCCGATGATCGGGAACTGCCGGTAGCGGCCGGTGCGCGCGATGATCTGGCCGGACGCGATCGAGGAGATCATGAGTCCGAGGATCATCGGGAGCAGCTGCAGACCGGACTCGGTCGGCGTGGAGCCGAGCACGAGCTGGAGGTACAGCGGCAGCGTCAGCATCGCGCCGAACATCCCGAACCCGACGAAGACGCCGATGATGGTCGCCATCGAGAAGGTGCTGGAACGGAACAGCTTGATCGGGATGAGCGCGTCGTCCTTCATCGCGATCTCGATGAAGATGAACGCGATGATTCCGACGACGCCGATCACGTAGCAGGCGATGGCGGCGGGGCTGCCCCAGCCCCAGTCCCGGCCCTGCTCCGCCACGAGGAGGAGCGGCACGAGCGCCACGATGACGCCGGCGGCGCCCCACCAGTCGATCCGCGCCGAGCCGCGTTCGCGCTTCGGCAGGTGCAGGAACCGCAGCACCATCGCGAGGGCGATGAAGCCGATCGGGACGTTGATCAGGAACACCCAGCGCCAGCCGGCGATCCAGAGGATCTGGTCGGCACCGGCGAAGAGGCCGCCGATCAGCGGGCCGATGAGGCTCGAGATGCCGAACACGGCGAGGAAGTACCCCTGGTATTTCGCACGCTCGCGGGGCGCCAGCATGTCGCCCATGATCGCGAGCGGCATCGACATCAGACCGCCGGCGCCCAGGCCCTGGATGGCGCGGAACGCGGCGAGCTCGATCATCGAGGTCGAGAACGACGCGAGGATCGACCCGGCGATGAAGATCAGGATCGCGATCACGAACAGCGGGCGCCGTCCGAAGATGTCGGAGAGCTTGCCGTAGATCGGCGTCGAGATCGTCGAGACGATGAGGTAACCGGTGGTGACCCACGCCTGCTCGCTCAGGCCGTGGAGGTCGTCGCCGATGGTGCGGATGGCGGTACCGACGACGGTCTGGTCGAGGGCGGAGAGGAACATGCCGGCCATGAGGCCGAAGATGACGAAGAGGATCTGCCGATGCGACATGATCGGTTTGGGAGCGGCATTGGCCGCCATGGTCTGACTGGACATCTGTCTCCGTGTCGAGAGTCGGGTGAGGGGACGCCCGGCACGCGAACGTCACACCGGTGTGGGGCAAAGAGAATTTTGCGGAGACTGCAAAGTTACACCCCCTGCCACGCCTGCCACAACGCACCCGGGTCGCTAGGCGGCGATCAGTTCGCCGATGGCGAACGCTCCCTCGCTTCTCAGTCAGCGTCTGGCGTCTGGACGTGTCAGAAGTACGCAGAGCGAACAAAAACACCCCCATCCAGGTCACGCAAAAGTTGGGGGCGTACGGTGAAAAGGCCCCGACCCGACCATCTCCCAATACGCCACGAAGGTTGTATGAGTTCTCTCAGAAACGGCCGCCGCACCCGTCGCGCGCTCGCTCTCACCGCCGTCGCTGCCTCCGCAGCCCTGGTCTTCACCGCCTGCGCCGGCGAGCCCTCGCCGGTGACGAAGGCCGTGGCCCAGGCCGCTGCGCCCTCGCCCACCCCGACCTCGTCCGTGGTGTCGTCGATCCAGCCGGCCACCGGCAGCGTCTCGGGAGGCACGGTCACCCTCACCGGTACCAACCTCGAGAAGGTCGGTGCGGTTCAGATCGGAGGCCAGCCGGCGACGGTGACGCAGGCGACGGACGACAAGGTCGTCGTGAGCGTGCCCGCAGCGGCGAACTACCAGGCCGGCTCCGTTCCGGTCACCGTCACGGACAAGACGGGCAAGCCGGTCACGACGTCGGCGACGACGTACGACTACCAGGTGCAGACGCCGGTCGACAAGCAGCTCGCGTACGCGCTCACGTACTGGAAGAACTACAACACCGCCGCTTTCGGCGACCTCAACCCGGTCGGCGGCGACTGCGCGAACTTCGTCAGTCAGACCCTGCTCGCCCGCGGCTGGCAGATGAACGGCGACTGGTACAACCACAACGCCGCCGCGAGCTGGAGCCCGGCGTGGGGCTACGTGCCCGCGATGGATAACTACTTCCGCGAGAACGCCGCGCAGCTCGGGCTCACCGAGTACTCGTTCGACCAGCGCGACAAGATCAAGGTCGGCGACATCGTGATGTTCGACTGGAACGACAACAACTCGCTCGACCACGTGCAGATCGTCTCCGGCATCCAGAACGTCAACGGCCAGATCAAGATCAAGATGGCCGGCCACAACGAGGACAGCGACTACCGCGATCTCGACGAGGCGATCACTGTGGACCACCCGGGCGGGATCGGCCACTTCTGGAGCCTCTCCAAGTAAGAGCGGGCTTCCGGCCACGTCGCACGGAGCCGTTCGCCGCGTGAGCTATGCTCGGCCCCGTGAGTCTGGGGGGTGCCCGCAGCAGGCGGGTTCGTGCAACGCGCGTTGCGCGTGTCGTGGGCGCGCTCGCTGCCGTTCTCGTCCTGGCCGGATGCGCCGGGGGAGTCGTTTCCGCGGCGCCCGCCAGTCACCGTCCAACACCGCATCGCTCAGCGCCGACGACGCGGCCTCCGCGGCCCACACCGACCCCGTCCGTTCCGCCGGCGGCGACAGTGATCGGCTTCGACAAGACGGCGCTGTCCACGGACGACCCGGCAAGCTCGTGGGTGGTCGTCAACAAGCCGCGGGCGCTGAATCCGCTGGCGTATGTCCCCGGCGACCTGACCTATCCCGATGTCGTCTACGTCAACCGTCAGCCGATGCGGCAGGCGACGGCTGCGGGACTCGTTGCGATGTTCCACGCGGGCAAGGCGGAAGCCGGGCTCGACTTCTCCGTGCAGAGCGCCTACCGGTCGTACGAATCGCAGACCCGCGTCTACGACGACGACGTGGCGCGAAACGGTCAGGAGTACGCGGACACCGACACCGCACGCCCCGGGCACAGCGAGCATCAGACCGGGTTCGCCGTGGACATCAGTGCGCTGCCCGCACAGTGCTCGCTCGACGCCTGCTTCGGAGAGACCGCGCAGGGACGCTGGCTCGCGGCGAATGCCTGGCGGTTCGGCTTCATCCTGCGCTACCCCGCCGACAAGGTCGCGGTGACCGGTTTCACCTACGAGCCGTGGCACTTCCGCTACGTCGGGGTCGCGCTCGCCACCGAGCTCCACACCACGGGTGTGACGACGCTCGAAGAGTTCTTCGGTTGCTCGGGCGGCACAGCGTACGCACTGTGACCGTGGTCACTACGCTGGTCACATGGTCGTGGATGGGGACACGCAGAGTACGAGTGCGCTCGCAGCAGAGGTGGCACGCCAGGACGCCGTCGAGGCGCTCGGGATACTGGACACCGTTGCGGAGGACCGCTTCGACCGTGTGACGCGAATGGCCCAGCAGCTGTTCGACGTGCCCATGGTCAGCGTCACGCTGATCGACGGCGACCGGCAGTGGCGCAAGTCGCACGTCGGCCTGGGCGACGAGGCCCCGCGCGAGGGCGCGTTCTGCGACTTCACCGTGCGGCAGGATGCAGCGCTCATCGTGCGAGACGCCTCGACCGACGAGCGATTCCGGTCCAACCCGTTCGTCGTGGGAGACCCGCATCTGCGCTTCTATGCGGGCGAGCCGTTGCACGCTCCAGGAGGGGAGGCCGTCGGCACCCTCTGCGTGCTGGACACCGAGCCGCACGAGCTGACCGACGGGCAGCGCAGGCTGCTGCGCGACCTGGCGGACTGGGTCCAGGCCGAGCTGACGCGCGAGGAGGACCTCGACCGGGCGCAGCTGGTCCAGCGGGCCCTGCTGCCGCGCCGGAAGCCGGCGGCGAAAGGATTCGCCATCGCGGCCGCCTCGGAGCCGGGAGACCGCATCTCGGGCGACTTCTACGACTGGTACGACTGTGGCGATGGCTTCTGCCTGACCGTGGGCGACGTGGTGGGCACGGGCCTTCCGGTCGCGATCGTCGCCGCCTCCGTGCGCGCCGCTCTGCGGGTCGCATCCGCCTTCACCGGTCCCGAGGCAGCCGTGGCCGAGGGGGCGCGGGTGGTGGATGAGGAGCTGCAGCTGGTCGCCGCGTACACCTCCGTGTTCCACGCGCGGGTCGAGCCGGACGGCCGGATGGAGTTCGTCGATGCGGGCCACGGGCTCGCGTTCGTGCTCCGCGGTGCGAGCGGCGATCTCGAGCGTCTGGAGACCGCGACCCTGCCCCTGGGGCTGGACCGCGAGCGGCGCACGGCCCGGCAGCTGATCCTCGAAGACGGGGACCAGTTCCTGTGCCTCAGCGACGGCGTCTTCGACGCGCTCGGCGGCGAGAAGGGCCTCCTGCGCGTCCAGTCGATCCTGCGCGGGTCGGTCACGCCGGCCGGAGCCGTGTCGCGCATCGTGAGCGCGGCGCGCCAGGCAGGCGCGAACGACGGCGACGCCCTCGCGATCGTGCTCCGCCGCGACGCCGTGGCGTACTAGCCGAGCGCGTCCCCGACGATCCGCTTCGCCTCGTCCTGCACCTCGCGCAGGTTGTCCTCGCCCTCGAAGGATTCCGCGTAGATCTTGTAGACGTTCTCGGTGCCGGAGGGGCGCGCGGCGAACCAGGCCTTCTCCGTCTGCACCTTCACGCCGCCGAGGGGAGCGTCGTTTCCGGGCGCCCGGCTCAGCTTCGCCGTGATCGGCTGACCGGCGAGTTCGGTCGCCGTGATCGCGTCGCCGTCGAGCTTCGAGAGCGCGGCCTTCTGCTCCGGGCTCGCGGGAGCATCCACCCGCTGGTACACCGGGTCGCCGAACCGTTCCGTCAGCTCCCGGTACAACTCGGACGGCGACTTGCCCGTGACCGCCCGGATTTCGCTGGCGAGCAGGGCCAGCAGGATGCCGTCCTTGTCGGTCGTCCACGCCGTCCCGTCGAAGCGGAGGAACGACGCGCCCGCGCTCTCCTCGCCGCCGAACCCGACCGTCCCATCGATGAGCCCCGGCACGAACCACTTGAAGCCGACCGGCACCTCCCACAGCCGGCGGCCGAGCGACTCGGCGACCCGGTCGATGATCGACGACGAGACGAGGGTCTTGCCGACCGCAGCGTCCGCGCGCCACTCCGTACGCGTGCGGAACAGGTACTCGATCGCGACCGCGAGGTAGTGGTTCGGGTTCATCAGGCCGCCGTCCGGCGTGACGATCCCGTGACGGTCGGCGTCGGCGTCGTTGCCGGTGAGGATGTCGAAGTCCGCCCGGCGCGCCACCACCGAGGCCATCGCCGACGGGCTGGAGGGATCCATGCGGATCTTGCCGTCCCAGTCCAGGGTCATGAACCCCCAGGCCGGGTCGACATCCGGGTTCACGACGGTCAGGTTCAGGTCGTAGCGCTCGGCGATCGCCTGCCAGTAGTTGACGCTCGCGCCGCCGAGCGGGTCGGCGCCGATGCGGATGCCGCTGTCCTTGATCGCCTTCACGTCGATGATGTTCTCGAGGTCGTCGACGTAGTGTCCACGGAAGTCGTACGTCTCGACACCCGACGGCTCGGCCATCCGCACGGCGGTCATCCCGTCGGCGATGATCTCGTTCGCGCGCTTCGCGATCCAGCTCGTCGCGTCCGTGTCGGCCGGCCCGCCGTGGGGCGGGTTGTACTTGAAGCCGCCGTCCGAGGGCGGGTTGTGGCTCGGGGTGACGACGATGCCGTCGGCCTGGTCGTCATGGCCCTGCCGGTTGTACCGGATGATCGCGTGCGACACGGCGGGCGTGGGCACCCAGTCGTCGAACTCGTCCACGAGCACACGGACCTCGTTGCCGACCAGCACCGCCAGAGCGGTCGTGGTCGCGAACTCGCTCAGCAGGTGGGTGTCCGCGCCGATGAACAGCGGCCCGGTGATGCCCTGGCTGTTCCGGTACTCCACGATCGCCTGCGTGGTCGCCGCGATGTGGTCCTCGTTGAAGGCGGTGTTGAGCGACGACCCTCGGTGACCCGAGGTACCGAACACCACGCGCTGCTCCGGGATGCTGACATCCGGCTTCAGCTCGTAGTACGCCCTCCGCAGGGCGTCGATGTCGATCAGGTCGGAAGGCTGCGCAGGGGTGCCGGCTCGTTCGTCCATGGCCCCTACTCTTCCACGGCGGAGGGGTCTCGCCAACGGCTCGCTAGGCTGAGCGGCATGTCTTCCGCTCACGACGGCCAGCGTGACGAACGCGCCGAGCTGCCCGCCTCCCTCGACGACGTGTACAGCTTCCTGGGGCCGTCGGGCACGTTCACCGAGGCGGCGCTCAAGCAGGTGCCGGAGGCGCGGGGCAAGCAGTGGCGCGCGGTCAACAACCTGGGGGAGGCGCTCGCCGACGTCGTGGAGGGGCGCAGTGTCGCCGCCATGATCGCGATCGAGAACTCGATCGAAGGCGGGGTGTCGGTCGCTCAGGATGCGCTGGCCACCATCCCAGGGCTGCGGATCGTGGGCGAGTACCTCGTCCCCGTGAACTTCGTACTCGTGGCCCGGCCCGGCACGACGCTGGCGGACGTGCGCACCGTGAACGCGCATCCGGTCGCCTATGCGCAGTGCCACCAGTGGCTCGACCGCCACCTTCCCGACCACGGCCACCTGCCCGCGTCGAGCAACGTGGCCGCCGCCGCGTCGCTGTTCGAGGGCAGCGCGGCCGACGCCGCCATCGCGCCTCCCGGCATCGTCGACCACCACGACGTGGTCGTGCTCGCCGAGAACATCGGTGACAACGCCAACGCCGTCACCCGCTTCGTGCTCGTGAGCACGACGCGCAGCGTGCCGGCGCGCACGGGAGCCGACAAGACCAGCCTGGTCGCCGAGCTGCCGGACGACCGTCCCGGCAGCCTGCTCGACCTGCTCGAGCAGTTCTCCACCCGCGGAGTGAACCTCAGCCTGATCGAGTCGCGTCCGGTGGGGGATTCGCTCGGCCGGTACCGGTTCGTCATCGACGCGGACGGGCACATCCACGACGAGCGTGTCGCCGATGCCCTGCTGGGTCTGCGCCGGTTCAGCCCGTCGGTCATGTTCCTCGGCTCGTATCCGCGCGCCGACGGGGCGGCGGTGGAGTTCGACCAGCGCTACCGGGACGACGTGTTCACCGAGGCCCGCGAGTGGCTGGCGTCGCTGACCGACGAGGCGGCCACGGACTAGGGCCCCCGATCCGCCGCGTCGGCGTAGGCTGCGGTGCAGCAGCACGGTCGGAGGTCGGGAGGTCAGCATGGTCGCCGAGGAGCAGGACACTAGCGATCGGGGCGGGTTCGACCCGCGCTTCGATCCCTCCTTCCAGCGGGGGTACCAGCCGAAGCCCGGCGAGCGGCAGCAGACGCGGGTGCGCGGGGACGCTCCGGATTCGGCCTACCGGCGGCCCGGGTCAGTGCTGCAGCGTCCGGTCGAGCCCCCCGTCGAGTCGCCCGTACCCTCGCAGCTGGATGCAGACCGCGCTCCGATCTCCGTCGAGTACGACACCGATCCGATGCCGGCGTCCCTGGCCGGCGCCGAATCCGCCTACGTGGTCGCCGGTCCGGGCCTCCTCGCCCACGTGGACGTGAATCCCCGCCGTAACCCGCTCATCCTCACGCTCTGGATCATCGGGGCCGGTTTCGTGGTGCTCGGCATCGTGCTCTACTGCATCTCGGTCACGTCCTCCTACAGCGGGCCCACGCCCAGCAGCGACGTCGGCTCGCTTGTGTTCGCGCAGCTCGGCTGGATGCTCGCCGGCCCGCTGATCACCGTGGGGCTGCTGACCCTGGTCGGGCTGCTGTTCCTCACCGCTCTGGCGGGGCGCAGCGCTCGGGAGGTCGTCCCGGCCGACGAGGAGCTCTGACACCGCCCAGAGCGCTGCTGCCTCGCTAGCGCGTCGCGGCAGGCGCCTTGACGCGCAGCCCGCGCTCGTCGACCCGCAGGTCGAGGGCGAGGATCTCGCCGAAGGCGTCCCCGTCGAGTTCGAACGGCTCGGGGGCGTCCACCTCGAGCTGGGCCGACTCCCCGCGCAGGTAACTGAGGCGGGTGCGGACGGCCCGGTCGGTGAAGCGGATGATCCTCCGTCCGAGCGCGGACTTCCGCAGCACGCGGTTCTCCCACGTCACCTTGCGCCAGATCGCCAGCCAGCCGAACACCGTCGCGGGCTGAAGGATGGCGACATCGAGCAGGCCGTCGTCGATCGCCGCATCGGGGATGAGTTCGACGTTGCCGGGAAGCGCGCCGCAGTTCGCGATCAGGATGGTGCTGACATGCGCCGACCGCTCGTCCCCGTGGTCGAGGCGGAACCGTACGTGCACCTTCGTCGAGGTCGGCAGTGCGCGGAACGCCGCGTCGACATAGGCCAGCCACCCGAACCGGCGCTTCAAGCTAGGACGGGCTCCCGCGATCATCGCGGCGTCGATGCCCACCCCCGCCATGACCAGGAAGGCGTGCTCCGACTCCGAGCCGTCCGGGCGCCGGGCGCGGGCGACGCCGAGATCGATGCGGCGGGTCTCGCCGCCGAACGCGATGGCGCTGGCTCCCTCCACGCTGGCGAACGGCAGCCCGAGGTTGCGTGCCAGAAGATTTCCGGTGCCTCCGGGGATGACCGCGAGGGTCGCATCCTGGCCACGCAGCGCCTCGGCGACCGCCCGGACCGTTCCGTCGCCGCCCGCCGCGAGCACGAGGGACGCGCCGCGGGCGAGGGCCTCCCGCGCCTGCGCCTGGCCGCCCTCCTCCACGGTGGTCTCCAGCCAGAGGAGGTCGAAGTCGTTGTTCAGGCCGGTCGCTGCGGCCGCTGCGGCGGCCGCCTCGACCGCGGCGCGCACGCGCGGCACGTCGACGCGGACAGGGTTGTAGACGACGGCGGCAAGCGCGCGCTCGTCGCCACCCCGTCCGTTCACGGTCCTCACGCTACCTGTTCGGCATCCCTCGATAAGCTGGTCAGGTGATCGATCCCGTGCTCCTCCGCGAGAACCCCGATGTCGTCCGCCGCTCGCAAGAGGCGCGCGGCGACTCCGTGCAGCTGGTCGACGAGGCCATTCAGGCCGACATCGAGCGCCGCGCCGCCATCACCGCGTTCGAGGAACTGCGAGCCGAGCAGAACGCGTTCGGCAAGACGGTCGCGAAAGCGGCCAAGGAGGAGAAGAAAGAACTCGTCGCCCAGGCGCAGCAGCTCGCCGGCCGGGTGAAGGAGGCTCAGCAGGCCGCGAACGACGCCGACGCACGGTTCGACCGGCTGATCCGCAGCATCGGCAACCCCATCGTCGACGGCGTGCCGTCGGGCGGCGAGGACGACTACGTCGTGCTGAAGACGGTCGGGGACATCCCCGAGTTCGACTTCGAGGCGCGGGACCACCTGGAGCTCGGCGAGCTCCTCGGAGCGATCGACATGGCACGCGGCGCGAAGGTCGCCGGCGCCCGCTTCTCGTACCTGCGCGGAATCGGCGCCCGGCTCGAACTGGCGCTGATGAACATGGCACTCGACAAGGCCATCCAGAACGGCTTCATCCCCATGATCACGCCCACCCTGGTCAAGCCCGAGATCATGCAGGGCACCGGCTTCCTTGGCGCGCATGCCGACGAGGTCTACCACCTCGAGAACGACGACCTCTACCTGACCGGAACGAGTGAGGTCGCGCTCGCCGGGTACCACTCCGACGAGATCATCGATGTCGACGAGCCCCTGCGCTACGCGGGCTGGTCGACCTGCTACCGGCGCGAGGCCGGCTCGGCGGGCAAGGACACCCGCGGCATCATCCGGGTGCACCAGTTCAACAAACTCGAGATGTTCGTCTACACGCGGCCCGAGGAGGCCGAGGCCGAGCACGAGCGGCTTCTCGGCTGGCAGGAGGAGATGATGCAGGCGCTGGGACTCAGCTACCGCGTCATCGACACCGCCGCAGGCGACCTCGGCTCCAGCGCAGCCCGCAAGTACGACGTGGAGGCGTGGATCCCGACACAGGGCCGCTACCGCGAGCTCACCTCCACGTCGAACTGCACCACGTTCCAGGCGCGCCGCCTCGACATCCGCTTCCGCACCGAGAGCGGCAAGACCGCGCCGGTCGCGACACTCAACGGCACGCTGGCCACCACCCGCTGGCTCGTCGCCATCCTCGAAACGCACCAGCAGCCGGACGGCTCGGTGCGCGTGCCGGAGGCCCTTCGTCCCTACCTCGGCGGGCTGGAACTGCTGGAGCCGGTCACCCGGTGAGCGACGAGGTGAGCGGTGGCGACCGCCTGCTGATCGCGCTCGACGTCGACGGCACCCTGATCCACGAGGACGAGTCCGTCGGCGACGCCGTGCGCGCCGCTGTCGCGCGCGTCCGCGACGCCGGTCACGAGGTCATGCTGGCAACCGGTCGCAGCTGGGAGACCGCACGCCCCATCCATGAGGATTTCGGCCTGACCAGCGAATTCGTGGTCTGCGCGAACGGTGCGCTGACGATGAAGCGTGACGACACCCTCGAAGGCGGTTACCGCCGCGAGTTCATCGAGGTGTTCGACCCGACCGAAGTGCTGACCACGATCCGGCCCCACCTCCCGAGCGGCAGTTTCATGGTGGAGGGGCCGACCGGATTCCGCCGCTACACCGAGGGCATGACGGACTGGGAGCTGGTGAACGCCGAAGAGGTGCCGTTCGACGAGCTGCTGCAGCATCCCGCAACCCGCGTCGTCGTCGTCTCGCCGGAGCACGATACCGAGGAGTTCCTGTCGATCGTCGACCGGATGGGGCTGCAGCGCGTCAGCTACTCCATCGGCTGGACGGCGTGGCTCGACATCTCGCCCGACGGCGTCAGCAAGGCCACCGCGATGGAGCGGGTGCGGCGCGCACTCGACATCCCACGGTCCCACGTCGTCGCCGTCGGTGACGGACGCAACGACCTCGAACTCCTGCAGTGGGCAGGAGCAGAGGGGCTGAGCGTGGCGATGGGGCAGGCACCGGACGAGGTCAAGGCGGCGGCGACGCGCGCCACCGCACCCGTCGTCGATGACGGTCTGGCGCAGGTCCTCGACGCCCTCTGAGAGCATTACCAGCCTCCCGTGTCAGGCTTGTCGGCGGTGTGCGCTCTTCCGAGCGGGCACTATAGACGTGCATGCCCGTACCGGAAGGAAGTGAATGAGCGAGATGCCCACCCGCGCGCAAGCGCGAGCGCAGGAGAAGACGGCAGGACCAGCGGTCCGCCACGGACGACTGAAGAAGCACCGTCCGCTCACGGCACTCCTCACGATCTTCGTGGCCATCTTCGCGGTGGTCGGCGTGACCGGCGTCTCGCTCGCCGCCTACGCTGCGGTGGATGTCGCGGCCAGCGTCAAGAAGTCCGTCAAGCTGGTCGACGCCAAGGGCAACGAAGTCACGCCCGGCGTCGGCGCGATGAACGGGGCGTTCAACATCCTGCTGGCGGGCAGTGACTCGGGTGGCGGCAACACCGCATACGGCGACCGCGAAGAGAACCTCAACGACGTCACGATGGTGCTGCACGTCTCGGCCGACCACAAGAACGCGACCGTCGTCAGCTTCCCGCGGGACATGTACGTGTCCATCCCGAGCTGCCCGGACCCCAAGGGCGGCAGTTTCGACGCGATGAGCCGTCAGAAGATCAACAACTCGCTCAGCTACGGCGGCCTCGCCTGCACCGTGCTCACGGTCGAGAAGCTCACCGGGCTCGAGATCCCCTACGCGGGCGTCATCCAGTTCGACGGCGTCATCGAGATGTCGAACGCGGTCGGCGGAGTGCCGGTGTGTGTTGCAGGTGACATTAAGGACCCGTACACCGGCCTGGATGTGAAGGCCGGCCAGAACACCCTGCAGGGCCAGCAGGCTCTCGCGTTCCTCCGGACCCGGCACGGCGTGGGCGACGGCTCGGACCTTGGCCGGATCAGCAACCAGCAGGTGTTCCTGTCGTCGCTGGTTCGCACGATCAAGAGCGCCGATGTGCTCAGCAATCCGGTCAAGCTGTACGGCATCGCGAAGGCCGCGACGAGCAACATCACGCTCTCCGACAGTCTGAACAACCCGACCACCATCGTCTCGATGGCCACCGCGCTGAAGAACATCGACGTCAGCAAGGTCGTGTTCGTCCAGTACCCCAATCACTACCAGGGCGACGGCGTCGTCCCGACGACGGACGCTGCGCAGCAGCTGATGGGCGCCCTGCAGAACGACCAGCCGGTCGCGCTCACGGGCGACACCGGCGTGGGTTCTGAGTCCGACCCGAACGCCCCAGCGCCGCAGGCACCGGCCACCCAGGCTCCGGCCACGCAGGCACCCGCGACGCAGGCTCCGGCCACCGGTTCGACCCCGGCGCCCACCGACGGCGCGGTCGCGCTCCCGGAGGACGTGCACGGTCAGACCGCGGCGCAGGTCACCTGCTCCAAGCCGTTCTCGGACTGACGCTAGCCGTTCCTGGCGATCGTGTATTTGACCTGACCGCCAGTGCCTTCGAGGGTGACCTTCCACGTCGAACTCGAGTAGACGCTCTTGCCCAGGGAGGTGAAGCCCGCCTGGGTGAGCTTGTTGGCGGCATCCTGAACCGCGTCCGTGCTCCTCGTCTTGAGCGCGAGCTGGAAGTGGCCGGTCGCCTGGTCGCCGGTCGCCTTGGACTCGCTGTACGACGTCAGGTACGGGATGTCCTGCGGCAGCGAGTCGAAGACGGAGGCCTCCCCGCCGACGCTGAAGCTCCACCCCATCTTCGGCCCCGCGGTGGTTGTGACCTGAGAGGTCGAGGTGGAGGTGGAGCATCCCGTGAGGACACCGACCGCGAGGGCGCAGACGGTAAGCGCGGGGACGGCAAGGGCAGGGAGGAGGGATTTCGCCAAAGACATGGACTTCCTTCGTTCGTAGAGTGTCTTACCTCTACAGACGACGCCGCCACGCGAACGTGACGTCGCGACGTCCAGGTCCGGGCGCGCCGTTCAGGTAGCGCTGCTAGGGTTCACCAGCCGGCAGTGCGCCGGCTTCAGGGAAGATGCCTCATTGACCGAATGGGTCCTCCGGACCCGGCCACGAACCCGTCGCCTCCTCTGTGTCTATCAGAGGAGCGCCATGTCCGCGTCCGTGAATGCCGTCGTCTATTGCGAGGGGCTGTTCGGGAAGCTCGATGGGAAGACCGCCAACGGCCTGGTGCGTCATTCCGAGAAGTACGAGATCCTGAGCGTGGTCGACAGCACGTGCGCCGGCGGAGACGCTGGAGCGATCCTGGACGGGGTCCCGAACGGAATCCCCGTTCTGGCCAGCGTCGATGAGGCGATCAGGGACGCCGGATTCCTGCCGGACACGCTCATCTTCGGGATGGCGCCAACGGACGGGCTGCTCACGGGCGCTCAGCGGGAGGTCCTGCTCGACGGGATCGCCCGCGGGATGAATCTGGTCAACGGCCTGCACGAGTACCTCAACGATGACGCCGAGTTCGTCGCAGCCGCTCTGGTGGCCGGTGTGACCATCGTGGACGTGCGCCGCCCGAAGGACATCAAGGAGCTGCGGATGTTCAGCGGCCGCATCTTCGATGTCACGTGCCCGCGCATCGCCGTCCTGGGCACGGACGGATCGGTGGGCAAGCGCACGACGGCGACGCTGCTCACGCAAGCGCTGAACGACCAGGGAATCCGCGCCGTGATGGTCGGCACCGGGCAGACCTCGCTGATCCAGGGTGCCCGGTACGCGGTCGCGCTGGATGCGACCATTCCGCAGTTCTGCTCTGGTGAAGTGGAAGCACAGGTCGTGGCCGCGTTCGAGGAGGAAGACCCCGACGTGATCATCGTCGAGGGCCAGGGTGCGCTCAGCCATCCGGCGTACCTCAGCTCCGGCGCCATCCTCCGCGGGAGCCGGCCCGAGGGCGTCGTTCTGCAGCATGCGCCGGGGCGAGTGATGCTGGGCGACTTCCCGATGATGCCGATGCCTGCCGCGGCCAGCGAGATCGCGTTGATCGAGGCGTTCAGCGACACCACGGTGATCGGCATCACGATCAACCACGAGGGCCTGACGAGCGCAGAGCTCGACGACACTATCCGCGAGCACCAGGCCGAGCTGGGACTCCCCGTGACCGATCCGCTCACCCGTCCCGCGGAGGACCTGGTCGACATGGTTCTGCTCGCCTTCCCTGAACTCGCCCTCGGCAGGTTGGCTGCGCTCGCGGGATCGGCCCTCGCCGGCTGAGTCTTCGTTAGACTCAGGCGACGCCGGGTTGCGCCGGCGCCGGGAGGGCTGTCCGAGCGGCCGATGGAGCCAGTCTTGAAAACTGGTGGGCAGAAATGTCTCGTGGGTTCGAATCCCACGCCCTCCGCACTGCGAATCGCGCGAGCTATCATGAGCCTGCCAGGCGCCCCCGGGTGCCGTGAGGCGATCATGACGGAGGACTAGATGGCCTACCTCGAGCGACAGACTCCGCTGCCCGATTTCTCGACCGACGCCGTCCACGCCGACGAAGTGGTCGCGCCGGAAGACGCGGTCTCCACCGGCACCCTCCCTGCTGTCGAGCGAGTCCACGAGCTCATCGAGACGGCCCACGAGCGCTACCGCGGCCTGGATGACGGGAAGGTCGCCGACTACATCCCGTCGCTCGGCGAAGCAGACCCGGGCCTCTTCGGCATCAGCGTCTGCAGTGTGAACGGGCTCGCGACAAGCGTCGGTGACTCGGCCCACGCCTTCTCGATCCAATCCATCTCGAAGGTGTTCGTGTTCGCGCTGGTCTGCCACGAACTGGGCCACTCGGAGGTGTCGCGCCGGGTCGGCGTCAACAACACGGGTCTCCCGTTCAACTCGGTCATGGCCCTCGAACTGAGTGACGGCGACCCGAGGAATCCGCTCGTCAATGCCGGCGCGATCACGACGACGAGCCTCACGCCCGGGGAGACGGCGGCGGAGAAGTGGGACTTCGTACGTCGCGGGCTCTCCCGCTTCGCCGGGCGGCCGCTCGAGATCGACGAGGAGGTCTACGCCTCCGAATCGGCCACCAACCAGCGCAACAGGGCGATCGCCCGGCTCCTCCAGAGTTACGGACGGATGGAGTTCGACCCGGCGCAGGCGACCGACGTCTACACGAGACAGTGCTCCCTTCTGGTGACGGCAGAGGATCTTGCCGTCATGGCCGCGACTCTGGCTGACGGAGGCGTCAACCCGATCACCCGCGAGAAGGTGATCGATGCCTCCGTCTGCCGTGACACGCTCGCCGTGATGGCGACGAGCGGACTGTACGAGTTCTCAGGTGACTGGCTGTTCGAGGTGGGCATTCCCGCCAAGAGCGGCGTCTCCGGCGGAATCGTCACGGTCGCGCCGGGCAAGGGCGGCTTGGGAACGTTCTCCCCGCGCCTCGACCCCGCGGGCAACAGTGTGCGGGGGCAGCGCGCAGCGCGATTCCTCTCCCATTCGCTCGGGCTCGACATCTTCGCGTCGACCCCGGGAGTGTTTTGAAGGCTCTACAGCGGTCTCACCCGACGACGAGCCGGGCGAGCCGGTCACCGACGACCGGACCCATAGTGAGACCGGCCGCGCCGAAGCCGGCATTGACGTAGAGTCCGTCGACGCCGTCGAAGGCGCCGACGATCGGCAGCTCGCCGTCGGGGAGGGGCCGCAGGCCCACCCTGGTCTCGATCAGGGTGGCATCGGCCAGTCCCGGCGCGACCGAGAGGGCGTCGTCGAGCACCTGGCGCTGGCCCTCCGCGGTCACGCGCGGGTCGAATCCACTGCCGGTCTCCCGGGTGGCCCCGACGGCCACGCGCGAGTCGTCGAACGCTACCAGGTAATGGCTGGAGACGGGATGGACGGACGGCCAGAACCGCGTGTCCGCGGTGCCGACCCGGAGGTGGCTGATCTGGCCGCGCTGCGGCTCCACCGCGATGCGGCGGCCGAAGGGCTCGAGCACGAGGCTCGTCCAAGCGCCGGCGGCCACGACGAGCGAGTCCCCCTCGAGCCTCCGCCCGTCGACCTGCACCGCCCAGCCGCGACCATCGGTGGCGGAGAGGGTCGCCGTGCCCCGCACCGCGGTCGCGCCCAGCGCCTGCGCGCCCGCCAGGAGCCCGGCCCGCAGCACCCGCCCATCCACCCGGGCGCCGCCGGCGATGTGGATGCCCGCGAACCCGTCTCCGAGCGGTGGGAACAGCTCGCGGGCGCGGGCGGCGGTGACGCGCGCGACCTCGCCCATCGCGGCGGCCGATGCGCGGCGCGCGACCAGGCGCTCCTCCACGCCGTCGAGCACGGCGGAGTCGCGGTTGACCACAAGCGCACCGGCTCGGCGGTACCCGATGTCGTGCACATCCACGGCGGCGAGCTGCGCGATGAGCTCCGGGTAGAAGTCCGCGCCCGCGGCGTAGAGGTCGTAGAACTCGCCCTCCACCGCGGAGCTCCAGGGCTGGATGATCCCTGCGCCCGCGGCGGTGGCCTGTCCGGTGAGCTCCGCGTCCACGAGGGTGACGGCGACGCCCCGCCGGCCCAGCGCGAACGCGGTCGACGCTCCGGCCACTCCGGTTCCGATCACGATGGCGCTGCTGGTGGGCATGTGCTCCCTCTCCGAGTGGATGGATTACATATTCTGCGGCAGAGCGGAGGCGGTGGCGACGAAGGCCTCTATCAGGCGGGATCGCCGGCCGGCGTCCCAGCCGACGAGCACGTCGGTCGGGGCGAGGTCCGACACCGGGACGACCGCGACATCGTCGCGCCGGTAGAAACGCGCGGTCGACAGGGGGAGGATGGCGATCCCGCTGCCCACCGCGACCAGTTCGAGCTTCTCCTCGACCGTCCGGCTCGGCGGCCGGGCATCGCCGCTCCGTCGCTGCAGCCGCGCCGCGACGGCTGCCCATTCCGGCACGGCAGCCGGATCCTGGAGCAGCTGCTCACCGGAGAGGTCGGCCATGACGACGCTCGGTCGTTCCGACAGTTCGTGACCTGCGGGTAGCACCACGACCCGCGGCTCGGAGAAAAGCGGCTCTGTGGCCAGCCCTATCGCGTCGAACGGCCGCCGCAGATAGCTGACGTCCGCACGCCCGTCGTGGAGGACGCGCACCTGGTCGTCCCAGCTGGTACGCATGACGTGCACGGTCACGTCGGGGTGCGTGTTCTGGAACGCCCGCACTGCGGAAGTGACCATCAGGCCGGGCATGAAGCCCACGGTCAACTCGGACTCGCCGCGCGCCGCGATCGCAACCCGGCGCCGGACCGCCGAGGCCGAGGCGAGCAGGGCCTGCGCCTCCTCATAGAGGAGCCGGCCGGGCTCGGTGAGCTCCGTCCCCCGCCGGTCGCGGACGAACAGCTGAACGCCGAGCTCCGCCTCGAAGGCCCTGATCTGCCGGGACAGGACCGGCTGCGCGATCATCAGTCTCTCGGCGGCGCGCCCGAAGTTGAGCGCGTCGGCCACGGCCACGAAGTAGCGCAGCTTCCGGAGGTCGAGATCCGCGTTCACGGCTCTAGCCTCGCACACGCGCTGATACCCGTCGGGTGTCACTTCGGGCTGAAGAGGTCTTGGACGGCGGGACCGCGCAGGAGGGATGCTCGATCCGGCTCAACGAAAGGAACCCCATGTCTCTCAACGGCACACGCGTCGTCATCGTCGGCGGCACCTCGGGAATCGGCTTGGCGACCGCTCACGCGGCGGTCGACGCCGGCGCGGAGGTGGTCATCGCCTCCAGCCGGCAGGCGAGCGTCGACGCGGCGCTCGGAGAGCTGTCCGCGACCACCACCGGCCGGGCGCTCGATGTCCTCGACTCCGCTGCGGTGCAGCGTTTCTTCGCCGAGGTCGGCGCGTTCGACCACCTCGTGTACACGGCGGGGGAGTCGCTCCGTCTCCTCCCGATCGACGGCCTCTACATCGACGAGGCACGCTCCTTCTTCCAGGTGCGCTACTTCGGAGCGTTGAACGCCGTGAGCGCGGCGGCCCCGCACATCCATCCCGGCGGCTCCGTCACCCTCACTTCGGGCTCGGCGCGCACCCGGCCAGGCGCCGGCTGGGCGGTCGCCTCCAGCCTGTGCGGCGCGATCACCAGCCTGGCCGGGGCGCTCGCCCTGGAGCTGGCGCCGATCCGTGTGAACGTGGTGGAGCCGGGAATCGTGCGCAGCCCGCTCTGGAGCGGGATGAGCGCCCAGGACCAGGAGGCGATGTACCGCCAGCAGGCGGAGCTCCTGCCAGCGGGCCGCGTCGGGGAGGTCGACGACGTCGCGCAGGCGTTCCTCTACTCGATGACCCAGTCGTTCACGACCGGAACATCGATCCCTGTGGACGGCGGCGCGCTGCTGGTGTGACGCGTTCCGACGTCACGGGATCCACGCGGTCTCGTCCGGGGGCGCCGCAGTGCCGCCCGTGTTCCGCAGCGACCGGGCGTCCACCCCCGGAGGCCGCCCGAACGCGCGGCGGTACTCGCGGCTGAACTGCGACGGGCTCCCGTAGCCGACCGCGTATCCCGCCTCGGCGACGCCCGCCGCTCCCGTGAGCAGCCGGCTGCGTGCCTCGCGCAGCCGCAGTGCCTTCTGCCACTGGATGGGCGTCAGCGAGGTCGCTGCCCGGAAGTGACGGTGGAAGGTGGACGCGCTCATCCCGCTGATCCGGGCGAGCTCGGCGATGGCGACAGGCTCGGCGACGTGCTCCCGCATCCACCCGATCGCCCGGGAGATGTGCGCGATGCTGCCGTCGGCGAGGCCGATCTGGCGGACGATTCCGCCCTGTGGCCCGGTGAGGAGTCGCCACACGATCTCGCGCTCGGTCGCCGGGCCCAGAGCGGCCAGGTCGGCCGGGTCGTCGAGGAGGCGCAGCATCCGGCAGGCCGCATCCAGCAGGGCCGCTGACGCCGTTCCGACGGCGAGGCCGGTGAACGCCGGCGGCCGGGCGACATCCACAGTGTCCAACAGCAGCGCAGCGATCACCGCCGGTTTCAGCGTCAGGCTGAGCACGACGAACGGTTCGTCCCGGGTCGCGCGTTCGACCCGGCCGGTGACCGGCAGGTCGATGGAGACGACCAGGAACTCCCCGGCTCCGTAGACGAACTCGCGGGCGCCCACCGAGGTGCGCTTGCGGCCGCCGGCGACAAGGGTCACCGACGGCTCCGACATGGCGGCCGCGGGCGGCGTCCCCTCGGTGACGACGCCCAGGCTGAGGCCGTCGACGATGTTCCGGCGGATCCCGCCGCGGGCGTGCCGGATGATCGCATCACGCAGGTCGCCCGGTTGTGCCATGTGCCGAGACAAGCACCATTCGGGGCGTCGTCGCAATCGGCGGACGCCCCGTGCGTGCGACATCGACAGGATCGTGCACGACCTCCGCAGGATCGGCGTAGGGCCTGCGCCCGTCCGGTGATGCGATGGAAGCATCCGCTGGAAGGGATGGAGACACGATGAGACGCAGGACATTCGGGGCGACGGGCTGGTCGGTGAGCGAGCTGGCGCTCGGCACCATGATGTTCGGGGCGATGGGCAACACGGACCATGACGACGCGGCTCGCATCATCAACCGTGCGCTGGACGCGGGGATCAACTTCGTCGACACCGCCGACGTGTACTCCCAGGGCGAGTCGGAGGTCATCGTCGGGCAGGCGATCGCGTCCCGGCGCGACGACGTGGTGCTGGCCACCAAGTTCGGCCTGCCGATGGGTGCCGATCCGAACAACGCCGGAGGCTCGCGGCGCTGGATCGTGCGCGCGGTCGAGGACAGCCTCCGGAGGCTGGGCACCGATCGCATCGACCTCTATCAGCTGCACCGCTACGACGCGAGCACCGACCTCAGCGAGACACTGACCGCGCTCGACGACCTCATCCGCGCCGGCAAGGTCGTGGCCGTCGGCACGTCCACGTTCGCCGCCGAGAAGATCGTCGAGGCGCAGTGGGTCGCGCGGGAAGTGGAAACGCACCGGTTCCTCAGCGAGCAGCCGATGTACTCCGTGTTCGGGCGCGTGCCGGAGCGCGCCGTCTTCCCGGTCGCGCAGCAGTACGGGATGGGCGTGCTCACCTACAGCCCGCTGCACGGGGGCTGGCTGTCCGGGCGGCCCCGGCCGGAGACCAGCCACCGTGCGCAGTCGCGGGGAGCGCTGTACGACCCGGAGACGGAGGCCGGGCGGCGGCGCACGCGCGCGCTCGACGGGCTCCGGCTGGTCGCGGCGGACGCCGGCCTCACGATGCCGCAGCTGGCGATCGCGTTCGTGACCTCGCATCCTGCGGTAGCCTCCGCGATCATCGGACCGCGTACCGAGGAGCAGCTCGACGGACTGCTCACGGCGGCCGACATCTCCCTGTCGGACGAGGTGCTCGACCGGATCGATGCGATCGTCCCGCCGGGGACGGAACTCAACGACGACAGCTACGCCGCGACGCCGCCCGCGCTCGCCGAGACGAGCCTGCGGCGCCGGTAGGCGTATCTCTTCAGCCCAAGAGATCATCCACCTAACGCGGCGCCGGCAGGTCGAGGTTCCAGTGGCGTGAGACGAGCATGATCCATTCATGGTCGTGGTCTCCGGGGCCGGGCGGTCCGTGGGAGATGAAGAAGCGGGACACCACGCGTTGCGAGCCCTCGGCGTCCCCGTAGAGCACGTCGACGGCGAATCCCTCGCCGGCCGCCCCGGCGCGTGCGACCTGGGAATCGGTCGACTCCGGTTCGCGGATGGCCACTTGGCAGAAGCCGGGATCGTTCGTCGGCACGTAGATGTCGCGGGTGAGCCGATGGAACTCCTCGAGCGGGGGAAGGTCCGACCGTGCGTCCGACGAAACGTGCCAGCCGTGCAGGATGGCGACACCGGCTCCGGCGTTTCGCACCGACATCACGAGGTAGACGACCTCATCGGTGATTTCGAGGGCCGCCCGGCCGCCCTGCACCGTCAGCCACCTGCCATCCGCGAAACGCACCTTCTGGGGCGGGTCGGACCAGTTGGAGGGGAGCAGGATGGGGCGGATTCCTTCGAGGAGGGCGCGCTCGGCGACCCGCGCGGACCGGTTGGCGGAGCGCGTCGAGGCGAAGGTCGCGGCCGCCAGCGCAGTCGTTCCCACGGCAGTGCCGAGGTCGGCGATGAGGATCCAATCCACCACAGGCGACATTCAACGCCAGCGGAACTCGCCTCCGGAAGAGGGAGTTCGGAGACGACCGCCACACTGTTACCGTCGTCGCTCGACGAGGATCGTGTCACGCCATTGCCCGGCCCAGGGACCGTACGTCATCAGCGCGATTCGTTCGCGATGACCGACCACCCGGAAGCCGACCTGCTCGTGCAGTCGGAGGCTGGTGACGTTCTCGCGGAAGATGCTCGACTGGATGGTCCAGACGCCCGCGATGTCGCACGCGCTGATGAGTTCCTCCAGGAGCAGCCGTCCCAGTCCGTGGCCGCGGGCGCGTTCGGCCACATAGACGGAGTGTTCGACGACGCCTCTGTAGACCTCCCGAGAGGAGACCAGAGACACGGCTGCCCAGCCCGCGACGCCGTCGTCATCGACCGCGACCAGTCGCCCGACCTGCAGCTTGCGCGCGTCGAAATGCTCCCACGGGGGAGGCTCTGACTCGAAGGTGGCGTTCCCGGTCGCGATCCCCTCGGCGTAGATCCGCTCGACTTCGGGCCAGTCCACGAGCGTGAGCGCTCGGACGATCATGTGGCGGCCGGGCTTCTCAGTGTGGTCACTGGATCATTCTTCTGCGGGTGCCACCCACTCCACCAGTTCCGCGACCTGCGCCAGGATCGGTTCCGTAGTTCGCGCACCCCGTCGAAATCCTACGTCGCCCGGCTCCTGGCGGCGGTGCCCCGGGACCACGCCGTCGTGCGGAAAGCCGCGCCGATCGGGGCGGACCGAAGCGAGTAGGGTCACAACCGTCGGGCTGACCCAGACGCGTCGGGCATACTGGTGTCCGTCCGTTGACGGGTTGCAGAAGGTGGGCCGATGGCTGGTGAGCGGGTCACCATCGTTGACGTGGCCAGCAAGGCGGGCGTGGCGATCAGCTCGGTTTCGAGCGCGCTGAACGGCCGGCCCGGCGTTTCCGATGTCACGCGCGAGCGGATCATCCGGGTGGCGGCGGAACTGGGTTTCGTACCCTCCCTGCGAGGCAAGAGCCTGTCCGGGCGGCGTGCGTTCACGGTCGGGCTGGTGATGCACCGCGACCCGGACGTTCTCGAGCTCGACCCGTTCTTCGGCGGTTTCATCGGCGGTATCGAGGATGCGATCGACCCGCGCGGGTATGCGCTGGTGCTGCAGATCAGCTCGAAGTCCGATCAGACGCTCCAGCGCTACGAGAAGCTGGCGGCGGACCGCCGGGTGGACGGCGTCTTCGTCAATGACCTCGAGGTCGACGACCCGCGCGTCCCGCTCCTTCAGCGGCTCGGGATTCCGGCGGTCGCGATCAACCCCGGGCCCGGCTTCCCGCTTCCTGCTGTTCGGCAGGATCCGGATGCGGGGATCCGCGCGACGTTGAAGCACCTGGTCGAGCACGGCCACCGCCGGGTGGCGTACGTCAGCGGCCAGGCGAACATGACGCACTCGGTGCAGCGCGAGGCCGCGTGGAAGGCCGCCATGCGGGAGTTCGGGCTGCCGCCCGGGCCGGTGGTCCCCGGGGACTTCACGTACCTCGCCGGCGCGTCCGCCGCCTCCACTCTGCTCGCCCTGGGCGAACCGCCCACGGCGGTGATCTGCGCGAACGACCTCTCGGCGATCGGTCTGATCGCGCAAGCGCAGCATCTCGGTGTGGATGTGCCCGGTCAGCTCTCCGTCGCCGGGTTCGACGACATCCGGCTCGGCACCTACGTGCGGCCGTCCCTGACGACGGTCCACACCAGCCCGCGGGAGCTGGGGCGCGAGTCGGGGCGGATGCTGATGGACCTGATCGACGAGGGGGCCGTCGACGATGTGCGCATCCCCGACGCCGAGCTGATCGTCCGGGACTCGACCGGCGCGGCGCCCGCCGGCCGCTGACGACCGCTCACCCTCAGGGACAGTGACCCCCGAATGGGGGTTGCGGACGCTCGCACGCACGTGGCACCATGACGAAACCGAAACGTTTCGGTAAACGCGCGACATCGCTTCCGAAACGTTTCTGTGACCCGAACACCAGCTCGTTCTCACATCCCGAACTCAACGAGGAGACATCACATGGCAACGAAGAGGTTGCGCGGCACGACCCTAAACCGGCGACTCCTCGCCGGTGCGGTCGCCGTGGCCACGATCGGCGCACTCGCCGCCTGCTCCGGTGGCGGCGGCGCATCGAGCGACGGCGAACCGAGCGGCAAGCTGCAGTTCCTCGTGTCCAGCAGCGACGCCACCGACGCGGGCTTCCGCGCGGTCAACGACGCGTTCGAGAAGAAGTACCCGAAGGTGGATGTCGTCTTCTCGACGGTGTCGAACGACAACTACCCGGCGACCAAGTCGTCGCGCCTCACCGCGGGCAACCTCGATCTCTTCGTGGTGAAGGGCCTCACGGAGACCCCGTCGTACGCGAAGGACGCCGCCACCGACGACGCGAGGCTGGCCAAGGCCGGCGCCCTGGTCGACCTCACCGAGCAGCCGTTCCTCAAGCAGTACACGCCGAGCCTGCTCGATGCGCAGGCCATCGGCGGCAAGCAGTACGCGGTGCCGACCGGAGTCAGCTACTACACGGGCGTCTTCTACAACAAGAAGATCTTCGCCGACAACGGGCTGACGGTGCCGACCACGTGGAGCGAGTTCACCGCCGTCGTGGACGCGCTCAAGGCCAAGGGCATCACCCCGTTCGGCTTGGGCGGCAAGGACAGCTGGCCCGCCGGTCTCCCCATGCTCGCCTCGACGGCGTCGCTCTACCCGACGGCCGAGGACAAGCAGCAGCTGGCCAAGGACCTGTGGACGAACAAGGCCAAGCTCACCGACCCGACCGAGGTCAAGGTTCTGCAGCAGACCGAGTACGTGCTGAAGAACGCGCAGGACGGCGCAGCCGGCGCCGACTACGCATCCATCCCCGCCGGGTTCGCCGCGGGTGACTTCGCCATGACCGTCGACGGTACGTGGGATCAGCCGACCATCGATGCGGCGGTCGCGAAGTCGTTCGACTACGGCTACTTCCCGTTCCCCGGTTCGGACACGGCGGCCGACAACGCCCTGCTGAACGGCAAGACCGAGCTGCAACTCTCCGTCCCCACTTCGGCGAAGAACAAGAACGCCGCGCTCGCCTGGCTCAGGTTCTTCTCGGACAAGAAGAACTACGAGTTGTTCCTGCAGAAGTCCGGCTTCTCGTCGGCGCAGCCCGGCATCTCCACCAGCGCGTTCCTCCAGTCGATCGGCGAGTACACGAAGTCGTACCAGCCGGCGTGGGACCAGATCTGGTTCGCCAACAACAAGGCCGGCCAGGATGCCGTCTTCCCGTTCAACTACCCCGCGCTGGCCCCGCTCGGGTCCGCCACCCCCGAGCAGGCGGCGCAGGCCGCCCAGAAGGCCTGGTCGGCGGCAGGCTGACGCTTTCGAGACGGGCGGTTCGCGGAGCACCGCGAGCCGCCCCCTCGGGAGTCGAGAGACACATGACTGAATCATTCCCCTTCCCGCGCCGCACGCCGGTCCGGATCACCTTCGGCCTCGGGATGCTGCTCCTCGGCATCTTCGGCTTCGTCCCCGCGATCGGTGTGCTGGTCGCCTCCTTCACCGATCTGCGCGGCCTCCCCGGCCTCCCGATCAACTTCGTCGGCGCGCGGAACTACATCGACTTCTTCTCGCCCGCGAAGTGGGCGGACAGCGCCAACGCCCTCCGCAATACGGTGATCTTCGCCGTCGTGAGCACCGCCGTCCAGATCGTGGTCGCGCTGGCGGTCGCAGTGCTGTTGAACCGGCGTCTCGCGGGCCGCAATTTCTACCGGGCCGTGGTGTTCATGCCCACGATCCTGGGGGTGACGGTCACCGGCCTGGTCTGGTCGCTGATCTTCAACGTCAGCGGGGGACCGGCCGCCTCGGTGCTCGATCTCTTCGGCGGCCACTCCGCCTTCTTCGGCGACCCGCGGCTGGCGCTGTCCCTGGTGATCCTGGTGCAGGTCTGGATGGTCCTGGGCATCTCGGTGATCATCTTCCTGTCCGGTCTGCAGGCGATTCCCGAAGACCTGTACGAGGCCGCGGAGATCGACGGAGCGAGTGGATGGCAGCGCTTCCGCAGCGTCACCATCCCGTTGCTCGCACCGTCGATCACCGCGAACGTGCTGCTGGGCATCGTCAACGCCCTGCAGAGCTACCAGCTCATCTACGTGCTCAGCGGCCCCAACAACCGGTCCACCCAGGTGCTGTCGCTGCTCGTCTACGTGCAGGGCTTCGGCGGCGCCTCCGGCACGACGCTCTCGCAGTCGCAGGGTTACGCCGCCGCCGTCTCAATGGTCCAGTTCGTCCTGGTCGCGATCGTCTCGGTCGCCGCCCTCGCAATCCTGCGCCGACGGGAGGCGAAACTGTGACGACCACGGAAGAACGGACGGTCAGCTCCATCCGTCCCGAGAACATCGCCCAGCGCGAGACCGCTCCCGGTCGTCGCCGCCGGCGCATCCCGTTCGGCGCGTACGTGTGCGCGCTCATCCTGATGGTGCTGTTCCTGTTCCCGCTGCTCTACCTCCTCAACACGGCGCTCAAGTCGCAGGCGGAGTTCGTGGCGAACCCGGTCGGCATCGTGTCGGATCCCCAGTGGGGCAACTTCGCCGCCGCGTGGGAGAAGGGCAACTTCGGCGCGTACATCCTGAACAGCGTGCTCTACACCGCAGCTGGATCGGCGATCGGTACCCTGCTCACGCTGGTGCTGGCCTTCCCGGTCGCCCGCGGCTATGTGCGCGGCGCCCGGTACTGGTCGGTCGTCTTCGTGCTGGTGCTGTTCCTCCCGAACGCCCTGATCACCCAGTTCCAGCTCCTGCTGCGTCTGGGGCTGTACGACACCCAGCTCGGCTACATCCTGCTGGTGGGCGTCGGTGTCGGTGTCGGCCCGCTGCTGCTCAGCGGCTTCGTGAAGTCCATCCCGCGCGAGCTGGACGAGGCCGCCGCCATGGACGGCGTGAGCTACTGGCGGTACCTCTTCACCTTCGTCCTGCCGCTCGCGCGTCCCGCACTCGTGACCGTGTTCATCCTGCAAGCCGTGTGGATCTGGAACGAGATCATTCTGGCGACCGTCCTGCTGGCCGATCCCACCAAGTTCCCCGTCACCGTCGGGCTGTACGCGTTCAAGGGGACCTACGGCAACCAGTGGCCGCTGCTCGCAGCAGCCACGTTCATCGTCGCCGCGCCGCTCATCGTCGGCTACATCTTCATCCAGCGCTACCTGGTCAACGGCGTCGTCGGGGCCGTCAAGGGCTGAGCTCACCCGTCTTCCGCACCACCCATCCGCAAGAGAGGTCCTGTGTCCACCACCATCGCCGAAACCGCCACCGTCACCATCCCGTATGCCCTCGAACGCGTGGGCATCGTGATGGAGCCGGACCTCACCGACCCGCGACAGGTCGACGGGGTCCTGAACCCGGCGACCGTGCAGGACCCGGACGGCACCGTGCACCTGTTCCCCCGGATGGTCGCGGCCGAGAACGTCTCGCGGATCGGACGGGCCCGCGTGGTGGTGACCGACGGTGTCCCGACCGCGGTGGACGACCTCGAGCTCGCGCTCGAGGCGGACCGCGGCTGGGAGCACGGCACCGGTCACGGCGGGGTCGAGGATCCGCGGATCACGCCGCTCCGCGACCTCGGCATCCACGTGATGACCTACGTCGCATTCGGCCCGCTCGGCCCGAAGCCGGCGCTCGCCGTCTCGACCGACGGCCGCGAGTGGCGACGGCTGGGCCCGCTGCAGTTCCAGTACGACGACGCGCTCGACACCGACCTGAACCTCTTCCCGAACAAGGATGTGGTCTTCTTTCCGGAGATCGTCCCTGACCCCGCAGGACGGCCGAGCTTCGCACTGCTGCACCGGCCGATGTGGGACTTCGGCTTCGTGCGCCCGGGGGAGCAGCCGCCCCTGCCCGCGGGAATCACCGATGACCGCGCCAGCATCTGGATCTCGTATGTGCCCGCCGAGGACGCCATGCGAGATGTCACCGCGCTCACGCGTCCGGGCGGACACCGCTTCGTCGCCGGCCCGGAGTTCGGCTGGGAGGCCCTGAAGATCGGCGCGGGACCTGCTCCGCTGCGCGTGCCGGAGGGCTGGTTGCTGCTGCACCACGGCGTCACGGGTTCCCTGCCCGGTGGCTCATTCGTACCGCAGGCTTTCACGGTGAAGTACGTCGTCGGCGCCATGCTGCTCGACGCCGACGACCCCTCGCGCGTGCTCGCCCGCACGAGCGAACCGCTGATGACTCCCGAGACCGCAGACGAGACCTCGGGAACCGTTGCGAACGTGCTCTTCCCCACGGCGATCGAGAAGATCGGCGGAGAGCACTTCGTTTTCTACGGCGCCGCCGACACCCGGATCTCCGTCGCCCGCCTGATCCGCACCCCCTGATAACCCGCTCCAGCGAACAAGGAGTCAAGCGCAATGATGCGTCATCCCGAAGAACCGAACGCTCCACGTCCCGCACTCGTCCGACGCGCGCGCCTATCCGCTGCCGTCGCCTTCCTGGTCGCTGCGCTGCTGGCAGCAGTCGGCCTGTCCGCACCCGCTCAGGCAGCGGACCTCGACACGGACGTCTCCACGATCGTCCCCCGGCTGCAGGACTACTACCTGAGCCAGGGTGACGAGGTGCAGATCGCCAACGGCATCTATCTGGCGCAAACCTCCGACGCGCTCGACTACGTCGCATCCCAGAACGCCGACGGCTCCTGGTCGGACGTCAACTACCAGGACACGACGAGTTCGGCGAACGGGAAGACCTGGGATGCGTACAAGGCGCTCTACCGGATGGTCGCGATCGCCCAGGCCTACCGCGACAAGACGGCCAAGGGGTTCCAGGATGCGCGCCTGATCGACTCGGAGCAGCGCGCGCTCGCCTACTGGGATCAGGTCAACCCGGGCAACACCAACTGGTGGGAGACCGAGATCGGGGAGTCGATCGCCATGGGGCGCATCTCGATCTTCCTCGGCGACGCGCTGAGCCCTGATGCGGCCGCGCTGGCCATCAAGCACAACCAGGGCAAGCTCGACCCGGCCGGTGCGAACGGCGCCTGGCGCACCTCCGACTACCTCTACAAGGCGATCGCCACGCGTAACGCGGACCAGATCAAAGCCGGCTTCGCCACCATGGTGCAGACGGTCGCCGTGGACGACTCGGGAACGGTGCAGGAGGCGGTTCAGCCGGATGCGACGTTCTGGGCGCACGGCGCGCAGCTCTACAGCGAGGGCTACGGGATGGCGCTGTTCACCATGGTCGCCATGTGGGCTGACGCCGCGCGCGGCACCAGCCTCGCTTTCACCCGGCCCCAGCTCGACACGATCGCCTTCTACATCGCCGACGGCACCCGGTGGCTGATCCGCGGCGAGATCGAGATGCTCTACCTCCTCTACCGCCCGGCGACGACGGTCGACGGCGTCACCAGTTACGCCGCCGTGTTCCTGGATCCGCTGGACCGGATGGCGCGCACGGACCCCCTGTATGCGACCACCTATCGGCAGATGGCGGACAACATCCGCGGCAAGACCGCCGGCAACGGGGCCATCGGCGACAACTACTTCTGGCGCTCGGAGTTCTCCTCGCACCAGCGGGCGGACTACGGGATCGTGACCGGCCTCAACTCGAACCGCACGGTCGGCAGCGAGTACCGCTCCACCATCCGCAAGGACGTGGGCAACGAGATCGTCTGGAACCGCACCGGCACGACGGCCATCCAGGTGACCAATAAGGAGTACACGGACCTCGGCCCGGCGTTCGACTGGTACCGCTACCCGGGAACCACGGTTCCCTACGTCAAGGAGACCACCCTCGGGAAGGACGGCCGGTCCGCCAACGGCGGCGCCTTCACCGGCGGCGTATCGGACGGCACCTACGGCGCGAGCGTGGAAAGCCTGGACCGGGCCGGCACGCAGGCGCAGAAGAGCTACTACTACTTCGACGACGAGATGGTTGCGCTCGGCGCCGGCATCCAGTCGACCTCGACCGCGCCCATCCAGACCACGGTCAACCAGGTCTCCGCGAAGGACAACGCGTCGGTCGACGGTCAGAAGGTCGCTGCGGGAACCGACGGCAAGGTCATCGCTGACCCGTCGTGGGCGTACAACGACAAGGTCGGGTACGTCTTCCCGTCGAATCAGGCCGTCACGGTCTCGGATAAGACGCAGACCGGCAGCTACTACGGCGACCAGCCGCAGAGCCACGACGCGTTCACCCTGTACTTCGACCACGGGGTCACGCCGAAGAGCGCCGGCTACCAGTACATCGTGCTCCCGGCGAAGTCGGCAGCGCAGACGCAGGCGTACGCGGCGAACCCGGCGGTGAAGATCCTCCGCAACGACACCTCGGTGCAGGCGGTGCAGCATCCAGGACTCAAGCGGACCATGGCCACCTTCTACCAGGCCGGATCCCTCGACCTCGGCGACGGCCGCACGCTGTCGGTGAGTCAGCCTTCCCTCGTGATGCTCGACGAGTCCGCAGGGACCCCGGTGGTGAGCGTGTCGAACCCGAGCCAGCCGGGCATCCTCGTGGATGTGACGCTGACCGGGGGAGCCGCCGCGTCGCGCGGAACGTTCGTGCTCGGGACCGGCGCGAACCTCGGCAAGACCGTCACCGAGCCCCTGGCCGCGGATGACTCGGACGGCTCGCCGTACACCGCGAGCGGCTCTGCTGCCGGTCACGGGCCCGCCCGGGCGGGCGACAAGGACCAGACCACGACGTGGCAGTCCACCGGCAGCGCGCCCTGGCTGAGTCAGCGACTCGGGTCGGGTTCGTACGCCCTGGGGGCAGACATCGACTGGGGCACCGACTACGCCGGCCGCTTCCTGATCCAGACCTCCACCGACGGCTCCACCTGGACCGACCAGAAGCTTGTCCAGAACGGCACGGGCGGCCACCAGCACGTCGACTTCCCGGCGACGACGGCCACCTTCGTCCGCATCCTGCCGCTGGACGGTCCCGGCAGCGGGTCGTACTCGATCGCCGAGTTCGCAGCCGTGTCGACCACGAACCTCGCCCTCGGAGCGCCGACCACCGCCTCCGACGGCACGAGCCCGGCAAGCGCGACAGACGGCAACGGCACCACGCGGTGGATCGCCGACCGGACCGGCTCTCCGGACACATCGTGGCTGCAGGTCGACCTCGGCCGCGTGCAGAAGATCGGAGCCGCCCGGCTCACCTGGGAGGCGTCGTACGCCAGCCAGTACAAGATCCAGGTCTCGGACGACGGCACAACCTGGCGCGACGCCTACGTGACCCCGACGGCAGGCAGCGACGGCGGGACAGACCTCGTGGCGCTGAACGCCTCCGGCCGCTATGTCCGAATGCAGACCGTGAAGCGCGCGAACACCTCGTACGGCGTCTCGGTGTGGGAGTTCGAGGTGTTCGGTGACAGCGCCATCGCCACCGCGCCGACCACTTCGGGCAGGGTGAACCTGGCGCAGGGCAAGCCGACCACCGCCGACAGCGTGTATAACAACCTGGCCAACGTGCAGGCTCCGGCAGCCACAGACGGCTCGAAGACCACCAAGTGGTCGTCGGCTCGCCCCTCCGGAACCGCGCCGTACACGAACCGCAACTGGCTCCGAGTCGACCTAGGAGCTGTGCTCCCGGTGTCGCAGGCAGTCGTCGAATGGGAGAGCGGCAACTCCACCGACTACCAGGTCGAGGGTTCGGTGAACGGCACCGACTGGACGCCGCTCGCCCATGTCCAGAACTCCGGCACGGCCGACCACCGCCGTGACACGGCCGACTTCCCGACCGCGGAGGTGCGCTACGTCCGCGTGATCGGCTCGCCGGCGACCAAGTACGGGCTCAACATCTGGGAGCTCGAGGTCTACGGCGGCTACAGTCTCGCGTGCACCGCTCCGGTGAACGCGGATCGCGACAGCTCCGCCACCCTGGTGGCGACCGTCACTCCCCTCCTAGACGGGGACTCCTTCACGGCGTACTCGCTCGACCCGAGCATCGCGGCGGTGGGGGCTCCACCCGAGGTCTCTGCAGACGGGACGGTCCAGGTCGGTCTGAAGACCGGCGCACCCGGCGCCACATCCGTCGTGCTCGTCCACGGCGGCGGGACCGAGTTCGCTCGGTGCCCCGTCACCGTGGCGGTGGACAAGGGCGCGCTGCAGGCTCTGGTGGACCGGGCGAACGGCCTCGACAGCACCCAGTACACGCCCGCGAGCTGGGCGGCAGTGCTGCCCGCGCTGGAGTCGGCGAAGGCGACGCTGAGTGCGGCGGACGCGGCCCAGGCCGGGATCGACGCACGAGCAGCGGCCCTGAAGGCGGCGCTCGACGGTCTGCGCGCAACGGCCGTGGTCAACGCGCCCGCTGTCACCGCGAACTGGGGGAGCGCAGCCACCGTCACCGTCACTGTCACGTCGCCCCTCCCGGTGAGCGGCCGGGTCACGCTCACCGAGGGGACGAAGGACCGCGGCTCGGCAGCCCTGAGCGGCGGCATCGCATCCATCGCCCTCCCGGTCGGCCTCGCCGCGGGCGACCACCTGCTGACGGCGACCTACTCGGGCAGCGACACGGTGGCGGGCGCAAGCACCACGGTCACGGTGACCGTCGTTCTCCCCGCGGCCTGGAGCAAGACGCCGACGTACAAGACCGGCGATGTCGTCAGCTACCGCGGCGCCGTGTACAAAGCGGGATGGTCGACGAAGGGCGAGCAGCCCGGTCTCAGTAACACCGGGGCCTGGCAGGAGCTGGCGATGACGGAGGACGGCACCGCCGTGTGGACGCCGTCGCGTGTCTTCGCCGCCGGCGACACCGTCGTCTACCAGGGCCGGACCTTCGTGGCCGGCTGGTACGCCCGAGGAGACGTGCCCGGATCCGTGACCGGACCGTGGCAGGAGCTGGCTACCGCGCCGGACGGCACCGCCCTGTGGACACCGTCGCGTGTCTTCAACGCGGGTGACCGGGCGAGCTATAAGGGCGTCGTGTACGTCGCGAAGTGGTACACCCGCAACCAGGCTCCGGGCGACGCCAACGGGCCATGGGCGGTGGCCCGGTAGCCGGCGGCACCCCGGCGGGACCCGGTTCGGGTCCGGGTCCTGCCGTGGATGCCGCACCCCCGCCGGGGGATCGTCGCATCACCATCTCGGACGTGGCCGCCAGAGCCCAGGTGTCGAAGAGTGCCGTCTCATTCGTGTTCAACGGTCGTCGCGGACTCAGCGAGGCGACGACAGACCGCATTCTCCGGGCGGCCCGTGAACTCGGCTGGAATCCGAGCGCCCGGGCCAGAGCGTTATCGCGCAACCGGCTGCGGAGCGTCGGGCTGGTGCTCCGGAGGGACGGCATCGCCGGGCCCGCGGGTTCCGACCTCGTCGGTTTCCTCGACGGGGTCGGAGCTGCACTCGCCACGACAGCGACCGCCCTCGTCGTCCGGGTCGCCGCATCCCGAGCGGACGAGAAGGAGATCTATGCCGGTTTCGTCCGCGACTCGCAGGTCGACGGGGTTCTGGTGAGCGGACTTCGGACAGATGACGACAGGCCGGAGCTGCTCTCCCGGCTCGGCCTGCCGTTCGTCCCCACCGACCACGAGGCAACGGCGGAGGGCGGCGACATGGGAACACGCGACGCGCTGCGTCACCTGGCCGAGGCCGGCCATCGGCGCGTCGCTCTCATCGGAGTGGGTTCCCTCGTCTGCTCCGAACGGCGGAGACAGGCTTTCACAGAGCAGTCGAGAGCACTCGGGCTGAACGGACGAGTCATCCTTCTCGCCGGCTCCACCCCGCTCGCGGCCGCCGCCACCACCGAACGGTTGCTCGAACGGCACGTGCCGACTGCGATCCTGTACGACACAGACCTCCTGGCGGTCGCGGGGATGGCTGCCGCCCGGCGTCGTGGCGTAGCGGTTCCGGAGGATCTCTCGATCGTCGCGCTCGACGATGGCCCGGCCGCTCTCCTCAGCGACCCCCAGCTCACGGCCGTGCGCCGGGATGCCGAGGGGTGCGGACGAGCGAGCGCACGACGCTTGCTGGTGTTGATCGGCGGCGGCGACCGCCCTGATGTCGTGATCCACTCTCCCGAACTCGTGGTGCGTCGCAGCACCGGGCCCGTGCCGTGGCCCCGAATCACAGAAAGGCCCACCTGATGCCTGGACTCATTGCTTTCGACCTGGATGACACCCTCGCGCCGTCCAAGTCGCCGCTGGATCCCCGGATGGCCGACCTGCTCCGGCGGCTGCTCGACGTGTGCGAGGTCTGCGTGATCTCGGGAGGCAGCTTCGTGCAGTTCCGGGACCAGGTGATCTCCCGCCTACCCGCCGCCGCCCGGCTCGACCGCCTCCACCTCATGCCGACGTGCGGGACGCAGTACTACCGCTGGGACGGTGAGAAGTGGCAGCTCGTGTACGCCGAGAATCTCAGCGACGGCGAGAGAGCCGAGGCGCTCGCCGTCGTAAAGGAGGAAGCACTGCGGCTGGGGCTCTGGGAACACGACACCTGGGGGCCGGTGCTCGAGGACCGTGGGTCGCAGATCACCTTCTCGGCTCTCGGGCAGTCAGCTCCGATCGCGGAGAAGGCGGCCTGGGACCCCGACGGCAGCCGACGGATCCGCCTCCGCTCAGCGGTGCAGGACCGGCTCCCCGGTCTGGAGGTCCGGGCGGGCGGCTCGACGAGCATCGACATCACCCGCTATGGCGTGGACAAGGCCTACGGGATGACGAAGCTGGCGTCGGTGAGCGGGATCCCGTTCGCCGAGATGTTGTTCGTCGGAGACCGGCTCGACCCCGACGGCAACGACTACCCGGTGGTGGCGCTCGGTGTCGCCACCCGGGCTGTGCGGAACTGGATGGAGACGGCCGATCTGATCGAAGACCTCGTTAGCCGCAGCGTACTTCGCACTCGGGGTGCCAATGCCCTCACGCGGGATGGAGAATGAGCGTGTCGTACTGCTCCGCTCCCGCCGCTGAAGAAGAGGACGAACGTGATGGATGAGAACTCCGACGGAATCGAATACCCGGACGAGGCGGGGTACCCCGACGGCGCCGGCTTCCTCAGCGAGAACCAGCAAGCCCTCGTCGAGGAGGTGCAGGCTCCCCAGCCGAGCCAGGCGGGCATCGACTTCTTCGTCGTGGACAACGAGGCCGAGCGGACGTACGAGGCCATCAGCGGCGACACCCTGATCGGCGGCATCACCTACGAGCGCAGCGACGATGCCATCACGCTCATCGCGACCTCCGTGTTTCCGGAGTTCCGCCACCAGGGCGTCTCGTCGGAGCTGATCCGCCGCGTCCTCGACCTGCTGCGCACCGACGGCAGGAGGGTCATCGTGAGCTGCCCGGTGGTGCGCGCGTTCGTGAGGCACCACCCGGAGTACCGCGAGCTGATGGGGTAGGGTCGCCGCATGACCGACAGCCCCGTACCCTCGTTCGAACTGCTCGCCGCCGGCCTGCTGGAGGACCCGGATCTCGACGTGTCCGTGACCGCGACCGGCCTGCACGTGCACGGTCGACTGTTCGCGTACCTCGACGGCACCGAACTCGCCATCGACCTGCCGAAGGACCGCGCCGCCGACCTCGTGAGCCGTGGCGTCGCCACCCCGGTCCCGGCCGGTCGAAGCGAGGCGAAGGGTGCCTGGGTGCGCATCGCGGACGCCGAGGACTGGCCGGAGCTCGCCTCCGAGTCCCACCAGTTCGTCGGCGAGCCGGCGGTCGGCAGGGAGTCCTGACCCCCGTGTCGAACGCTTCGGCGCCGGTGCCGGGCTGGTATCCGGACCCGCAGCGGTCCGCCGCCCTGCGCTGGTGGGATGGCGTCCGCTGGACCGAGCACGTCTCGCCCGCGCCCGGCGGGGCCCCTCGGTCGCCGTATGCTCCCGCCCCGCGCCGGCAGCTGCCTGCGGAGACGCCGGTGTACACCGTGTGGATCTGGCTGGTCGCGGTGCTGCCGCTGATCAGCAGCCTCCTGGTCTTCCTGCTGCACCCGCAGCCGGTGTTCCGCGGGGTGCCGGGCTCGTCGACCGTCGTGATCACCGACCCCTTCGCCCTGCTGGGCGGCCCGATGTACTTCGTCGTGGTGGGGATCGGCTGGCTCCTGACCGCGGCAGGCATCGTTTTCTCGTGGCTCGACTACCGCGAACTGACCCGCCGGGGAGTCGAGCGCCCGTTCCACTGGGCGTGGTCGTTCCTCGGGATCGTCTACACGATCGGGCGCAGCATCGTCGTGCGCGGGGTGGCGGCGGGCCGCGGTCTCGCTCCGCTCTGGGTGGCGATCGCCGTCTACATCGCGAGCTTCGCGATCGGGGTCACCTGGTCGATCTTGCTCGTCGCGCAGATCCTGGGCACGGTGTCGGACAACGTCCCGCTCGGCACCTGAGAGCCCCGTGTTCGAAGCGCCGGGCCCCGTCCGTTATGATGGAGGCTGTGCGTCCGCTCGCGGTCGCGCTGGAGACGTCGCATAGTTCGGCCTAGTGCACCACCCTGCTAAGGTGGAGTGCCCGTCAAGGGCACCGTGGGTTCAAATCCCACCGTCTCCGCAACAAAAGTGCTGATAGGCGACGGTTTCTACAGCTTCGTAGCGCACTAGTCGAGGCCTTTCAAGCTTTCAGGAACGGCTCCCCAGGACAGTGCTGGGACAGCAGGCGTGTCCAGAAGTGCGAGAGCTGCCCGGTTGGCATCAATGCCGAGGACATGAGCGTAGGTGGACAGCAGCACTGTCGGGTTCTTGTGCCCTGACCACTCGGCGGCAGTCTTGACGTCTACGCCGCGAAGCAACCAATACGAAATTGCGAAGTGTCGTAGCGCGTGGATCGTGAGTCCGCGGCACGTTGTCGCATTCCAATGCACCTGGCGGCGGAACAGGTTTCCTCTCAACTGCTTCCCCGTCTTCGAACGGAACAGGTGTGCTCCGGGAGAAACGCCTTCAACTCGAGAGGCCACGATCTCTAAGGCCCGCGGACGCAGAGGAATCGTTCGGGACCGTACCTCGCCGGAGTTGCTCTTCAGTGTCTTTTCGGCGTAGCCATCTGATTGTGCTCGCCATACATGTAACGCCGGCATCGGAATCTGCGCCACATCTTCAACGCGTAACGCCCTCAGTTCTGACCACCGCAGGCCGGTGAGCCCGAGAAATTCAGTCACTTCGGCCATTGCAGGGTTAACTACCCGCTGTGCCTCGATGGTTCTCGACATCTCTTCGGGCGTCCATGTATCCGCTTTGGGTCGCGAAGGGAGGCCGACAACCACAGGCATACGAGCGCCCCGGACGGGATTTGCAGGTGCGAAGTGTTCTGAGACGGCGTACTCGAATAGAGCAGAGAGGGTGACTCTCATCCGAGTAACGGTCGAACGCGCGAATCCGTCAGCCAGCAGACCTGCTAGAAGGTCGTGTACGTCGGATGCGGTGATCGTGGATACCGGTCGACGCAGCCACGTCGAAGGCACGTGGCGAAGGTTGTCCGAGTCGGTGCGCCACGTGTGCGGAGAAACGCGCGTCTGCCTGGCGTTGAGAAACCGAGCTATCAACCCGGCGACAGGAAGCAGCGACAGGGAAGGGGAGGGAATCCCTCCCAGCGAGAGAACGCGGTACTGCTCCTTCTCCCAGGCTTGAGCGTCCGCCTTTCGCTCGAATGATCGAGTGCCCACCACTTCGTGGTTCAGGAAGACGCGCACACGATACTTGCCTGATGGGCGCTTATCGATTGCCATTACGGCATCACCACATGGGAACCCGTCAGCTCCTCGACGTCAGCTAGCCGGTAACGACGTATCCGTGGCGTGAGGTTCACCGGGCTCAGGGGACAAGTCCCTTGATCGACCAAGCGCGCGAGTGTGGTCCGGTCGATTCGGAGTATCGCTGCCGTCTCTGCTTCTGTCAGCAGTAATGGTGCAACGGTATTCGCGTTGCTCCGACCCTGGCCCTTTCTGCTGTTCATGTCGACTCCATCTGTTCCTACTTTGGTCCTCGCGCTCATGTCGTTGGCGATCAATCACTGAATATGACTCGAGTCATCGACATTTGGGCGCCAGCGCTTCCAACTCGCAACGCGCGGCCTCGAGGCAGAGCGCGATCTGTTGCGCTTGCTCTGCAGCCCTTCGCACCAGGCAGGCAATAAGTCGTTCGCGAACGGATGTCGGGGAGACCTCGTCTTCACGGAGCGACCGCTCGAACCCTTTTGCCAATCGACTCAGCACCTCGCCGAAGTTGTAGCCGCCGGCAGCCTCGAGATTCGCAACGATGTCGTACAGCTCGTGCGCCGGAATAGGCCTCCCGGTAACTGTCACGCTCAAGTGATGCATCCCGTCGAACAAGTCGATGCCGATCTCTCTTGTACTGCGCATCAGCACTCCCGGTTTCCGGAGCTGAACGCGGGGAATAGCGCTTCGTCGATGTTGCTCAGATGCATGTCCTATTTCCTCTGTCTCGTTGCAGGTGGCGCCGCCGGTTGGTGAGCACAACAGTTAGTGCACACGGCCGAATCTGCCAGTGGAAGGCCAGACGAGTGTCAGAATGTGTCAGAGGTTGCAGGCAAGATCTGGTTTGGGGAGCCTCATGACTGTGATTCAAAGAGCGGCTGGCGTCGGAACCGGGCGCCTCTTGGCCGAGCAGATGGATAAGCAGCGGATCAGCATCCGTGACCTCGCTTCGCGCGCGGGATGCGACGAGCGCACCGTTCAACGCGCGATCAGGGGCGAGACCACGCCCAAGACTCGGATTGCCGAAGAGATCGCTGCGGCCCTCGGGGTCACCGCTGAGGATCTATGGCCACGTTTCGGCATTCGACACGCCATTCACGACGCGACCATCGAAGTCCGATTGTTCCCGTCGCGGGCCCACGTCCCAATCGATCTGTGGCGCGAGATGTTCGAGGCTGCCACCGAACGCATCGACATCTGCGTCTACGGCGGCACCTTCCTTTGGGACGCGCTTCATGGGTTCACCCGCATCATCAAAGACGCGGCGGCGCGCGGCACGAAGATTCGTTTTGCAGTTGGCGCACCGGATTCAGAGGGTGTCCTGCAGCGCGGTTCGGAGGAGAGGATCGGCGACGCACTTGCCGCGCGTTGCAGAATGACTCTTGTCCACCTCGAGCCGCTCGGTGTCGTCGACGGCGTTGAAATTCGCACGCATGGCACGCCTCTCTACACCTCGATGTTCTTTATCGACGACATGCTCTACGCCAACCACCACATCTTCGGCTCCCCGGCCGGAGAGAACCCCGTGATCGAGCTACCCAGAGAGGCCGAGCCCGAACTGTGGGACACGTATGCGGTCGCGTTCGACGCCGTATGGAGCAGCGCAAGGCCGGCCGAGTTCCCGATCGAAAGCTGAAGCAGTGGCGCGAATCGACTACTATAACGACCCTGACGCGCCGAAGGCGAACAGCGTTGTGCCCTCAACCACGGCAGTCGTACTTGACGACAAAGGACGCATCGCCCTCGTACATCGAAAAGACAACGGCCTCTGGGCATTGCCCGGGGGCGGCATGGAACTCGGCGAAAGCATCGAGGACTGCGCTGTGCGCGAAGTCAAGGAAGAGACTGGCCTCGACGTGGAGCTCACCGGCCTCGTTGGCATCTACACGAACCCTCATCACGTCATGAAGTACGACGATGGAGAAGTGCGGCAGCAGTTCTCGATCTGCTACACGACCAAGCTGATCGGCGGCGAGCTTGCCTTCGATTCAGAGTCGACGGAAATCGCATGGATCGAGCCCATGGAGATCGGCGATCTGCCGATGCACCCGTCGATGAGGCTACGGATCGACCACTACCTCGAACGACGTGATGTGCCCTACCTTGGCTGAGTAGCGCCAGCGGGCGCCAACCGAAGTTGCTGCTCGATTCGAGCAACCGTGGCAAGCAACTCGGCAGAGGATCGCGAGACCGCAGCATGAACCGGATCATCGGTCGAATAGCGAGAAAGAATCTCTGATACGCGCGTCTCGGCGTCGATTGGTGTCCCATCTGGCGCCGTTGTCATGTCCGCGTATGTCACCACGTCAAGGACGACACCGGGTGGACGATCGAATTCCCCCAGCTCGGCATCAAGCCCGCGCTCGATTGCTTCGGCACTGGCTCCCGAGTGGTGAGCGATGAGCGACACAACCAGATCGGGCATACCAGCCGACTTGGCGAATCTCGCACCGTCTACAGGATGAAAACCCGTCGTTGCGATACTCGGTGCGTAGCCAACGTCATGTAGCCACGCCGCGGCAACGACCGCGTCGGCGTCTCTTGCGAGAAGCCTTGGGGCGATATAGGACGCAGTTCTCGCGACGCCAAGGACGTGCGCCCAGCGCTGGGGCATGGCAACAGCCAAACGCTCGCTCGCGAGTGTTCGAGCTCGGTCGACCAGATCCTTGTTCATCGCTACTTAGCGTAGGCGCATCGCGTGGACCCGTGACCGGCAGTCACCCGAGCTATGTGGCTGCACCTTCGCATGGCATGACCTGCGCCGGATGCGACGCTTCGATTGCTCGAGTGGCGAGGCTGAGGTTCTACCATTGAACTACACTCGCGCGGCCCGGAACCCAGTAAAACACTGGGAAGTAAGGCTGCCGCCCAGACTACCCGTTCAATGGTTTTTGGCCAAACTCACCGTTTACTCACCGCTTTGGGATTTGGTGTGTCTTCGGGCGGTGGCAAGACGACGCAAGAGAACTGCTGATTCAGCTTGCGGCGGGTATGTCGCGGGCTCGTGATTGAGTTTCTTCATGGGCCGGAGTCGGAGACGCAAGAAGAGCAAGAACAATGGTCGGACGCGTAGCACTGCTCCACATCCGCGGGCGCGTCATGAACAGGACCTCCACACTCACACGATTGCGGAATCGTTGGCGTCGCATCTCGGGCTCATGCGCGAACTATTGACGACCGAAGACCCACTCGAGGAGGCCGATCGTCGAATTGGTGTGGAGCTATCAGATCTGGAGATTCGGCTTGGACATCACAAGCCTCAGCGAGTGATCGAACTTGCGCGTCTTGCCTGTCTTCCTTGGGGCATGGCGGGCATGATCAAGCCAGACACCGAGGGAGGACCTGCCAAGGCTGAACTACTTGCACTAATAGCCCTGACTATGGCCGGTGGGGATGACGACGGCTCTGCCGCCGAAGAGGTTCCCAATTCGCTCTACGAAGAGGCGCACGAATGGGCCGACGCTGTTGGGCGGCTAATTTCACTCAGCCAAGCGCGTCATCTTCTCGAGGTCCGAAGTCAGGCGCCCACTAGCATCGACCGTATCGCCATGTTTGCGCGGACCCGTGAGGTGTGGCTGAGAAGTACGTCATACCCGGACATGCTCGAGAAGACACAAAACGCGCTCTTGGGACACGGGCCGACGGCCATTGCCTTAGCCGAGAAGCTAGGCTTCGATGCGTCTGACGCGCTCGCCGTCCTTAACGGACTCCATCAAATTCAAGTCGATGAGATGAATGAGCGAATGGAAGCGGGCTTTGGCCGCCTGGCAGACGCCGCTCAAGCCGGTGTCACATCTGTCGATAGTGAAACGGTAAAGCAAGTGCGGGAGTCGTGGAACCTCGCGTGGCAACCAACCGCTGACCGCGTAGCTGTCTCTCCAGCGGCGGTCGCCGAATCCGTCGGCCGGGACGTTGTGCTCGTGAAGAACGTACTCGAATGGTTTTCCGTGGAGATCCAGGGCCTCGATGCCCGCTCGGTTCTCAACGACTTTGTGGGTGGAGATAACCCACTTAGAACTAACCCTGTTGTGCGCGCCGAGAACGACCGATACATGCTCGTACATGACGCACTTGTGCTTCCTGCAATCCGCGAAAACCTGGAACAGATGCTGAAGACGCTTCCCGTGTGGGAGGAGTACCAGAAGTGGCGAGGTGATCTCCTCGAGCAGCTAGGACGGGAAGCGCTAAGCCAGCTGATTCCGGGCAGCGAGGTCTATTCGGCGTTCGAGTACTTTGTGCCGGCGGAGGGCCAAGATCCAGATACCGAGCCTGCTAGGTATGCGAAGAAGGTCGAGGGTGATCTCCTTTTCGTTCTCGATGACGTGGCCGTGATTGTCGAAGCAAAGGCAGTCGCGATCACTCCTGCAGCGCGGGCAGGTGAGACGCGCAGACTCCGCCGAAATCTGATTGACATCATTACGAAGGCCTCCGACCAGGCAAGCAGACTGCAGGATCGCATCGAGGGAGATGGCGGGGTTCGCATCCACGGCGAGGGCTGGATTGATCTTTCCGACGTTCGTGAGATCCATACGGTTGCACTCAGCCTCGAGGACCTTTCCGGCGTCGCTACGGCGACGGCGGACCTCGTTGAAGCGGGTTTGCTCGACGCGGCGCACATTCCCTGGGTCCTATCCATTCACGACCTACAAGTGATCACTCAATTGGTCGACAGGCCCGCGGAGTTCCTGCTTTATCTTCGACGTCGTCGCGATCCTGAAGTGTCGCTGGCATATGTTTCTCCTGACGAATTGGACCTCTTTCTTTATTTTTTTGAGGAAGGCCTCTACGTCGCTCCCGACCCGGCGGTCATGTCAGCAGAACTCCCTTACATGTCGGCTCCGCGACCGGGTGACATTCGTCGGAGGGCCAAGCAAGGGCGTTCGATCATCAGCAGCAGAACAGACGCCCTCGATTCATGGCACTATGCACAACTCGATCCTGAACTGCCAGAAGCGCATAAGCCGGTTCTAAATGGAAGCCCGATGACCGCGATGGCAGATGAGCTCAAGGATCGTGGCTTTTACGGGTGGCTTAGCGCGGGAGCCACGTTGCTTTCAGGGTCTACGAAAGCTCAAGCGGACTTCTCCCGAATTCCGCGAACCTTGCTGGCAAATCCTCGCAGCGATGGTGGAGAACGGTCACAGACCGTCCCGATCGGGAGTAGGCGAAGCGACGCTTGGTTACTTGTCTGGATGACACGGCCGTCCGCACGCGCGCTGGAGGATGTTGTCGACCATGCGCGCCAGTACCTTCGCGCCAAGAAGTATCAGTTCAAGCTCAACCGGGGTGTGGTCTTCGTTTACGACGAGGGTTCCAAGCTGCTCGTCGACATGGTTTACGACGGGGCCTACCCGATACCCGACCCCGAAATGGATTGGGCAATCGTCGGCCTACGGCCGGTCGACAAGGTTTCTAGCCCGCCCCCTCCGAAGGCTAAGCATCGAGGCGGTGCCTCTGCCAATCGGAAGCGCAAACGTAAACGCTGACGCCGATCTTTCCGATTCGGTGCCGCGCATTAGCCGACGTGCACTCCTGCGAGCGCGAGAGCGGTCTGTGTGACCCAGACCGTTCCGATTACCAATGCGACCGTCAGCCAGGCTGGCGATGTCAAGACGAGAACCCATTTGATCGCGATCGAACCTAGCTGAGGCGGCTTCCACGGCTGCATCGTGAATCGAATCGCGCGCGATACCGCTCCCACTCTGCCGTCTGGCCCCAACCGCCAAATGTCGAGAGTGATTCCGGCCCCGAACCACAACCCGGCGAGTGCAACTGCAAGAAGGAACACCGTTTTTAGGAGACTCCCGGCTTGGCCAATGTGAAGGCCCGCAGAATCAGACTGGACCTGCGCACCGACCAGCGCGCCGACGAATGAGGAAACGCAGAGCAGCGCCGCCGCCCATAGAAACTTGGCGAGTGTTTCGATTCGGCCGATCAGATGACTTCGCTCTCGGAGGGGCTGGAGGGGTAGGGCTGCGAAAAGTACGGCCAGAGCCACAAGTACTGTCGCGCCCAGCCAGCCGCGGCCGAAATCGAGCACCCAATCCCCTGGAGCGAAGATGGCGGCCAGAGTCACGGAGAGTGCAAGAACAGTGAGCACTGGGCCTGGAGTCAGCAACGTTTGCCACATAGCCTTGCTCGATTGCTCAGTTCCCATCCCCGCTCCTTGTTCGAATTCGGCCAGTCATCAAAATAGACGAGGCCACAGACGTGGCCGCGTCGGTCCGGGTGATGAACAGAGCCTTCGCGCCGGGGGTATCTGGCAGACTAGTCGAGTGGAACGCGAGCCACCCGCACCGATGCCGTTTGGGGCGTCGGGCGAAGAAGCAATAGAACTGAGCCGTCGATGGATGGTCTTTCTTGGCGCATTCGACGTGGTCGTTGCGAGGAACGGTGAGCGACAACTCTGTGACCTATACAGCCGTCTCTATCTAGCCTGGGTAGCCGATGAGCGTGGCAACGTTGATGTAGCCGCGGTAGACCGTGCGGCAGCGGTCGCGACAGCGGATGGCCGGCTACCGCTGGTGTTCCTGCCCGGCGGCGTTCGACCGATCGCCAGAGAGCGTGCTGATGCACTCGGCGTCGCTCTACTCCGCTATCGCGCAAACGACGGAGCGCTTGAAGGCGTAAACACCCTCGGCAGGCAACTCCGTACAGACGGTCTAACGACCGGCTGACGCGAGCCCATTCAGTGGGAGGGGGAGGAGGCCTCGACGCTCGGGCGGCCTGCGTCAAGGACGGGACCCGCAGCTGCTTGAGCAGCACGGCTGAGTTCGGCTCGCGCAGCGGCTCGGGAGGCTTCAAGCGTCTCTTCAATGGTTCCTCGCTGCATCACCTCGACCAGCTGAGACTTCGCGGACGCTTCAGTCGGTGCCACGACGATGACTGAATTGTCGATTTTGCCGCGCGTGAGCCCCACGTAGAGCCCGGCCGCATCTACGCCCGGACCGACAAGGGAAAGGTCGGTAGTCTCGCCTTGGACGCCGTACACGGTAGACGCGTATCCGAGATGCAGATGTGAGCCGGCGTACTCGTGGCTGATGTTCCGAAGATCTGTCGAGTCAGTCGTCGAGACGAGTACCACCTTCTCGGCGGTGATCTTCTTCACGATCCAGCTCTGACGATTCTGCACATCTGTGGCACCGTCGTTGCGACGTGTCTGAACCACGTCCCCGACGAAGATCGCTTGACCTGACTGGCCAACCGCGCAGCTGTTGGTCTTGATCGTCCCGCCCGCGATTCGGCGAGCCTGGATGCCTTCGCCTACTGCTTGGGCCTCGGCATGAGTCGCCGTCACGAGTGCGATCGACTTTCCGATCTGGCGCGCGTCAAACCAGCTCTCGATCATTGCTTCGCGCGCAGCCGCGTCACTGTCCGTGAGCACAACGTGTCCGGTGTCGACAAGCTCATCTGCGACACCTGCCGCGATGTCCTTGTTACGCGGGTCTCGAAGGCGGAGGGTGAGATCCGCCCACTCCGGATCCTTGTATCGATGAATAGTGGTGAGCTCGACCTGGTCGGCGGCGTACCGCCAGAAGAGCGCCATTGCGCCCGAGTGCCCAACCGGGAGCGCTTGGCGTTCGTCGCCGACGAGCGCCACTCCTGCGCCGGTTCGGGTCAGAACGTCGACGAGGGAGGTAGCAGCTTCGAGGTCGAGCATGCCGGCCTCATCAACGACGATCCGATCCCCAGGTCGGATCCTGATCCGAGGACCTGCATAAGTTCCTCCCGTTACTGGATCGAGGTCTCCAATGTTCAGACGTGTCCAGGTCGTTGCTCCTGTCTCGCCCGTTGACCAGCGCCAGCCGTAGTCAAAGAGAAGTTGGTGGAGTGACGATGCCGCGCTTTGAGTCTCGCGACCGGCGACGTCTGATGCCTTCTTCGTCGGGGCAACGATGATCATGTTTCGACCGTGGCGGCGCAGAGCAGCACCGGCCACCTTGAGCATCGTGGTCTTTCCTGTACCCGCGGCTCCGGAAATGACGACAGTACGCGAGGTTCCCGCGATTGCTGTTGCGCCGTCGACTTGACCGTCGTCAATTGAGCGACTCGGCTCTACGATCCCAGCGATAGCCTTGACTTCGTCTGGATGCATCGTCGTTCCCGTTACGGAGAGGGCTTCGACCCTGTGAGCCAGAACGGCCTTGAGTGTTGCAGTGCTGGTCGCCATGAGGCTCTTGATGTGGTCCGGAACCTGTGAGTCCGACAGCATCGTGACAGTGAGAGTCCGCTGCGCTACCGCGGAGACCTCGGTGACGACAGAGTCTAGGTCGTTCCGGCTAGTCACGACGCCGCTCGCGGCTATGGCGCGGAGCGCGCCCGCCCGCACATCCATCACGCTGAATCGGCCGCCGGTTCCGGTCGAACGAGCGTCAGCGTCGACGACAGCCTTAGCGGCGAGCAACTCGAGGTCGAGCTCCGCTACCGAGGCGTGCGCAATTTCGACGGGGCTGCGCAATTGACGGACCGTGGGATCAGCAATCGCGAGTTCTTGACGGATGAGCCCGGACCAGTCATCCTCGTCCAGGTTGCCAGGCTTGTTCGGTCGACCGGCAGCCCAAGCCCACCGGTCGATCTGGTTCAGCACATCATGCGACGGTTCCTGGCCGGGGTGCTGTTGCTTCCACCGGGCGGTGCGGGCGATCTTGTTGGCTTCGATCTGAGCGGACCGTTTCGACAGTGGACGCACCAGGTGCTGCAGCTGGGCGATCTCCCCGTCGTCTTTGAGAGTGAATCCTTTAGCGGCGAGAGCGGAGATCCAGGCTGGGTCGGTGCGGGAGGCGAGGTCGCCTTCGGCGTTGATAACGTTCTGGAACCGCAACGCCACCCGAGTGTCGATGTTGGACCATTTGCCGTCCTGGCCTTGGACTTTGACATTGAGCCACAGGTGGCGGTGCTTGTGCGGGTCCCGGGAGCGCGAGCGTTCGTGGCGGAGTTCGACGACTTCGATCCGCGCGAGGTCTTCGCGGATGGAGCCGCCTTTGCCGCGTCGGGCGTTGAGGTCGGACTGCCACAGCTTGATGATCCGGTCGCGAAGACGGTCTTGGAGATCTTCATACGCAGCGGCCAACTCGGGGTCGAGCATGGCGGCGACCGAGAACGACTTCGGAGCATTGATCGTCGCATCCAAGATCAGATCCGCTACCGGCGATTCCAGGTCACGGCCGCGTCGCTCCCCGCTGAGCGGATCGAGCCCATCCACCCAATCCTTGAGCTGATCCTTGCTTAGTAAATCGTCGCGGATGGCACCGTTCTCGACGATGTACCGGGACATGACCGCGTCGGCGTAGCCGGCGGCGGCAATCGCACCGTCAGCCGTCTTAGCCGTGAGGGTGGCGTCGCAGACGCCGGAGAAGGCGTAGTTGACTGCTTGCTTGACCCCGTGGGATGCCTGTCCCCGCTTCCATCTGGCTACTCCGCCTCGCACCTGCACTCACCTCCCTCGGCTTCGGAATGAGGGCAGTCCTGGTCTCAATTCGAAAAGACTCCCTCTACTTAGAACTTCCGGTTCCAAGGTGGTTTTGGCGCGCAAAGGGCCCAAATGTCCGAAACCCGCTAGAAGATCGTCGGGATCGGGCAGTTTCTTCTCGTCGTGAGCCGTATCAACAGACCACGCGATCATCGTCCGCCCAATCACCGACGCGGCCTTGAGACGACTCCAGCTCAGCTCGTTCGATCGTGCGGTAGCAGTGGTGCACAAGGGACGTGCAGGCGGTTTCTGCTGTGAACCCGGCGAGCCTTTCGGCGCAGTCGACGGCGAACTGCGCCGTGGTGCAGTCCCCGAAAGCGATGCCCTCATACCTACACGTTGTGTTTGCCAGGCGGTTTTGACGCGCAAATCCGAAACTCGCAGGAACCGCTCACTCCCGACCAGATCCCGCGGCGGCCATTCCGGCTTCTCAACACGCCAAACAGCCCGGCCATGTGGCCGAGTCGACGGTCGCTGGGTCAGAGCTGTTCGAACTGCAGAGCGGGTTGACCCAGAGCGAGACGGGTGAGGTTGACGAAGGGCACACATGCCGCCTCCGCCGTGAGGGCTGCGAGCCAGCCGATCGCAGTGTGCGGGTCGGCGGCGATCGCCCATCCGTCCATCACGTAGGCGCTGACGGTCTCGATGCACTCCCGCTTCTCCGCTGCGTCCGGGTTTGAGGACCCTTCCACGCCGATGAGTCCGCCTTGCAGTTCCGGTGCCAAGTTGCTGGTGTCGATGATGAATACCCGCATCCCACTCACTCCCAAGGTCGATCGTTTTGAGCGCCTTTCCGGCGAGTGATCGAGAGCGAGCGGACGGTGAGCAGTGCCGGGACCGTGGAGTACCGGGGGAGCGCAGCGGAGGAGGATACGCCGCGAAAGCCCGGCACGGAGCACCGGGGAGGAAGCTACGATCGGGCGACGGAATGGCCCTCAATCCTCAGCAGCACTGCGCCGTGTGCGGCGTCCTCGACGATCGGCATGCGGTCATGAATGTGGCCCCGTCATCGTCACGGGTTACGACGCGGGGCCAGTACTCAGACACCCTGCATCGCCGTGTTGCACGGTCACAAGCAGACCCCGTTTTCCAGACGGATGAGTGTTGCGCGATGCGGATCGCTCGCCGTCGAATGCCGGGAAGATGGAGGCAACCGCGTCTACGCCGGTGCCCTCTGAATCCGGGGCTGGCGCAGGCCCTTCCACTTAAGTGCCTGCGTGCATTCGCTCTTGCCTCTTGGCCTATGGTCCTGATCTGCCTGGTCGTCGTGCGACGTCATTTCTCTTGTATTGTTTGACTTCGTTCTGTTCTGCCCTGAATTCTTCTTCCGGGTCGTCTTTCGTGCTTCGCGCCTTTTCCACCGCTCTCGGGCGAGCCCACTTCGTAGCGGTGTCGAGTGCGGCCGACTGGGCGTTAGAGACAGAAGAAACGTCGGGCTGCAGAGGGGCTTCCTCTGATGAAAGCGCGTCGATTCGCTGTGAAGTTTGGGCGGAATCCGTTGAGTGCAAGCCCGACTTTCTTGATGCCTCCTGAAATTCGCGGCGTAGTCTCGCGGAACTCACCGGCTTACGCAGAAGAATCGGGCAGTCGACCGTGTCCTCCTGCCCGATTTCCCCTGCTCGCCAACCGGTGCTTACATCGCGTCACCTTCCGGTCCGCCCTCCTCGAGCACGCTACAGGCGGGGGAGCCGTAAGAGCCATGACGGAAAAGCGGACGGAGAGGTCGGCTGAGCGTATTAATAGAACTCTTGTCCGCAGAATGAGTATGCGCTATTTTCTTCCCGACGGCGGGATCCACGCGCGGTGGCCTATGCCGAATCTCATCTCACGAAGGAGTGAATGTGTCGAATCCTGCACTCGAGAAGCCATCACCGTTCCGACATGTCTGGGTGATCGGCGTTGGAATCGCGGCTTTGGTCGCAATGCCTCTGGCAAGCTCCCCGCCGGCCTACGCGGGCGGTCCGTCGTCCCCGAGCGGGCAGCTCTCCGACTCTTTCGCCACGTCGTTCTACGTGAGCCCACATGGCAGCGATAGGAACAGCGGAGCCCGCCAGCATCCGTTCAAGTCGATCCAGCGTGCCCAAGAGGCGGCGAACAGTGTCAAAGCCGGGGCCCCCGGCGATGTCGGAATCATTCTTCGTGGCGGGGATTATCGTCTCGACAAGCCACTCACATTGACGGCAGACGATTCAGGTGCGGACGGTCATCAGATCGTCTACAAGAACTACGGTGGTGAAAAGGTATCGGTGTCGGGCGGAGAAGCAATCACCGGATGGAAGGTGGACAAGCGGCTCGGCTCCAACGTGATCTACAAGGCGGACGCCAAGGGCCTCGATTTCACCAATCTCTACGTTGATGACCGCCCCGCCACTATTGCCCGTTATCCCAACGCAGGCACTCAGAACCGCGTCACCGGCTGGGAAATCTCAACGGGCTCCCCGCAGGTCAAATCCTCGGAAGTGCCGCAATTCACCAACCTGCCGAGCAACCCTGCACGCATCCGCGTCCAAGCTCGGTGGATCGACATCGCGTTACCTATCGCTTCCATGAGCCAGGCGGGGGACACCACGACGATCACCGGAACCGACCCGGCCCGTCAGCCGGCCGAGAACATGGCTCCAGGGGTGCAGGGCGCTGGAAATCCGTACTACCTGGATAACGCCTACGAGTTTCTCGACGCACCCGGCGAGTGGTATCTGAACAAGGCCACCGACACTGTGTACTACGTGGCCCCCAAAACGCAGAGCATGGCGTCCACATCGGTCATCGCTCCCAAGCTCGAGCAGCTCGTGGATGTCCACGGGACTGTGGACAACCCGGTCCACGACATCACGTTCCAGGGCATAACTTTCGCGGACACCAGCTGGCGCGAAGCGATGGCCGATGGAGTGATGTGGGGTTCCTGGTCCAGCTTCCCCTCGTACGTCGACGGCAGTGGAGTGAAGCAGCCCGGATGGGCCCAAGCGCTCGCTAATCGCCCCCAAGCGGCCATCACGGTGCAGGATGCGAACCACATCACGCTCACCAGGAACACTGTCCACAACACAGGCGGCACCGGGATCTTCTTGCGGGAATCGCAGAACAACTCGATCGTGGGAAACACCCTCTACGACATCGGATATCACGGCATCCAAGTCGGGATGTTCCAGAACTATTCGTCGGACCAGTACCCCGGAGTCGACTATGAACATGGCACGCCGACGGATCCGCGTGTCGTCGAACGCGACGACACCATCTCCAACAACTACATCTCGCGTGTGGGCGCCAGCTATGTCGAAGGCATCGGAATCAAGCTCGGCTGGACCAGCAACACCGTCATCGAGCACAACAACATCTTCGACGTTCCTTACTCCGGCATGATGCTGGGGAACGGTAAGCCCAACAACGTCTCGGTGCTCGGCAATATCCAGGTGGAGTACAACGATGTGTCGCGGAACAACACGACGCTGTCCGACGGGGCGGCCATCTACGCCTACGCCAAGCACTCTCCCAAGACCCAGATCGTGGGTAACTATCTGCACGATGGGTGGTACTCCACGTACGAGGACAACTCGAACATCCTCGGGATCTACCTGGATGACGGAGCGAATGGGTTCAATGTGGTCGGAAACGTTGTGAGCAACGAGGTGAGCGGCTACATCAACGGCGGGGAGGCAGAGCACGTCGCGAACGGCGACACCTTCTCCGGAAATCAGCCCGCAGATGCCGCCACGATCGACAGCATCATCTCGAGCGCCGGAATGCAGCCTGCCTATCAGGACCAGCGCCTTGCTCCGACGGCGTCCCGCTTCCCCGGGACCATCCGTCTAGCCGAGGGCGACACTGCACCGCTGCAGGTGAAGTTCGCATACGCGCCGGGCTGGACCGTCTACTACACGACGGACGGAAGCACCCCGACGCGCAAGAGCCCCGTCGCCTCCGGCTACGTGAGCATCCCGCGAACCGCCGACACGACCTTCCGGGTGGTGGCGATCAACGGCCGCACCGGGCAGCGTTCGGAGGAGATCAGCGGCACCTACGTCATTCAGGGTGTCGTCTATTCCTACTCGTTCGACGGAGCGACCGCGCTCGCCCCGCTCATCGAAGGCCATCAGCGATCGACCTTCGTGCAACCGTCAACAGGCTGGCGCTGGAGCGCGTTCACGCCTAAGCCAGCCGACTATGATCCGACCACGCCTGCGCCGGGAATGGAATGGGCAAACCCGGATGAGACCTTGTATCTCGACACGGGAGCCGGCCCGCACATCCAATTCAGCGGGCGAGCAACGGGCAGCGGTAACACTGCCGGCGCCTACGCCTACTCGATCGTGTCATCGACCGGTTCCTCAACGACGTCCGACGGCTCACTCGACAACCTGCAGAACGCGGCGGTGGAAATCGGATCCGACGGTGGGCCCTGGCCCTATCTCCCCGGGACCGTGGACAAGGCTGGATCACCGTACCCGGAGAAGACCCGCCTCATGATGCGCGACGCTTCCGGCGTGTGGTATCTCTCGACCGCCGATACCGCGCCGGAGATCGTCAAAGCGGGCAACTTCACGTTCGATCCGATGAGCACACTCCATTGGCAGAAACTGGACGCTCCCAGCCAGGCGATCCTGAACGGTGCTCCGGACCCCGACGCCACGAAGGGCGCTATCTCCGTCGAATCTGCCTTGGTGACGCCGGACCTCTCTCATGTGACAGGAACCGGCCTGTATATCGATTCCACGGCGAACGAGACGTCGTTCCTGCGGTTCCGCGGAATGACATTCATCAAGCAGTAGGGGACGATCTCAAGGCGGTTGGGGGAGGGTACAGGCTCACCTGTACCCTCCCCCTTCACGCGTCGGCCGCCCGATCAGCGGACGGTGAATATCAGTTCGCTGTCTCAGCGTCGACCGACGTGCTGACCTCGCGAAGCCGGCTGGCGATCTCGAACTGGTACCCGGCGAGTGTGCGCTCGACGTGACGTTCGGCCGAGCGTGCGGCCTCAGCCGGCTCGCCGTTAGCTACGGCCTTCACGATCGCTTCGTGGTCCGCCGCAGCCTCGACAATGCTTCCACCGGTACCGCCGTGGAGTCCTATCGCGACGACCTGCGCTTGCAGACGACGAGCCGTTCCTCCGGCGGACTCGAGGAACCGATTTCCGGACGCGGTCATCAGCTCTTCGTGAAAGCGGGCATCCGCCGCGTCGAAGGCGCTGCGGTCGCCGGCAGTCGCCGCTTCCGAGCATTCGGCTGCAGCTTGGCGCAGCTGCCGTATTTGCGGAGGCGTAGCTGTGCGGGCTGCTCGAGAGGCGGCAGCAGCCTCGACGATCTGACGGAAGGTGAGCAGTTCGTCGACGTGCTGAGGTTCAGCAGGCAGGAATGTTGCGAAGGAGTCGGCAGATCCCAGACGTAGATGCGGATCATCGGCCACGAAGAGGCCCCGCCCTCGGTGTGCGTTCACGCGGCCGAGCGCTGTCAAGATCTTCAGCGCTTCCCGCACGACTCCTCGGCCGTAGTTGAGCTCTTCTGCCAGCGCTTGTTCCGTCGGGAGGCGGTCACCTGGCCGGAGGCGAGCGCGCGCGATGTACTCGATGATCTTCTCGGCAGCGATCACATAATTCGGTCGGTAGCTTCCGCTGCTGCTTGAGTCGCGGCCGTCTGTGCCCGGTTCAAACGTTTCGACAGTTGACATGAATGCCACTCTTCCCGCCTTACGAAAGGCCCTCGGTTGAGATAATGATCGCACGTCCATCCCGGCCCGCTCCATTTAGGCCCCAGCTCTCGGCGCGGCGGCGCGGTTGCGCTCGCACTGCGTCGATTAATACGATTCTTGCCGCTCAGGATGAGTCTGTGCTATCTTTTCGGCCAGGTCTCAAGCCGGGCTACCGGGACCGAAGTCGGTTATCCACGAGGACTATCAAGGAAGACAGGATCCTAGATGACACGCAAACACGATTCCGGGCGAAGCACCGCGTCCGGGTCACAAACCACAGCCGAGGCCCACCGGGGCACCCGCGCACGGATTCTGCGGCGCGGAACGGCGCTAGCTGCTGCGGGCATGGCCGCTGTGCTGCTGGCCGGCTGCTCGACCTCGTCCGCAGGAACAGCCGGGAATCGCATCGATCCGTCCGGTCCGCCGCCCAAGGCGAACCTGCTGGTGTGGACCGACGCGACGCGGCAGGCCGGATTCGAGGCCTACGAAAAGAAGTACAAGGACAGCGGAACGAAGCTGAAGCTCACGACGCTCCCAGACAAGTTCGCCAACAAGATCCTGCTTGCCACGAAGGCAAAGAGCGGGTGGCCTGACGTCTTGTTCGACGGAGGGACGAACAACGTCTCGCTCTTTACAAGCAAGCTGTACGACTACGCGGCCGACCTGACTCCACTGCTTCCTGCCGGCACGGCGGACAAGTTCTTTTCCGGAGCGATCGGGCCGTGCGAGATCAACGGGAAGCTGTACTGCCTCCGGAATGACTACGCACCGAACATGCTCTGGTACAACACCAAGCTGTTCCAGCAGTTCGGTTACAAGGTCCCGACCACCTATGAGGAGTACCAGTCGCTTGGAGTGAAGCTCGCCGCCGAGCACCCCGGATATTCTCTGGGTGCCATCGGTGGGGACCAGGAGAACTTCTACTTCGATGGCGCGAACTGCAATTACGGCGAGGTCGCCGGGCAGACCTTCTCGATCGACTTGAAGAGTGCCAACTGCTCTCGAGCGATCAAGCTCCTCGATACGCTACTCACCAACAAGACCGTCTCGCCAGCCAGCGAGTTCGCTCCGGACTTCGTGAAGGACTACGGCTCGACGGACAAGGTGCTGGCGATGGTAGGGCCCATCTGGTACGGCCAGTACCTCTTCGCGGGCACCTACAAGACGCCCGCCGGCGAAATGGCCGTGAGCGCGCCGTTGAAGTGGGCGAAGGATTCGAAGACCTACAACGGTACGTATGGCGGCGGCGTCTACTACGTCTCTAAGCACTCGGCCAACCCGACTGCAGCGGCTTCGCTTGCTTACTGGATGGCGACGAGCAAGGACTTCCAGACCACTGGTCCGACATTCCCCGCCTACCAGCCTGACGCCGCCGCGTGGTTGAGCCGCGCGCAGAGCTCGGGTGTTGTCAGCTCGCCGAACCTTTCGTCAGTAGTGAACGGTGCCGCTAAAGCGGTCGACGCGAAGCAGCAGGCGGCGGTGAACATCCCTTCGACGATCGATCGCGGTTGGTCTTCGCAGGTGGTGCCCACCATCGCCAACGGGCGGACGATTGCATCGGTCGTCGATAAATGGCAGACATTCATGGAGAACTCCGCGAAAGCCGCGGGATTCCAGGTCAAGTGAGCCCGCTGCGACAGCGGTAATCGACAGTGCTGAAACAAGAAGGGGAGGAGCAATGATGACCACGTCTCAAGCGACTGCGAACGCGATCGATTCGCGGACCGATCGGGGCTCCTCCCCTTCTTCGTACAGCGCCGCTCTGCGTCGGCGACAGAACGCATTCGGGTACGCCTTCCTGAGTCCGTACATGCTCTTGCTTCTGGCGTTCGGACTATTGCCAGCCCTGTACTGCGTCTACTTGGCATTCACCGACGCCAACACCGGAGCCTTCGTGGGCTTCGAGAACTTCGTTGCGATTAGCCAAGACTTCAGGTTCTTGCCCTCCGTCGCAAACGTGGGGATCTACCTCGCTGTGTGGCTGATCCCTTCGACCATCCTGCTCGTGTGGCTCGCCATGCTGCTCCACAACCGCGCAGGGAAGTCCGCCGCCTTCCTGCGTGCGGCGTACTACATACCGGGCGCTCTCGCCGGTACGGCGAGCGTGATCGTGTGGTTGTTCATGCTGACGCCGTCGGTCAGCCCGCTCAAGGGCGGCTTCGAGGCAGCCGGGCTCACTCAGATATTCCAGGTCGTCGATCCGTCTCGATTGCCGATCGTTATCGCCCTCATCAGTTTCTGGACGGGCGCGGGCGGCTGGGTGCTCATCCTTTACGGAGCATTGACGTCGATCGACCCGTCGCTGGTGGAAGCAGCACGGCTCGACGGTGCCAATGAGTGGCAAATGGCCCGGCACGTCAAGCTGCCGCTCATGCGCAAGTGGATCGGCTATCTCATCATCCTCAATCTGGCAGCCGGAACACAGGTATTCGTTGAGCCGCAACTTATTTCCACCGCGACACACGGCGGGGTGGCGACGAACTGGGCTCCGAACCAGCTCGGATACACATTGGCGTTCGGCTACGGCCAGTTCAATCAGTCCGCGGCGCTCTCCCTCGAACTCTTAGCGCTCGGACTCGTCGCGGCGGTCATCATCATCACAAGCACGAACTTGTTCAAATCGGACGTGTGAGTGATCGGACCGTTTCGCATCAGTCGTATTCTTGACCACCCTGGAGGACAGCGTTGACCACGAGAACCACCGATCGACCGAGGCGGTCGCCCGTGCGTCCCTCCGGCGCAGCGAACCGCAAAGCGAGACCGATCGCTTCCACTGTTGGGCGGGTCGTCGGGTGGGTGGTTTTAGCCCTCTTCCTCGTCTTCTTCGTCATCCCGATCATCTGGCTGCTCCTGGCCGCCACCAAGACGCAGCTGCAGATCGTCAACGACCCGCCGTTCTCCTTCGGTTCTCTCGTCAACGTCGCCCAGGCATGGACGCATGTTCTGGCCTTCAACCAAGGGGCGATCCTCGGCTGGGTCGGAAACTCGGTGTTGTACTCCGGGGCTGCGCTGGTGTTGACGCTGGTGGTCACTATCCCGGCCGGATACGCGCTGAGCGTCGGAAACTTCGCGGGGCGCAGAGCGGTCCTCGTAGTGACTCTCGTGACGATGATCATGCCCGGCGCCGCGTTGGTTCTGCCGATATTCCTGGAACTCAGCGCCATCAGCCTCGTGGGGACGATCTGGTCGGTGATCCTGCCTCTGTCGTTCTTCCCCTTCGGCGTCTACCTCACCTTCATCTACTTCAGCACGGCCGTGCCCAGGGAGCTGTATGAGGCGGCTCGCCTGGACGGATGTTCTGAGGTCGGGGTGTTCACCAGGGTCGCGGTGCCGCTGGCCGCGCCGATCATCGCACTCGTGGCGTTCTTCAGTTTTGTGGCATCGTGGAACAACTTCTTCTTACCCTTCGTCATGCTCTCGGGCAGTGATCAAAGCCCGTTGCCGGTGGGATTGGCACTTCTGGCTTCATCGTCGCCCGACTTCAACCCGACCGGGCTCGTCAGCGGTGCACCGATATACAGACCGGACATCGCCGTTGCGACTATCGTGACGATGTTGCCGGTGATGGTCGCATTGCTGTTCGCGCAACGATCGATTCTCCGCAGTTCGTCATTGGTATCGGGCGGTGTGCGGTGACGGGACTGTGGCAACAGCACTTTTCGAACGGCTGTGCCGTGGACGTCGAGCTGGAGTGCTCGACCGGAACCCCGAAAGGCTCCGTCAGGGTTCACACGAGCGAACATTCCAGCGGAAGGATCCAGCTCCATGTCACGGTAGACGGCTTCGGGCCGGCTCACCACCTCAAACTCCGCTGGTCGGTACCGTGCACCGACGCTACAGCATTGTGGACATCCCGTGTCGAAGGCGAACGGTGGCTACCCGTCTCGTTCTCGGAAGAGTATGTGGTCAGCGCCATAAGCGGCTCGCCCGTTGCTGCCCTTTACGGCGCCGACGGAGCGAATCGGTTGACGAGCGCCCTTTCCGAGACGCTGCGCCCCGTGGCGCTGAAGTTCGGCATCAGCGGGCGTTCAGCCGAACTGGTCGGACAGGCCCGGATCGCGTTGCGGGAAGAACGGGAGTACGCGGTTTCCCTGATGCTAGACACACGGCTGCGCCCTGTCACCGAAACACTGGACTCTGTCGCGACCTGGTGGGCAGAAGCAGGTGACACGCCTCTGACAGCGCCCGCGAGCGGTGCGAGCCCCATGTACTCCACCTGGTACAGTCTCGGCCAGAATGTGGACCGGCATTCAGTGGAATCGGAAGCGGCCCTCGCCAAGGAAGCCGGCTGCACCGCCGTCATCGTCGACGACGGATGGCAGACCGCCGACGCCGTAGGTGGTTACTCATCGTGCGGCGACTGGATCCCAGACCCGGAGAAGTTCGGCGACATGGCAAAGCATGTCGCCCGCGTACATCGACTGGGAATGAAGTACCTCCTGTGGTTCGCGCTGCCCTTCGTCGGCGAACAGAGCGAAATCTATCGACGTTTTGCCGATCGAACCCTCGGCTATCGGGCGGATCTCGACACCTGGGTACTTGATCCCCGGCACCCGGAGGTGCGCGAGTACCTGATCGGTACCGTCGTCCGAGCAGTACGAGACTGGCAGCTGGACGGTATCAAGATCGACTTCATCGACGCCTTCGCCCTGCACGGCATCACCGAAGCGCCAATCGGAACCGACTTCGTGCACGTCGAGGATGCGGTCGACGAGCTCCTCGCACGATTGACCGCAGCAGTTACCGCGTTGAACACGGAGATCCTCATCGAATTCAGGCAGACCTACGTCGGTCCTCGCCTGCGCCGCTATTGCAACCTCCTCCGCGTCACCGACTGCGCAATGGACGCAACCGAAAATCGCGTGCACTCCCTCGATCTTCGGCTCCTCGCCGAGCGCACCCTGATCCACTCGGACATGATCATGTGGCATCCTGAGGCACCGCCGGCAGCAGCCGGCCGCCAACTTCTGAGTGTGCTCTTCGCCGTACCGCAAATCTCTGTGCGGCTCGACCAGCTCGACGCGGTGCACTTCCAGACGTTGAAGTTCTGGCTCCAACTGTTCGCGACCTTCCGTGACACGCTGCTACACGGGTCCCTCACCCTCAGCGCGCCCGACCTGTCGTATCCCGAGGCCCGCGCCGACGGTGCCGCCGGGTCGGTTCTGGCGACGTTCCACTCGAACTTCCTCGAGGTGCAAGGCGAACTGTCCCATCAGACGTTGCTGATCAATGGCTCCTCATCGGATCAGCTCGTGCTTCACGGCGAAGGTGCGCGTGGCGAATTTCACGCGGAGGTCTTCGACGCCGCGGGCACGCCGTCCGGAACACCGACATTAAGCATCCGCCAGGACCCGTTCGCCCTGACAGTTCCTTCGTGCGGCGTCGCGATCTTGCGACGTCAGACGGCCGGAATCGCTTCGGACTGAAAAACCCGCTCATCGAGCACACCGACCAAAGGACCGCCAGTGCACATCACCCACGTTGAGACGTACCCCGTCGCCCTCCCTGCTGCCGACCCACCGTTCGTCTGGAGGCGCGGACTTCTCGGCAGCCCCCGCGGAGGAACGGGCGCGGTGCTCCGCATTTGCACGGACACGGGTCTTGAGGGGCATGCCCTGCTCAACCGGCCCGGCATGGAGGGTGCTCTCTCTCATTTCGTAGACGGAGTATTACGCGACGAGCTCTTGGGGGCCGATCCTCTCGCTCGTGAATACCTGTGGCATCGACTGTGGGACCTCGATCGCACAGAGGAGCTGCCGAGCTACATACTGAGCCTCACCGATATCGCGCTCTGGGATCTGGCAGGAAAACAGGCGGGGCTCCCGGTATGGCAGTTGCTCGGCGGCTTCCGCACCGAGATCCCCGCCTACGCCTCCACCTCCACGTTCGGCTCGGTCGAGGAATACCTCGACGTCGCCGACCAGAGCCTCGCACTGGGTTATCGAGCCATCAAGTTGCACGCGTGGGGAGATGCCCGACGCGACGCACGCCTGTGCGAGCGCTTGCGAGAGCATGTGGGACCCGATATTCCGCTGATGTACGACGGATCTGCCGCATTCGATTTGCCCGAGGCCGTGTACCTCGGTAAAGCACTTACGGCGAGCGGCTACCTCTGGTATGAGGAGCCGATGCTCGAATTCAGCGTCACCGCATACAAGTGGCTGTCGGAAAAGGTGGACGTGCCTCTTCTGGTCGCTGAGACGTCAGACGGAGCGCACATGAACAGCGCGGACTTCGTTGCGGCCGGGGCTGCGACGTTCGTTCGAACCGGCACCGAGCTGCGTGGTGGTTTCACCGGTGCGATGCGTATTGCTCACCTGGCCGACTCCTTCCGATTGAAAGCAGAAGTGCACGGCCCGACGATAACGAGTCAACACCTGTGCATGGCGATCTCGAATACGACCTATTACGAGTCGCTCGTTACCTCCAACCCCGTCGTTCGCGAGTCGTGCGTTGACGAAAACGGCATGGTGCAGGCGCCCACCGGTCCGGGCGTCGGGTTGCCGCCGCACTTGGAGTATCCGAAGCCGATTCTCGCCTCAATGGCGACGTGATCTCTGCCTCAGACGGCTTAGCGTAAACCTTCAGAATTTGGGAGCAAGCAATGCACTGGTTCGACGAGTCGCGATTCGGCATGTTTCTGCACTGGGGGCTGTACTCCCTCGCCGCCCGGCACGAGTGGGTGAAGAACCGCGAGAAACTGGACGACGCTCACTACGACCGCTACTTCCGCCATTTCGATCCCGACCTCTACGACCCCGACCTTTGGGCGCGCGAGGCGAAAGCCGCCGGGATGAAGTACATGGTGCTGACGACCAAGCATCATGAGGGTTTCTGTTTGTGGCCCTCCGACTTGACGGACTACAACGTGGCGAATACCCCCTACGGAGAAGACCTGGTTCAGCCCTTCGTCGACGCGTGCCGACGCCACGGCCTCAAAGTCGGGTTCTATCACTCTCTGATCGATTGGCACCATCCGGACTTCACAATCGACGGGCTGCATCCTCAACGCGATGACGAAGAGGCCAAGGCCGCGCCGCGGAACATGGACAACTACGTCGCATACCTGCACGGGCAGGTCGAGGAACTGCTGACGCGGTATGGGACCATCGACTACTTGTTCTTCGACTTCTCGTACTTCTCCATCTGGGGAGGCAAGAGCCGGAAGGACTGGCACTCAGAGGAACTCCTCGCACTGGTGCGACGACTTCAGCCCGACATCATCGTGAACGAACGGCTAGATGTTCCCGGCGATTTCGTAACGCCGGAGCAGTACCAGCCCGCAGGCGCCATCTCAGTCGACGGAGAGCGTCAACGGTGGGAGGCGTGCCAGACGCTGAATGGAAGTTGGGGCTACGACCGCGACAACATCAATTGGAAATCCGCTGACCTGCTCGTCCGCATGCTCATCGACGGAGTCTCAAAGGGCGGCAACCTGCTGTTGAATGTCGGCCCGAACGGGCGCGGAGAATTCGAGCCCACCGCAACGCGCATCCTCGGGGAGGTCGGCGAGTGGTTGCGCCTGCATGGGCGCTCCATCTACGGGGCGGCGCCGGCCGAACGTTTTGAACCGCCGCAGGATTGTCGGCTGACTCAACGCGGCGACCGCCTCTACCTCCACATCTTCAGCTGGCCACTTGGGACCGTGCACCTCCCTGGCGCCGGCGGCACTATTCGCTACGCGCAGTTCCTGCACGATGCCTCGGAAGTGACGATCCACGAGACGCCTGCCGGAACCGTCGCGCACATGGCCGAGATGGGGCAGCTTCCGCCGGACACTCTGACCCTCAACCTGCCCATTCAACGGCCCGATGTGGCCGTACCCGTCATCGAGCTGTTCCTCGCCGATGACTGAGGAGGAGCTTTCCAAGGTCTTCGCCGTCAGCTCGGACGACGACGGCGCGACCACGGAATGGACGATTCGGGAAATCGCTGACGGACTGGTCGACGTCGACGTGTTCATCCGGTGGGAGCAGCCGGCTCGGCCGGGGACGTGCCGAATCCGATGGAGTGTGCCCATCGTCGGGATCCACGCCAAGTGGCACCCCACCACGAACCTCGACAAGGGACTTCTTCCCGACTATGCCCGCGGTGTTCTCGCCAGCGCGACAACGAGCGCGCCGATCACGTCGCTATTCGACGTCGCCGGTACCAACCGCATGACGTTCGCGCTGTCGGACGTTCTCAATCCGGTCGTCATGCATTCGGGGGTCAATGAGAACTCAGCGCGAATGACCTGCGGGTTCGACCTCTTCACTGAACCCTCGGCGCCGATCGACGAGTATAACTGCACCATTAGAATTGACACGAGGGTCGCCCCGTACTACCTCTGCCTCCGCGATGCCTCCGATTGGTGGGAGCGCGCTGCTCCTCCGGCGTCAGTTCCCGCTGCGGCACGAAAGCCCGCGTACTCGACCTGGTACAGCTTCCATCAGGGGCTGTCGGCGCCGTCGATCGAGGCACAGGCCGCCCTGGCAGCCGATCACGGATTCGGTTCCATCATCGTGGACGATGGCTGGCAGACCGACGACGACAGCACCGGCTACGATTCCTGCGGGGACTGGTTCGTGTCATCGGCGAAGTTCCCGGATATGCCCGCGCATGTAAAGGCAGTCAAAGCGCTCGGGCTCGACTACCTGCTCTGGTTCTCGGTGCCGCACGTGGGCGAAGGCTCGAGGACGTTCGCGAAACTCTCCAGCAAGATGCTGGGCTATTGGCCCAGCGGCAAGACCTGGGTCCTCGATCCGCGATTCCCAGATGTCCGCGAGCATCTTATTCAGACCTATGAACACGCTGTGCGCGACTGGGGCATCGACGGGTTGAAGCTCGATTTCGTCGACAGCTTCCGGTTCCCGGGCCTGGAGAACACGAACCACGGCCTCGGCGACGGTCGCGACCTCGATTCGGTTCCCGTTGCGGTGGACCGGCTGCTTTCCGACGCGATCGCCCGCCTGCGAGCGCTCAAGCCGGACATCCTAATCGAGTTCCGGCAGTCCTACGTGGGACCGCTCATGCGGACCTACGGCAACATCCTTCGGGCTGCCGACTGCCCGAACGACCCGATACGCAACCGTGTAAGCATCTTCGATATCAGGTTGATCTCGGGCGCCACCGCAGTTCATTCCGACATGCTCATGTGGAACGTCGACGAGACTCCCGAGAACATCGCGTTGCAGTTCATCAACACGCTGTTTGCGACTCCGCAGGTGTCCGTTCGCCTGGAGACCCTCGATGCGCGCCGCGCTGCAGTCGTCGACCACTGGCTGCGATTCGGGCAGGAGCACCGCGATCTCCTGACATCCCGACCGCTTCGTCTTCTCTCTCCGGAGAGCCATTACACCGTTGCGTACGCCGACGGCAATGAGGAGCAGCTCGCGGTCTATTACACCGGCGCGGTGGTCACACTCGACCCGGCATTTTGTCGGTCGGCGGTTGTGGTGAACGGGAGCGGCGTTGCGGGCGCGATCGTATCGATCGGTCAAGGCCATGTCAGTGGGAGATACGAGATCCGCGACTGCGCCGGCGAACTCCAGGACTTCGGTGAGCTCGAAGAGCGATGCGAGTTGGCCCAGTTCGCCGTGCCGGTCTCCGGTTATCTGCGACTGCAGTTCGCCGACCTGACCTGAGCTCTAGCCATCGTTGAACCGGGCGACGGCTGGGGAACCTCAGCTGTTCCGCTGTTCGTCGAGGGCCCACACCTCATGCAGGATGATGTGCCCCAGCCCCTCGGCGGCAACGAAGTGGTCCACGTACTGGTTGATGAAGGACTGCCAACGCAGGTTCGCCGGATCTGTCGCCAGCGCTTCCATCGCAGCCGCGAAATCGTCACAGTCGACCAGATGGAAAAGGTCACGGCCGCTGCGCCAAATGGCCCAGTCATGGATGCCGACGCGCGCGAAGGACCGCACGAGGTCGTCGGGGATCGCGGCGTGCGCGTCTACATAGCCCGACTCGCGCCCTTCTCGCAGTATCGAATGCAGTGCAACCCGCATTACGTCCTCCTTGTACCGGCATAGGTTGACTATTGAATGCTACTAAAAGTCCGACTAATATCGGGTTAGGCACCCGAAAGAGTTGTATTCTTTGCATGACGCCGGATACTCCGCACGGACCAAGCCACCGATAGCGAGCACGTTCACGGACTGAAAGGCTTCTTGATGTCGTTCGTCGAAGACGGCCCACCGTCTCCCCAGCGCCACCCAGGCCGGCTGTCCGTACTCGTATGGGGTGAGAACCGGCACGAGAAGTCCGATGCCCGGATCGCGGCCCGGTACCCCGACGGCATCCACGGTGCCGTTCGCGACGGCATCGAACGGCACCTCGGCGGCGGTGCCACGGTCACCACCGCCACGCTCGACGATCCCGAGCACGGCTTGACGGAAGAACGCCTCTCGGCCACCGATGTCCTCGTTTGGTGGGGGCACACGGCCCACGGCGAGGTAGAGGACCCCATCGTCGACCGCGTCTACCGGCACGTGCTGGCAGGCATGGGACTGGTCGTGTTGCACTCCGGCCACTTCTCAAAGATCTTCACCAAGCTTATGGGCACGAGCTGTTCCCTGGCGTGGAGCTCCCAGCCGGATCGGGAGATAGTGTGGACAATCGACCCGACTCATGAGATCGCAGTAGGGGTTCCGAATCCGATCGTCATCGAACAGCAGGAGCTGTACGCCGAATTCTTCGATATCCCTGTCCCGGATGAACTCGTCTTCGTGAGTACGTTCCGAGGCGGCGAGGTGTTCCGTAGCGGGTGCACGTGGCGGCGTGGGCGAGGCAAGATATTCTACTTCAGTCCTGGCGACCAGGAGTACCCTGTGTACTTCCACGACGACGTGAGACGCGTGATCGCCAACGGCGTCAAATGGGCGCGTAGCTCCGTGGCCTTCCGGATACCTCCAGAGCTACGCCGCGTGTCCAGCGGGATGTCCTCGCCAGTGCTGGGCGTGGCCGGTGACGAGTTCTCGCCGCGGGCCGCGCGGTGAGGGGATTCGCGACACTCGACGACCCTGCCGCACCCATCCGCGTGATCCAGGTCGGTGCAGGCGCCATGGGCAGAACCTGGTTGGCCCTCCTGGAGGAGTCGCCTGACGTCGAGCTGGTCGGTCTGGTCGATCTCGACCTGGCATCCGCCCGGGCGGGCCTTGCGGCGATCGGCCGAACCGATGTGGCGATCGGCACGAGCACAAGCGAAGTCGCCCGGAGAACAGAGGCGCAGGCCGTGGTCGATGTGACCGTGCCATCGGCTCATCATTCGGTGAATCTGGAAGCGCTTCTCGCCGGGCTGCCCGTTCTCTGCGAGAAGCCGATCGCGCCGACGCTCAGCCAAGCGCTCTCGCTCGCCGCGGCATCGGAGGCATCTGGTCAACTGCTCATGATCAGTCAGTCCCGCAGGTATTACGACGCCCTCGCCGAGTCCAAGCGACTGTGCGCGGTGCTGGGCGACATCGGGATCATACGGACCGACTACTTCATGGCGCCGAGATTCGGAGGCTTCCGGGACTGGATGGACTACCCGCTGCTGTCCGACATGGCGATCCATCCGTTCGATGTGGCGCGGTATCTCCTGGATGACGAGCCGGTCCGGGTGTACTGCGACAGCTTCAATCCGTCATGGAGCTGGTATGCGGGTCACGCCGCTTGCAACGCCAGCTTCGAGTTCAGCAACGGCGCGCGCTTCTTCTACACGGGGAGCTGGTGCTCGTCCGGTTTCGAGACGTCCTGGAACGGATCCTGGCGCCTGAACGGTTCGCTGGGATCGCTCCTTTGGGATGGCGAAAGCCGGCCTGCGGTCGACGTGCAAGTGGTAGGTCCCGTCGGTGAGCCCGTGCACAGTGATGAGGCGATTGCGGGCTCGCTTGCCGAGTACATCGACGCCCTGCGCACCGGACGTGTCCCTTCAGGGGAAGTCCACTCCAATATCTTCAGTCTGGCCATGGTCGAAGGGGCGATAGTGTCCGCCCGCCAGGGAAGACCGGTGGATCTCGCCGCGGTCTTCGATGACGCTTTTCTGATTGCGCTTCAGGACGAGGCGAATCAGGAAGTCAAGTCCCGGCTGAAGTCCTGGAGCGACCGCCCGGAACCGCTGTTCACCTATCTACGCGGGGCCGTGCTCCGCGTCGAGCAGATTGGAAACCATCGATGACGACCATCACCGGCGCGCGCGTCTACGACGTGCGATTCCCGACTTCGCTCAGTGCCGACGGATCTGACGCGATGAACAAGGATGCCGACTATTCGGCAGCCTATGTCGTACTCGACACCGACGATCCGGATCTCAAGGGTTTCGGTTTCACATTCACGATCGGTCGCGGAAACGACCTGTGCGTGGAGGCGGCACGCCAGCGGTCCTTGCCGTTGATCGGGCGCGATGTCGACGGCGTGACCGATGACCTCGGGGGGGTCTACCGCGACCTCGCATCCGATTCGCAGATGCGCTGGCTGGGCCCCGAGAAGGGAGTTGTGCATCTCGCGCTAGCGGCAGTCATGAACGCGGTGTGGGATCTGGCTGCGCGGCGCGCGCGCAAGCCGCTCTGGCGACTTCTGGCCGACATGACGCCGCAAGAACTCGTCGACGCGGCTGATCTCCGTTACCTGTCCGACGCTCTGACACGAGAGGAGGCGTTGGACATCCTCTCGTCGATGGCTCCCACGCGGTCCTCTCGCATCGCCGAGCTCCAGCGACGCGGAGGGTACCCGTGTTACACGACCAGCGCGGGATGGCTGGGCTACAGCGATGACAAACTCCGCATGCTGCTGCGCGAGGCCGTGGGCAAGGGCTACAAGCACGTGAAGCTGAAGGTGGGCGGCGACCTCGAGGACGATGTCAGACGGCTCTCCATCGCCCGGGAAGTGATCGGCTGGGATGCGAAACTCATGATTGACGCCAACCAGGTCTGGGATGTGCCAGAGGCCATCGAGTGGGTCGGGCACCTTGCGCGTTTCCAGCCGTTGTGGATCGAGGAGCCGACGAGCCCCGACGACATCCTAGGCCACGCCGCCGTGCGGCGCGCGGTTGCGCCGATCGGGGTGGCGACGGGCGAGCACGGAATGAACCGGGTGCTGTTCAAGCAGATGTTCCAGGCTGAGGCGATCGACTATTGTCAGCTGGACGCGGCGCGCCTTGCCAGCGTCAACGAGATACTGGCTGTCTATCTGATGGCCAAGAAGTTCGGGGTTCCGGTCTGCCCGCACGCCGGAGGAGTGGGTTTGTGCGAACTCGTCCAGCATCTCTCGGTGTTCGACTACGTGGCGGTGTCGGGAACCCTCGACGACAGGGTGACAGAGTACGTCGACCATCTGCACGAACACTTCACCGACCCGTGTGTGGTTGTCGACGGCAACTACATCTTGCCGTCGAAGCCCGGCTACAGCTCAGAGATGCTGGAGGACTCCGTCGCCGAATACTCCTACCCGGATGGACGGTACTGGCTCGAGGTCGCCCTCCCTGAGGCAGTACTCGGGGTGGGCACATGTTGATCGACGCTCACCTGCACATCTGGGACCGACGACGTGCTGCATACTCCTGGCTCAGGCCAGATCTTGCTCCTATCGACCGGGACATGCGGTTCGAGGAGATACTGCCGGCACTTGATCGATTCGGCGTCGACGGAGTCGTTCTCGTTCAGTCCGCCGACGAGGTCGGAGACACGGCGAACATGCTGGACGTCGCCGAGACGGAGCCCCGAGTGGTCGGAGTGGTGGGATGGCTGCCGCTGGAGGACCCCGACGACGTCGCGAGGCGGCTACCGGCCTTTCGCGCCGACGCCCGGATCGTGGGAGTCCGCAACCTGATCCACGATCGGCCGGATGCGGACTGGGTGCATCGCCCCGATTTCAACTCGTCGCTGTCTCTCTTGGACGACGCGGGGCTGCCCTTCGACTTCGTGACCAGCGGGCCCGCTGCGCTCGCTTCGCTGATCGAGGTCGCCGACCGGCACCCGGGCCTCCGTATCGTCCTCGATCATCTCGGCAAACCCCCGATCGGGTCGGGGGATAGCGCGATAGACGAGTGGGCGGCCCTCCTGCATGAAGCGGCCGACAGACCGAACGTCTACGCGAAGGTATCCGGGCTGTACGCCTCAACCGGCGCGCCGGGATCGTGGACACCGTCGCAGGTGATCGACGTGTGCCAGGTGGCGCTGCAGGAGTTCGGCGCGGAACGTCTGATGTTCGGCGGCGACTGGCCCATCTCGGTGCTCGCGGGTGGGTACGACCGCATCATTGCGGCTGTGCGGGACGCGGTGGCCCTCTGGCCGGACCCGGACCGTGAGCGCTTCTTCGGCGGTACTGCCATCGAGTTCTACGGCCTACTGGCACCCGCTGCGTCGAACACCGGAGCGCTCCGTAGCGAACACAATAAGTCGGATGCTTTGTAAGGTAACCTGGAACTAATGAATGCGATCAATTCACTCGCTGTCCGATCGGTGAAGCCCGGGCAGGTCCTGACCGAGATCGGCCTCGGTGCTGCCCAGTTCGGCAACCTGTACCGCGAGACGACCGACGCCGCATCCGCCGCTGCCGTGACGGCCGCCCTGGAAGGCGGTGTGCGCTACTTCGACACGGCGCCGCACTATGGGTTAGGTCTCTCCGAACGCAGGCTGGGCCGGGCGCTTGCGGGCGTCGAGCGGAGAAGCGTCGCGATCTCCACTAAGGTAGGCCGTCTCATCATCGATAGTCCAGAGTCGGCCGGACGACTGGACGACGAAGGATTCGTCGTCCCGGCGGATCGCCGCCGGGTCTGGGACTTCAGTCGAGACGGCGTGCTGCGCTCCATCGAGTCCAGCATGAGGCGGCTCGGTGTCGACCGTGTCGACATCGCCTACCTGCACGATCCCGACGACCACTGGGCGGAGGCCTCGACGACGGGAATCGCCACGCTCGTCGAACTGCGCGACCAGGGGGTGGTGGGCGCCATCGGCGCCGGCATGAATCAGTCGGCGATGCTCACCGACTTCGTGCGGCAGACGGATGTGGATGTCGTGATGGTGGCCGGTCGATTCACCCTCCTCGAACAGGGCGCACTGCACGACCTGCTTCCCGCTGCTGCGGAGCGCGGAGTCGGCGTCGTCGCGGCCGCCGTGTACAACTCAGGGCTGCTGAGCAATCCCGTGGTCCCGGACGGCTCCTATTACGACTATGACCGTGCCCCGGCAGAGGTGGTCCGGCGGGCCCGGCGGATCGCCGCGGTCTGCGAAAGCCACGGGGTGCTTCTGCCCGAAGCGGCGGTCCAGTACCCGTTGAGGCATCCCGCCGTGGCCTCGGTCGTGGTCGGAACCCGCACGGCGGAGCAGGTGGTCGGCACTCTGGCACGGTATAGGTCACCCATCCCGGAAGATCTCTGGGCGGAACTGGCGGAAAGCGGGCTCGCACCCGACCCTGCCGACCCCGATCGCTGAAGCCGACCAGCCAGCCACGACGGTCATTGAGAGGAACCAGCATGAGATTCGCCAGAGTGGGCGACGCAGGTAGAGAGGTGCCCGTGGTCGAAGCAGAGGGCCGATTGTTCGACCTTCGGCCGATCACCGGAGATATCGACGGGCCGTTTCTGGCGGCAGGCACGGCGAACGTGCAGCAGCGACTGCGCGAAGGCTCGTTGCCCGAGCTCGATGCGGCTGGGAGTAGGCGGGGCGCGCCGATTGCGCGGCCGGGCAAGGTGCTGTGCATCGGACTCAACTACCGTGATCACGCCGCCGAGACCGGAGCGGCCATTCCGGACGAGCCGATCCTGTTCATGAAGGACCCGTCGACGGTCATAGGGCCTCATGACGACATTCTCATACCCCGCGGGTCGGTCAAGACCGACTGGGAAGTCGAGCTCGGGGTCGTCATCGGCCGCACAGCCCGCTACCTCTCGTCGCCGGACGACGCTCTCGAGCATGTCGCCGGCTACGTGCTCTGCAACGACGTGTCCGAGCGGGAGTTCCAGCTCGAGCGCGGAGGCCAATGGGACAAGGGCAAGAGCTGTGAGACCTTCAACCCCCTCGGTCCGGTGCTCGTGACCGCAGACGAAATCGAGGACCCGCAGGCGCTGGGCATGCGGCTCTGGGTCGGTGACGAACAGAAGCAAGACGGCACGAGCGCGGACATGATCTTCAGCGTCGCCCACATCGTCTGGTACCTCAGCCAGTTCCTCGTGCTTCGTCCTGGAGACCTCATCAACACCGGAACCCCTGCGGGCGTGGCACTCGGCGCCCGAGACGCCGTGTACCTCAGACCGGGCGATCGGGTCGCCTGTGAAATCGACGGTCTCGGACGGGCCGAAAACGCGGTGGTGGCCGCATGAGCGTCTCCACCGATCTCACAGGACTGACTGCACTGGTGACGGGGGCGGCAAGCGGTATCGGGCGCGCCGTGGTCGCACTCATGCGTGAGGAAGGGGCCACGGTCGTCGGCCTCGATCGGTCGGCTGCGATCGACGAACCGGATCTACTGGTCGCAGATGTGACGGATCGCGCCGCCATCAGCTCGGTCATCAGTGGCCGGTTCGAGGAAAGCGGTCTCGACATCCTCGTCAATTGCGCCGGGATCGGCGCAACCGGGACGATCGCCGAGAACGACGACAGCGAGTGGCTGCGGGTCCTCGACGTCAACGTCGTCGGCATCGCCCGAGTGACAAGTGCTGCGTTGCCCTATCTCGAACGATCCGCCCACGCGTCGGTCGTAAACGTCAGCTCCATCGCCGCCTGGGCAGGGCTTCCGAAACGAGCTCTGTACAGCGCAAGCAAGGGCGCCGTCCAGGCTCTGACTCTCGCCACGGCCGCCGACTTCACCGGCCGAGTCCGGGTCAACTGCGTCTGTCCCGGTACGGTCGACACTCCGTGGGTCGGCCGACTGCTCGATGCGTCCGAGGACGCCACGGCAGAGCGCGCGCGGTTGGAGGCACGCCAGCCGATGGGGCGACTAGCCACAGCACCCGAAGTTGCCGCCGCCATCGTTTACCTCGCATCGCCTGGTTCATCGTTCACAACGGGGACGGCGCTAGCAGTGGATGGTGGCATGGCCGGACTCCGCCTGCCCCGATGACGATCCGATGGCAACCTAGGTAAGGACGCACTATTGGTCACCCGTCAGTTTCCGAAGCCGGCTGAGTTGCTGGAGTTGATGCAGTTCAAGAAGCCGGAGTTGAACCTGAAGAAACGGCGACTGGAGTCGGCGCTGACGATCGAGGATTTGGCGCGGATGGCTCGCCGCCGGACGCCGAAGGCGGCGTTCGACTACACCGAGGGCGCCGCCGAGGGCGAACTGTCGTTAGCCCGGGCGCGGCAGGCGTTCCAGGACGTGGAGTTCCACCCGTCGATCCTGCGGGACGTGTCCACGGTCGACACGTCCTGCACGATTTGGGGTGGCCCGTCGGTGTTGCCGTTCGGGATCGCGCCGACCGGGTTCACCCGGTTGATGCAGACCGAGGGTGAGACCGCCGGTGCCGGTGCGGCCGGGGCGGCGGGGATCCCGTTCACCCTGTCCACGCTGGGTACGACCTCGATCGAGAACGTGAAGGCGGCGAATCCGCAAGGGCGGAACTGGTTCCAATTGTATGTGATGCGGCAACGCGAGATCAGTTACGGGCTGGTGGAGCGGGCTGCGGCTGCCGGGTTCGACACTCTGTTCTTCACCGTGGACACCCCGGTCGCGGGCGCCCGGTTGCGGGATAAGAGGAACGGGTTCTCCATCCCACCCCAGCTGACGCTGGGCACGATCCTGAACGCGATCCCGCGGCCGTGGTGGTGGTACGACTTCCTCACCACACCGAAACTGGAGTTCGCCTCCCTGTCCGCCACCGGCGGCACCGTCGGCGACCTGCTCAACGCGGCGATGGACCCCTCGATCGACTACGACGACCTCGCCGAGATCCGCGCCCTCTGGCCCGGGAAGCTGGTGATCAAGGGGGTGCAGACCCTGGAGGACGCGAAGAAGCTCACCGACTTCGGTGTGGACGGGATCGTGCTCTCCAACCACGGCGGCCGGCAACTGGACCGCGCGCCGATCCCGTTCCACCTCCTCCCCGACGTCGCCCGCGAAGTCGGCCACCACACCGAGATCGCGATCGACACCGGCATCATGAACGGCGCCGACATCATCGCCGCCTACGCCCTCGGCGCCAAATTCACCCTCATCGGCCGCGCCTACCTCTACGGCCTCATGGCCGGAGGCCGCGCCGGCGTCGACCGCACCATCCACATCCTCACCGACCAACTCATCCGCACCATGAAACTCCTCCAAGTCAACTCGCTCGCCGAGCTCACCCCCGCACACGTCACCCAACTCACCCGCCTCCAGCCGCTCACGTCCACCACTGGCAGTTCTGTCCCTTGATCCCCCCGGCTGCTGCGACATGGCTTCCCCCGAGCCGTATCGCAGCGGGTGCAGGAGACCCCCCCATCCCTGCACGGTGTCGTGTCCGGACCCAACCGGACACGACACTCGACTGACGAAGCCCACCACTCTCGACTTGCCACATATGAACTGAAGAGCTTTTCGCAATAACGGGGCTGCTGCAGGCGCGGCGAAATTCGGCCGGCGTCCTACTTGGCTTTCGCTGCAGATAATCGCGCTGGCGCATGTCCAGAAACCAATCCCTTCGGGTCTGCGCGAAGTAGTGCGCCGCATCGATCGAACAGTACCCCCCGGAGCGGTGAGTCGGGACAGCGAGGGGACAGTTGCACCTGACTTCGTGTTGTGCATGACCCTGTTTTCGTTGCAGGTACGTGCGCGAGCTGCGGCCAGCTCGGGAGTATTTTGACCCTGCTAAGGTGGAGTCCCCGTAAGGGGACCGAGGGTTCAAATCCCTCCGTCTCCGCTCATCGAAACCCCCGGAATCCCGCCGATTCCGGGGGTTTTTCGTGCCCATCCCCCACAAAAACCCCACAACTGATTTCGTAGCGGCGTCATCGAGACGTGCCGAAACGTCGTCGAGGTCATCGTCGAAGAGGTCCGTAGATATCCAGAGTCATCGCCGCGGAGGCGTGTCCGAGCATCCGCTGGATGGCTTTCACGTTGGCGCCAGCCGACACCGCGAGACTCGCGGCCGTGTGTCGGAGATCGTGCAGGGTCATCTGTGGGATGCCGGCGGCCAGGCGTGCGGACACGAACCAGGAACGCGATGCCGTGCTCACCCGGGTGCGCCGCAGATACATGCCGTGCTTGTCGGCGAAGACGAGGTCGTCCGGGCCCTTCCCCTCGACCAGCGGACGCAGCGCCGGGTCGAGCAGGTGTGGGAACGGAACCGTGCGGCGCTTGTGCGACTTCGGGGTGCCGACCTCGATCATCCCGGCCGCAGTCTGTTGGGAAGCGCCGTTTCGCGTCCGGCATCGGGATCTCGACCACCTCCGGATAACCGCCGTTCTGCACTGGCGGGTGAGTCGTCACGAGACGGGGCATCATCTACTCCTCAGGGCTTCGACGGACGGACTCTGCGCGGCCGGCCAAGGCCGCCATCCACGCGAGGCAGTAACGGGTGCGCGACAGCGGGCGTTAAAGGCCCACAAGGCCCCAACCGGGCAGGGCAGCAACGAGAACACAGGCTCGGTCGATAGAGAGGTGGGAGGACGAGGGCCCGACCAGAAGTTCGGGCCCCTTGCCGTGCGTCGAGTCCGGGCCCTCGCTGGTCGTCGCTCGAGTACAGCTCGCATGCGGAAGTCGTCGCCCCATGCGGGAGCGGTATGCAACGCCGTCATAGCGTGGTTGCGGCCGGTTGCATCAGGCAGGATCCCCCGTGGACGGCATCGCGCCGAGGCCGCCCACGGGAAACTATTTGCTCACGATGCTGCGCCGTGTTCAGCTGGGCAAGGTTTTCAGGAGGGCGCGCAGCGAGTCAATGATGTGGGTTGCACGGGTGTCTTCCCGTCCTTCCATCTGGTTCGTGAGGAAGGCAAAGCCGATGCCGGTGTCTGGGTCTGCAAACGCGACTTGCCCGCCTGCTCCGTCGTGCCCGAAACCGGAGGCTGTGAGGTATCTCCTGGTTTGCGAATCCAATTGGAAGCCGCGTCCCCACCGTGGCCATGGGCCTGGGCTACCGAAGATCGGCGCCCCTTCCGTCTGAACCTGTGTCGCCTCTTGCATGATGGCCGCGCTGAGCAGGCGCACGCCGTCGGTGGTCGTGATTGCGGAAGACCAAATGGATGCCAACGCTCTGGCGGTTGCGGTACCGCCCGCTCCCGGTACCTCTGCGGCTTGGATTCGCGGATCGTTGAAGCCCGACTCCTCGCCAACTAGTTCGGGTGGGAGCGCTCCGCCGAGCGTCATCGACTTCTCGCTCCAGTCGGGCACATTAGTGTCCCGGTGCGCGGCCTCGTCGGCGATGAGATCCTGAAGCGTCGCATCGGCCGACACGTGGGCTACTCTGCTGCGGGCATTGTCAGGCAAGCCGATCCACGCGTCCTGGTGGAGCGGCGTGGCGATGGCCCGCTGAAAATGCGTCCCGACGCTTTCGCCGGTGACACGTCTGATGAGTTCTCCGGCAAGCCAGCCGTAGGTGATGGCGTGATAGGAGTGGCCGGAGCCAGGCTGCCACAGCGGTGTTTGTCTGGCTAGCGTCGCGGTCATTCGGGACCAGTCAACGATGTCGTTCACCGTAAGTGGCTCCCGGGGCGCCGACAGCCCTGCGCGGTGTGCGAGCAGCTCGGTGACCGTGATGGTGTGCTTGCCTGCGGCGCCGAATTCGGGCCAGTAGTCAGTGACCGGTGCGTCGTAGTCCAGCCGCCCTTCTTGTACCAGTCTGGCGGCGAGCAGCGCCAGGAGGCCTTTGGTACAGGAGAAGATGACGGTTGCGGTGTTTTCGTTCCACGGGGATCGGGTCCGGGGGTCCGCGAGGCCGGCCCACAGGTCGACGACTATCTCGCCGTGGTGGCGGATGGCCAGCGCCGCTCCCATCGAGGGACGGCCAGCGAACGCATCGGCGAAGGCCCTTTCGAGGGCGGCGAAGCGCGGAGCGACGGCGCCGTGCACGTCGATGGTCACGCTTCCGTCCCTTCGGGGGCGGTGTCGAGGGACAGGTGGAACTCGTAGGTGGCGTCTTCGTCGAACCACATTCGGAAGTTGGTTCCCCAGACGTTGTTGTGGAGGTTGAAGTAGAAGCCGTCGTCGAGGTTGTTGAAGGTGTTGTCGAACTCGAGCAGTCGTGGTCGCCCAAGGGCTACGAGGGGAGCATCCACAGAGACGAGCTGAGCCTGTTTCGAGCCGTTCCTGTACTCGATTGCGTCGACGGCGTGCATTGTGCGGTTCCCGTTGCGGACGACCCGGTTAGGGTCTACCAGCATGCCGAGCTTACGCGGGGCCCACCTGTTGGGGTGATCGACCAATGGAGAGATGCGGAACCAGCTCGCTTCCGGAAGCCGGTACCCGTCCTTGTCGATCAGTCTGAGTTGTACGGAGATGGTAGGCGCGGAGCGGTCAAAGACGTAGGTGATCTGCACCTCGCGAGGCGCGCCGCGGAGCTCCGAGGCCTCTTCGGGCAAAATCGCCGCGACTCGAACGATATCGAAGCTGCCCTCCGACCACTGCCAGAGGCCAACCAGGTGTGGCGTGAAGGAGCGCGCAGGGGGGATGTCATCGAGAAGATCGAGACCGAGCTTCTCATGATCGGCCATGGCCCAGGATGCGTTGAGCGCGAGGTCGCGGCAGTAGTCACGAATCCATCGCTGGTAGTCGTGGGCGGAGAACGTCTGGTAGACGTATTGACCGATCGGATGGTCCCTATCCGCGTGCACTGTTCCGCTCGCGCCCGTGACGGATGAAAGAGAACCGTCCATTCCGAATTTGACAGCAAACCGTCCCAGTCGGCGCACCCCGCCGATGCGGGAGCGCGTCGAAACGGGGACAGAACGCGTTCCCGCAGCGGCGTCTAGTTCAGCGCTGGCTTCGGCGCGCAGGACCTCGGGCAGACTGTCGATCGCGGATTGCGCGTAGTCGCGTTGCATCGAGCCAGGCCTGTGCACCGCCCGAACCATCGGACGGGCTCAGATAGGCGCCCAGAACCACAGGGGCACCGTTGGCACGATCGTGGGCGGCGATCGATGCGCGCACCGCGTCGCTCACGGGTACGCTGACGGCGTCAGAGCGCGCTTGGAACGGCAGGGTGCGTCAGCGACCTACGATGAACGCTCGGACAGCCCACGCCGAGCGACAAAGCGCTGACCTGTGCGGCAGGAACACGACGCACCCAGACAAGCGTTGGTCACCTGATCCGATGAGCGTCATGGGCCGAGATTGCCGCATGCCGGTTGGGTGGAGCCGCCTCGGCGGCGCTGTTCTCGCCTGTTTTGTTTGTCTTTCCGCCGGCCGATCGTAGCTCGTTCCCGGTTCTCCGTGCCGGGATTTCGCGGCATATCCTCACTCGCTGCGCTCCCTCCGGTATCCCACGGTCCTGGGACTACGCCCCTTCCACTCGCTCTTGATCTCTCCGCCGGAAGGCAAACTAAAACGATCGGGTGGGGAGTGATTGTGATGCGGGTATTCGTCATTGATGCGAGCAACATGGGTCCGGAACTGCAGGGCGGACTGATCGGGTCAGTGTTCCCGACGGCGGTAGAGAAGAAGGAGTGCGTGGAGACGGTGAGCCGGTACGCGGCGAGTGGGTGGGACTCATGTCGCATGACCGAGCAGGTCATCAAACAATACAGATCGTCGTGTAAATGACCGTCTCGTGAGCCGCGCATTCCGGCGAGACAGCCTGCCCGGGCTCATCGCCCTCCGCGACTGGGGCCACTCGGTGACGAAGGCGCTAGAAGGACACTGCCACGCGTTCGTGTCCTCCGCCGCTCGCAAAAGCGCGCCCAACCTCCCCACCGAATACGCGGCGAAGCACAACCTAGCGAGATACGACCCGTGGCTCGTGGTGGAAGAGACCCGCATCACCAGCGAGGGGCTGCGCGTGCCGTACGCCGTCGACTACGACCGCAGCAGCGAGATCGCGTTCAACGTGATCCGCCGTCGCTAGGATCCGCCTAGAGCGCCCGTGGAGGTTACTTGACGGGTCGTGCGAGTGTCCTGGCGACCTCCCCGACGCACACCGCGGCAGCGCGCGCGTCCGCATTATGCGCACCAACTCGCCATAACGGTCTGTTGAATGCCTAGCCTATGGCAGCGAGACGTGTGTCACATCGATTCGTGCTCGCTCCCACGAGGCCAAGGACGACGGTGAGCGCAGCGAAAACTGGATTGAGCCGGCCTCAGAGCGTGCGCGTGACGCGGCGGGCGTGAACGAAGTCGCCCGGGACGACGTCGTTGAGGTATCCGGCCGCGACGCTCATGACCTGCAGCGGAAGAAGCTCTGCGATCGGACGCGCAGCTCCAGCAAGTACCGGAATGCGCCAATCGATGCCGGGCCCGCCCTCGGCACCGAGCCAGATGGTTTGACCGCCCCATTCGACGACATCTGCGGCGATCCGCCGGTTCAGCTCTGCCGTCCGTGGCGCCCCTTCCAGAACCACCGCCGTGAAGCGCGAATCCACGAGCTCGATTGGGCCATGGCGGAATTCTCCTGCCGACATGGCCTCGGCGTGTACCTTGCCGGCCTCCTTGATCAAGAGCGCGCCGGTCTTCGCTGCCGCGAGCGAGGCGCCGCGCGCAGCCACGATGAGCCGACGTCCGGCTAGTGGAAGCGCGAGGGCGATCTCACGCTGCGCGGCCCAGTCTGCGGTGTACCCCGCCACCGCGGCAGGGGCGTCGGCCAGCTCGCGCTCGGAGTCCTGCCCGAGGATGCGGTCGACGGCGCGCGCGTGCGACACGATCGTGTTGACGAAGGTGCCGGTGCCGGCGACCCCGTCGTCTGACGGCCCGGAGTGCAGCGGAAGCACTACGTCCGCCGCACGGGCCAGGGTGCTGGAGGTGTCGTTGACCGTTGCCAGGACGACGGGACGCTCGTGCGGGAGGTTCTCGAGCAGCGCGACGATCTCCGCCGACTCACCGGACTGCGACGTGATCCAGAGCAGGTTCCGTGAAGTGAGCAGTCCCATCCCGTAGTTGAGCAGCTCGGCTGCCTCCATCACCCACACGCGCACGCCGGCGTCGATCAACCGGAGATAGGCCGGGTAGGCCGCCCACGGCCCGGAGCCCATTCCGGTCATGACGATCCCGTCGAAGCGTGAGACGACTCCGGCGAGGAACGCGTCCGCATCGGCGGAGGGCGGCGCGTCGAGGATCGCCAGCAGGCCCGCTGCCTGATTCATGATGCCGTTTTCGTAGGCGGAGAGGGTCGATGCGCTCGTCATGCCAGAAACGTAACACACCCGTAACGCTCAAACAAACAAAAAAAGTGTGCAATTGTGGCCGTTGCGTGTTAGACATGACGCAAGCGGCCCGTCGGGCGCCCACGAAGGAGGAGCAGTGCAGCACCATTCCCCGCCTCTGCTGGAAGCGAGGCAGATCACGAAGACCTTCGGGCATGTCCACGCCCTCCGGGGCGCTGACTTCTCGGTGTACCCCGGGGAAGTCGTCGCGCTCATGGGTGATAACGGCGCGGGCAAGAGCACGCTGGTCAAGACTCTGTCCGGCGTCCACGAGCCCACCACAGGCGAGATACTCATCGATGGGGAACCCGTCCGCTTCGGCTCGCCCGAGGGCGCCCGGCGCTACGGCATCGAGACGGTCTACCAGGACCTGGCGCTCGCGGACACCCTGGACGCCGCCGCCAACCTCTTCCTCGGCCGCGAGGTCAAGCGCAAGGGCGTACTGGGAGCGATGGGATTCCTGGATTCCAAGGCGATGCGGTCCCAGGCGGTGGACGTATTCGACCGGCTGTCGGTCACCGTCGCGCCTTCAGGCAGGACGGTGGCGTCCATGTCCGGCGGACAGCGGCAAGGCGTGGCCGTCTGCCGTTCCGTGATGTGGGCGGATCGCCTCGTCTTCATGGACGAGCCGACCGCCGCTCTGGGCGTGGCCCAAACACGCAACGTCCTCGACCTGATCCGGCGCGTGCGCGATAGCGGAGTGGCGGTCGTCCTGATCAGTCACAACGTTCAGGATGTCCTCGCCGTCGCGGACCGCATAGAAGTGCTTCGTCTCGGCCGCCGAGGAGCGCAGATCGACATCGCCGACGCGACGACGGAGAACATCGTCGCGGCCATCACCGGAGCCAACCTGGAGCAACCCGAATGAGCGTGCACGAGACCACCCACCCGTCCACTCAGTACAGCGCCGACATCGACAACGATCCCGCCGACGCGCACGGGCCGGCCTGGCTGCGGCGCCTCCTGGGTCTCGCGCTCAAGCCGAGCGTGGCGATCTTCGTGATCCTCGCCGTCATCGTCGTGGTCTTCGGAATCATCGCTCCGACCACGTTCCCGACACTGTCCAACGCCCGGGCCATCGCCACGGACGCGTCCATCCTGCTCGTGCTCGCGGTGGGAGCCAACTTCCCGCTGATCACCGCAGGAATGGACCTCTCCACAGGCTCGGTGCTCGTCTTCGGCGGCGTCGCATCACTCCTGACGATGAAGGCCATCGGCGGCGACGGGCCGGGCGTCCTGCTCGCCGGACTCGTGGTCGGCATTCTGAGCGGCGCTGCGTGGGGAACCATCAACGGTGTGCTGATCGCCTACGCCAAGATCCCCGCCTTCGTGGTCACTCTCGGCACGCTCGGCGCAGCGCTCGGCCTCTCGTACGTCATCACCGGAGGATTCGACCTGAGCGGCATCCCCGCCTCCGTCGCCGAAATCGGCAACGGCACCTTCGCGGGCATCCCCTACCTGGTGATCATCGCGGCGCTGGTCGCCATCGTGTTCGGCATCCTGCTGCACCAGACGCGCTTCGGCCGCTACACCTACGCGATCGGCGCGAATGAAGAGGCCGCCCGCCGTGCGTCCATCCGGGTCAACGTGCACCTGGTCAAGGTCTACGTGCTCACCGGATCGCTCACCGGACTGGCTGGCTTCCTGGCCCTCGCACGATTCGGGACCACGACGCTGGCCGGACATGCCACGGACAACCTCCAGGCGGTGACCGCTGCCATCCTCGGCGGTACGAGCCTCTTCGGAGGTGCGGGCGCACTGATCGGAACCGTCGCCGGCGTCTTCATCCCCACCGTCCTGCAGAACGGCCTCGTGATCACCGGGGTCGCGCCGTACTGGCAGCAGGTCGCGATCGGCGTCGTGCTCATCGGCGCGGTGTACCTCGACAAGCTTCGTCGCGATCGCTCCCACTAGCCCCGAACACCCCCGAACACCTATCCGAACGGACAACACCATGAAACTCACCACCACCGCGGCGCTCTCGGTGCTCGCTATCGCCTCCGCTGTCGCCCTGGCCGGCTGCTCGCAGCCCGCTGCGTCGTCCCCGACCGGCAGCTCAGCGGCAGGCAAGAAGCTCGACGTGATCGTCGGCAACATGTCCGACGCCTACTACCGCTCGCTGCAATGCGGCGCGAAGGTCGCGGGCAAAGAACTCGGCGTCACGGTCGACTTGCAGGGGCCGAAGGCTTTCGACACGACACAGCAGGTGCCGATCGTCAACGCAGCCACGGCTCAGGACCCGAGCGGGATCATCATCGCCCCCACGGACGAGACAGCGCTGTTCCCACCGCTGAAGCAGGCGAAGGACAAAGGCATCGAGATTCTGACCGTCGACACCACGCTCAAGGACGACAGCATCCTCACCTCCAGCCTGTCTGCGGATTGGGGCCAGATGGGCACGCTCGCTGCGCAGCAGATCGTGAAGGCGGTTGGAGGCAAGGGCACCGTGCTCGCCATCTTCTCTCCTCCTGGCGTGACGACCAACGACCTGGGTCGGGCCGCATTCACCGCAGAGATGAAGAAGCACCCCGGCGTCACCGCTGACATCCAGTACTCGCAGGGCGAGGCCGGCAAGTCGGCCTCGATCACGGCGGCCGCCCTGGCGCGCTACCCGAGCCTGGCCGGAGTGCTGACCTTCAACGGCGGCGACGCCGAGGGAGCCGTGACCGCACTGACAGAGGCGGACAAGTCCGGGAAGGTGAAGTTCGTGACGGGAGGCGCGCGTGACTACCAGATCGACCTCCTCCGGAAGGGCACTGCGTCAGCTCTGCTGGTCCCCGCCCCGTACAAGATCGGCTACGAAGCGGTGAAGACCGCCGTATCGGCACTGGATGGCAAGAAGGTCGAAAAGGAGATCTCCACTCCGATCGTGGTGGCGACCAAGGCGAACATGGACGACCCGGCCATCTCGAGCTCGTTCTACAAGCCCTGCGACTGACGGGTGGACGGGCGCCAGGGCTCCATCGGAGTGCTGGCGCCCGCTGCGTCGATAGGTTGTACTTCGAAACGTAGGACCAGCGAAGGAGTTCGGTGAAAAAGGCCGACAGGAATCGACTCATCCTCGAGATGATCGAGTCGCGCGGTGAGCTGCACATCGCTGATATCGCGCACGCCGCCAACGTCAGCGAGATGACAGTGCGGCGCGACCTCGAGTCCTTGGAGGCGCTCGGCGCGCTGACGCGCGTCCACGGTGGCGCCGTCTCCACGGTGTCGCGCAGCAGGTCCCCGTTGTTCCACACCCGCAGTATGCGCAACCAGGAGCAGAAGGAGCGGATCGGCCAAGCCGCAGCGAGCCTCATCCGGGACGGCGAGACGGTCATCCTCGATGCGGGCTCGACGACGTTGCAGGTCGCGCGCGCGCTCTCGGGCCGCCGCAACCTGAGGGTGCTCGTCCTCGATCTGCGCGCCGCCGACTGCCTGGCCGATGAACAGGACATGACGGTCATGGTGATCGGTGGAACCATCCGGCCGATCGAGCGCTCTGTGTACGGCCCCGCCGCCGAGTCCGCCCTGGCCGGCCTGCACTTCGACACGTTCATCATGAGCGCGGGCGGAGTCGACGGCGCAGCAGGCTTCACCGAATACAACCCGGACGACGCGGCCGTCAAACGCGCAGCGCTCGCGAGCGCGCGCCGGACGATCGTCGTCGCCGACAGCAGCAAGCTGGGTGTGGTCACCTTCGCGACCGTCTGCAGCCTCAGCGACGTGGATGTGGTGGTGACGGACCCTGCAGGCGTCGGGTACGACGGATTCACCGAAGCGGAGCAAGGCGGCCTGCAGGTGGTCGGAGCCTGAGGATGAACCCGGATGGAGGCCAGATCGTCGCGCTCGGAGTCGACGTTGGTGGCACCAAGATCGCGGTGGGAGGCATCCGAGCCGATGGGAGCGACCTGCCTCTCGGGCAGGAACCAACCCTGCGCGGCGACGGACACGGCAACGCCGAGACGGTTCGAAAACTGTTGCGGTCCGCCCGAGAATCGGCAATGGTCCCGGTCGGGTTGTCCGTCACGACCACCGTCGACCACGAAGGACGACTGCGCGATGCGGCTGGCTGGCTGGGATGGTCGGGATGGACGGCCGCGGACATCGTGGGTACCGACTCGCCTGCCCTCGCCGCCAACGACGCCATGTGCGGCGCCGTCGCTGAGCAACGCGTGGGCGCGGGGCAGGGCGCAGCCTCGATGCTCTACGTGACGCTGGGTACCGGTCTTGCCCACGCCTTCGTGGTCGGAGGCTCCGTCTGGAGCGGTGCGCACAACGCGGCTCTGTTCAGCGGCTGGTCGCCCGCGGGCGCGGCGCCCGGCGCATCGACCTGGGAGGAGCTGTGCGCGGGGCCCGCTCTTGCTCGCCGGTTCGACGGCGGCGCCGATGCCCGACCGCTCGCTGCGGCAGTGCGCCGGGCCGATCCCTTCGCGTTGCGAGTGCTCGATGAGGGGGCCGACGCCCTCGCTGCCTACCTCGCGCTCCTCGTTCAGACCATGGATCCCGATGTGGTGGTCGTCGGGGGCGGACTGGCGAGCGGGTTTCCCGAGTACGTTCGCGGCGCCATCGAGCGCTGCCCGACGTTGTACCGCCAGCAGCTGTTCGCCGACACGCCGTTCACGACGGCGGCGCTCGGAAACGCGTCCTGCTGGATGGGTGCCGCACTGATCGCCCAGGACGACAGCCGTCTTCGCTGACGGCAGCGAGAGCACGCCCTCACCTGATCAGGTCGAGGAGCTCCTCCATCGCCGTGAACGTGGTCGCCCCCTCCGCGCGGAGTAGCTGGCGGGATGTCAGCCCGTCGACGTATCCAAACACCCGCATGCCCGCCGACCGTGCCGCTCGCGCGCCGGTGGGGGAGTCCTCGATCGCAACGCAGGCTTCCGGCGAGACCTGGAGCAGTGCAGCCGCCCAAAGGTAGACGTCCGGTGCAGGCTTGCCGCGCGGCACGTCCTGCGCGCTGACGATGCGTCCATCGAAATGGTGCAGCAGGCCGACACGACCCAGCGAGCGGCGGATGCGGGGATGCGAGCTGTTGGAAGCCACCGCAGTCGGGACGGTAAGGCTCTCGATCACGGCATCCACCCCCTCGATCGCCTGGAGTCCGTCGCCCAGCGCATGTTCGTAGAGAGGACGGTACGGCTCTCGCCAGCCGGGGGGCAACGGGCCGACCATTCGCTCGAGTTCTGCGATGTAGGCGGCCTCCGTCATCCCAACGAAGCGTGCATGGATCTCGTCAAGCGGCAGGTCGATGCCGAAGTCGCGGAGCATGATCTGGTCGATGGCGACAGCCGGCGCCTCGCTGTCCACAAGTACGCCGTCGCAGTCGAAGATCACGGCCTGCGGCGCGCCGTGCTCAGGCAACGACCGCTCCATCGTCTCCGGCAGTGGGGTTCTCGACCCACTCGCGATGCCGCCGGGTGATCGCGAACCCCAGGGTCGGGCCGACGAGTTCGTCCAGAGCCTTCTCCCTGGCCAGTGTCGCCGCGCCTGCAACGGTCGCCGAGTCGCGCAGGACACCGGGTTCGAGCTCTACCGCGAGCCCCATTCGCCGCACCCGGTCGGCCACCCGGTCTCCGATGGCCGGCGCCTGGCCGATGCCGCCACCGAGGATGACCTTCGCCGGGTTGCCCACGGCTACCAGGGCGGCGACGAGGAACGCGACACCGTCGGCCTGCCGGTCGAGTACCTGGGCAGCGCTGTGCGACCCCCGCGCGGCCCGCTCGATGATGTCCTCCACGGCCGCTGCAGGCGCTTCGTCGGCCCCCCGGACAGTGTCGAAGTGGTCGATCATGCCGGCGGCGTCGAGGGCGTCTTCGGCGGAGACGTACTCTTCGGGATGCAGGGGGGACGGCAGGTATCGCAACTCGCCCGCCTGCCCCTCAGCGCCCCTGACCAGCCGGGCTTCGGAGACGATGCCCGCGCCGATGCCGACGCCGACCTGGAGGTATGCGAAGTCGGACTCCTCCCGTCCCGCGCCGCGGCGCAGCTCCCCGAGGGCCGCGCAATTGACGTTGTTCTCGGCGTAGAACGCCGCGTCCTCTGGGATTCCCAGGCCGCCGAGGATGCGCTGCAGGTCGCCGGGGAGGGTCTCGTCGCCGGGTACCTGATTCCAGTCGCGCAGCGTCGGGACGGATCGGGAGAGGGCGACGCACGCGGCGAGCAGCCGGCGCCCATCCGCACTCACCCGCTCGATGAAGGCCACGATGGCGGCGTGCGCGTCCTCGGTGAAGTCCGCGTTGGCCGTGTTGACCGGAGCGCTGACGGCGACATCCTCTTCCTTGAGCACCTCGCCCGCCAGTGAGGTGGCGGCAAGCCTGATGTGGGTGGAGCCGAAGTCGACTCCCAGGAGCCAGCCCGAGCGGCTGCCGAGGTCGTACACCGACGCCGCCCGGCCGATCCGGCCCTGGTGAACGCTCGTCGGCTCGATCAGTTCCTCGGCCACAAGCTCTTCGACCGCGATGGAGATCGTCTGCTTGGAGAGATCGGTCCAGGCGCTCAGCTGCGGCCGGCTCGACGGCCCCAGCGTGAGGAGCGCGGCGAGCGTCTTGCGGGCGCTCTCACTCAATTCCGGCAGTGTCATCCGGCTTTCTCCATCCCGACGGCTTCCGCTCTTGCGGCGACTTCGTTCGTTCGGTTAGCATACTAGAACACTTAGTTCGGTCGGTTGACGAACTAATAGACGCGGACAGAAATGGAACCATGGACCTCGCTCAGCGCTTCTCCCACATCCCGTCCACACTCGACGAGATCGCGGCACGGCCGCTCTCACCTCAGGTCGCGGCTCTCGCGGAGGGCGTCTCACGGGTGCGCATCGCAGCGATGGGCGGCTCCTACAACGCCTCGTTGGCCGCGGTGGAACGCTTCCTGGAGCGAGGGATCGATGCCCGCGCGGAACTCGCCTCACACGTCGTCCACTCGAGCGCTGCGACCATCGCCGATGACGAGCTCGTCATCCTCATCTCGTACAGCGGAACGTCGGTCGAGACCATTCGCGCCGCTCAGGCGCTGAAGGATCGGGGCGTGCGCACACTGTGCATCACGAATGCGCCCGACAGCGAACTCGCAGGACTCTGTGATGCCACGGTCGACCAGGGCCTGACCGAGGTCACGCATACGCCGTTCGGACCGTGGACCGCGACCTACCTCACTCTGTTCCGGGTCGCCGCGGCCGCCGCCGGTGAAGACGGGCTCCCCTCCGCCGAGCTGGGCGCTGCGGCCGCCGCCGCCCTCGCCGCCGCGGACGGCATCCTCGCTCTGCAGCCCACTGCGCCCGCCTACGCCGAATTCTTCGGCCGGGGCGCCCTCGCGGCCACCGCCGTGCAGGCGACGCTCATCGTCCGCGAGATCGCCCGAGTGCCCGCTGCGGCGTGGGATTCGAGCACCTACCGGCATGGACCCATCGAGGGCATCAGCTCCGAGCAGCTCTCGCTGGTCTTCGCCGCCCGGGAAGGGCGCGCGGCGGAGCTGGACGCCTCCTTCGCCCGGGCGCTCCGGGACATCACCGGGCGGGTCGTCGTCGTGGGCCCGGACGACGCGAGCGTGGCGATCCCCGTGGCCGACGAGTACCTCCCGCTGGTCTCTCTCATCGTGCCGTCCGTACTGGCGTACGCATGGGGCGAGCAGGCGGGGATCCCGGCCGGCGAGTTCCGTTACACCTCGCACTCGATCACCGACGAGGCGGAATTGACCCGTGAGAACTGACGTCACCCCGGGAGCCGTCGGGGTCGACGTCGGCGGCACCAAGATCGCCGCCGGCTACATCGGCCCCGACGGTCGCCCCATCGAGGTCGGCGTGCTGCCGACGACTCCCGGCGACGGCGGTGCCAACCTCGCCGCAGTCTGGGCGCTCCTCAGGCAGCCCGAGCTCTCCCATGCGGCCGTGGTCGGCGTTTCGATGGCGACCACCATCGACGAGGAGGGCCGCCTGCGCGACCCGCACGGCTGGTTCGGCTGGCGGGGGCGCGACCTCGCCCAGGCGCTGTCCGCGGATGGACGCACGCACGTGGTGATCGCGGACGCCGAGGCCGGCGCGGTCGGCGAACACCGGTTCGGCGCCGCCCGTGGGACCACGCGCCCGCTGTACGTGACCGCGGGCACGGGGTTGGCGCACGCGTACCTCGAGGAGGGCCGGCCCTTGGAGGGCGCTCACCGATCCGCCTACTTCAGCGGATACACCACCCCGGCGCGGTGTGCGTGGGAGCGCTGTGACGCTGCGAACGTCGAACGGATCTCTTCCGGCACCGCGATCGCGGAGGCGTACTTCGGGGATGCGCGATCCGATGCGCGGCAGGTGTTCGCCGCGGCAGCGGCGGGGGACGGGCGTGCCGCCGATGTGATCGAGCACGCCGCCTGGCATCTGGGTGTGCTCATCGCGGACCTCATGCTCATCTACGACCCCGAGGCCGTCGTCCTCGGCGGCGGGCTGGGCAGCGGTGGGCCCGGTTACCTCGAGCGTGCGGACGCGGTCGCCCGGGAGCACATCTCGGTCGAGCACACGCGCCGCATTCCTCTCCTGCGTGCGCAGCTGGGGCCGGCGTCGTGCTGGGCCGGCGCCGCTGCGATCGCACGCGTCGGCGGCGTCGAGCGCGCAGGTGTGGCCGGCGATACAGAAGGAGTGGTCCTGACATGACCGTGAACCGCACCGCTCCCGTGGCGGTCCGCCGGGGAACGACGGTAGAGGTCGTTCCCCTGAAGCACTGGGGACGGCTCATCGGCGCCGCGATCGCCGTCGCGGCGGTCGTCGCCATCCTGTGGGTGTTCGCCACCAGCCGCAATGTGGACTGGGGGGCGGTCTTCGCCTACCTGCCCAACGCCGACATCCTGTCCGGGCTGCTCGTCACGCTCGAACTGACCGTCCTCGCGATGGTGCTCGGCGCGGTGCTCGGGACGGTGCTGGCCGTCATGCGCCTGTCCAGCAACCCGGTTCTCCGCTCGGTTTCGACGACCTACGTGTGGTTCGTCCGGAGCGTCCCGCAGCTGGTGCAGATCCTGTTCTGGTTCAACATCGCCCTGTTCATCCCGACGCTGTCAATCGGCGGGTGGTCGGTCTCCACCAACGTGGTCGTCACGCCGATGGTCGCGGCGACGCTCGGGCTGGGGCTCAACGAGGCGGCGTACATGTCCGAGATCGTGCGCGCCGGCATCCTGTCGATCGATCCGGGCCAGCGGGAAGCCGCGTCGGCGCTCGGCTACCGGCCGGGGCAGATCATGGCGAAGATCGTGCTTCCGCAGGCGATGCGGGTCATCATCCCGCCCTCCAGCAACGAGGTCATCGGGATGCTCAAGGCGACGTCGCTCGTCTCCGTGATCGGTGCGGCCGACTTGCTCACCCGCGCCCAGTCGATCTCCTCGTCGAACTTCAAGGTGATCGAGCTGCTCTTCGTAGCGAGCTTCTGGTACATCGTCGCGACCACCCTGGCGAGCATCGGCCAGTACTACCTCGAGAAGCGATTCGCCGTCGGCTCGCGTGCCGGCCGACGCCCCACCAAGCTGCGGACGGAGACGGAACAGTGAGCATTCCCGTGCAGGACATCGTCGTTCAGGCGATCGGCGTCGAGAAGCGTTACGGCGACCACCAGGTGCTGAAGGGCATCGATTTCATCGCACGCCGCGGGGAGGTCACCTGCATCCTGGGCGCATCCGGGGGAGGGAAGTCCACCTTCCTGCGCTGCATCAATCACCTGGAGAGCATCGACGGCGGCGAACTGCTCGTCGACGGCGAGCTGGTCGGCTACCGGGAGTCGAACGGCAGGCTCTACGAGATGCGCGAGCGCGAGACCGCCGAGCGGCGCGCGCGCATCGGCATGGTCTTCCAGCAGTTCAACCTCTTTGGCCATCTGACGATTCTGGAGAACGTCGTCCAGCCGCAGCTGGTCGTGAAGAAGCGCTCGCGCAGCGAAGCCCGCGCTACCGCGGTGGAGCTGCTGGAGCGCGTCGGGCTCGGCGAGAAGCTCAGCGCTTACCCCCGGGAGCTCTCCGGCGGCCAGCAGCAGCGCACGGCCATCGCGCGCACGCTGGCGACGAAGCCCGAGCTCATCCTCTTCGACGAGCCCACGTCCGCCTTGGACCCGGAGCTCGTCGGCGAGGTCCTCGATGTCATGAGGGACCTCGCCGCCTCGGGCATGACGATGATCGTCGTCACCCACGAGATCGGTTTCGCCCGCGAGGTCGCCGATCAGATCGCATTCTTCGACGACGGACGGCTCGTCGAGACCGCACCACCGCAAGAGTTCCTCACCTCGCCGTCGACTGAGAGAGCCCGCAATTTCCTGAGAAAGGTCCTGTCGTGACTTCACCAACATTCCGACCGCTCGCCATCGCGGCGAGCGCAACCATCGCCCTGCTGGCCCTGGCGGGCTGCAGCGCCCCGAGTGCCGGGGGCTCGACCGCCTCCGGCACTACCGGCGCCTCCTCCTCTGACTGCACCGTCGAAGGCAAGAAGGTGGACCAGGTGGCATCCCTGCGCTCCCAGGTGCCCGACTCCATCCTGTCCACGGGACACTTGAAGATCGCCACCGCGGGCGACGGCCCGCCCTACACCTACAAGGACGGTGGAAGGCTCACCGGCCTGGAGGTCGACCTCGGTCGCGCCATCGGCTGCACGCTGGGCCTCCCCGCGGACTTCAAGACCGTCGCCTTCGCGGGCATCCTCACCGGCATCCAGGGCGGCCGCTACGACCTCGGCATGTCGACCATCAGCGACACCTCCGAGCGCGAGAAGGTGATGAACTTCGTCAGCTACCAGACTGAGGGCACCGCGCTCGTCGTCGCCAAGGGCAACCCGCACAACGTGAAGGCGATCGCGGACGCCTGTGGCCTGCGGGTCGCCGTCACCCAGGGCGGTATCACGCAGCAGCTCGTCGACAAGCAGAACGCGCAGTGCTCCGCGAAGATGACGATCACCCCACTCCCCGCTGCCGCAGACGGCTACCTGGCCATCCGCAGCGGTCGCGCCGATGTCTTCCTCGACACGTTCGGCACCGCGATGTTCACCAGCGAGAACGGCAACGGCACGGGCGACCAGCTCGAGGTTGTCAAGGGCAAGCGCTACGGCGTCGGCTACCAGGCGATCGCGCTGCCGAAGAACGCCGACGGGACAAAGCTGACCAAGGCGATCGCGGCCACCGTCGACCACCTCATCGACACCGGCGTGTACGGCTCGCTCTACAAGGCCCGCGGTCTGGAACAGAACGAGATGAAGAAGGTCGCCATCAACGACGCGGCGCAGTACGAGAGCAGCTTCCTCGACCTCGGCTGAGCTCGATTCCAATAGAGGCCCGGGCGGATCCAATGATCCGTCCGGGTCTGGGTCCGGGTCCGGGTCCGGGTGATTAACGTTGAATACAAAAGCTTTACAGCCGATCTCGCGGCAAATAGGCGGATCTGGGGCGTCGGAGATCAGCTGCAAGCGCAGATGGCGTCCGCTGGGTTGAACCACTGTGGAGCCGCCTGTGGCGGCGCTGCCTTCATGGGTTTGTGTGTCTTTTCGCAGGGCGATCCTACCTCGTTCCCGCGGCTTACCGTGCCGGGCTTTCGCGGCTTATCCTCCCTCCGCTTCGCTCCAGTCCGGTATTCCACGGTCCCGGCACTTACGCCGCTCCCACTCGCTCTCGATCTCTCCGCCGGAAAGCAAACAAAACGATCGACCACGGGAGCGAACGATCATGCGGGTATTCATCATCGACACCACACACATGGGCCCAGAACTGCAACGCGGACTGATCGGCGTGGTCGGCTCCACCAGCCCGACACCGGAAGAGAAGAAGGAATGCGTCGACACGATGTCCCGGTATGCGGTGGACGGGTGGGCGATCGCCGCCGACCCGCACACCCTCATCGGGCACCTCGCGGCGCTGGCCGCCGAGACGGCGTGTGCCCCATTCCTGGCACTGGATCGGGTTCGACGGGCCGGCGGTGCGGTGATCGCAGCGCCGGCAGCGGGCGCGCACCTGGCAGGCCTCGACTGACCTGGGCGTCCAGACACCGTTGTGGGTCCCGTCTTCCGTGCGGAACTCACAACCCGCCTCGATGACGCTACCGGCCGTGTCGATATCGACCTTTCAGCCGCGATCTAACCGGCCTTGATGGCGATCACCCGGCTCGCGTCCCGCTTGTCGGAGGCGACTCGGGAGAGCCCCGTGGAAATCTGGACCCAGCTGCGGGAACACATCGACGAGTCGTGGGGTCGCCCTTCGGAAGGTGGCAACTCCGCGAGCAACCGGTTCTAGGTGCGGTTGTCTGGGCGCACGTTCCCGCCGGAGCGCAGCGCCTGGCGATGCGACGATCTCGGGTGAGACCGGGTAAGTCGACGTGGAGGCGTATTCAGGCTGCCCGGTTCCGGGGCCTTGTCGCTAAGCCGGACCCGCACCCACAGCGCGCTCGCTCACCCGCCGATCACCTCGAGCAGGTGCGCCGCGTCCGCCTCCACGGCCTCCCTCGCCGGCCGGAGGTAGCGGCGCGGGTCGACGGCCGCGGGATCCGCCGCGAGGGCTCGACGCAGTGCGTGGCTGAACACGGAATTGAAGCGGGTTCCGACGTTGACCTTCCGAATGCCGGCCTGGCACGCCTGCCGAACGAGTGCATCCGGGACGCCCGACGAACCGTGGAGCACCAGCGGCACCGGGACGGCGTTGCGGAGAGCGGTCACCAGCGCGAGGTCGATCACGGCCGACTGCTCGGTCATCGCGTGCGAGCTGCCGACCGCGACCGCGAGCCCATCCACTCCGGTCAGCGTGACGAATCGGGCTGCGTCCCCTGGGCTCGTGCGTGCGGTGGCCGAGTGCACACCGTCCTTGCCCCCGATCTCGCCGAGCTCCGCCTCCACCCAGACGCCCGTGTCTTCGAGTTCGCGGGCGAGGACAGCTGTCCGTTCGACGTTGGTGGCATCGTCGAGGCGGGAGCCGTCGAACATTATCGAGGTGAAGCCGAGCGCGACGGCTTCGCGGATCAGGTCCAGATCGTCGGCGTGGTCGAGTTGCACCGCGATGGGGACGGTCGATGCGCGGGCGGCGGCCAGGAGGGCGCTGCCCATCGGAGCGAGCGACCCGTGGTAGCGCACGGCGTTCTGCGACAGCTGCAGGATGAGCCCCGACCGCCGCCGCTCGGCGGCCGCGATGAACGCTTCGAGGTGCTCCGGCAGGATGACGTTGAAGGCCCCGGCCGCCCCGCCGCCTGCCAGAAGGTCAGCCGGTGAGACGAGGCTCACGCGCCCGCCTCCGTGCGGACTGGTCCCCGTCCGGCGCCTGACTCCTCGACGGCCTGCGCGATGCGATCCAGCTCCTCGCAGGTCAGGTCGAGAGAGGCTGCGGCGATCCAGTCGTCGATCTGCCCGGGAACGCGGGCGCCGACGATCGCGCCGGTCACGCCGTCGAAGGCAAGGGTCCAGGCCACGGCGATCGCGCTGGTGGTGACACCGCGTCCGCGGCCGACGGCACTGAGCTCGTCGATGACTCGCAGATTGCGTCGCAGGCCCTCGCCGGTGTGGTCGGGACTGTCCCGGCGCCAATCGGTCTTCGACAGCGACGCTGCGCGCTCCGGTGTGAACGAACCGGTGAGCAGGCCGGACTCCATCGGCGCGTAGGCGAGAACGCCGGTGCCGTTCGCCGCTGATGCCGGGATGACATCGGCGGCCGCTTCACGACTGAGCACCGAGAACGGCGGCTGCATGGAATCGACGTGCGCGATGCGCTCAGCCGCTGTCAGTTCGGCGACGGTGTGATTCGACAGCCCGATAGCACGCACCTTGCCGGAGTCGCGGAGCTCTGCGAAGACGGGCCAGTAATCCTCGATACGGTACTGGTCGAGCGGCGGCCAGTGCATCTGGAACAGGTCGATACGCTCCACGCCCAAACGCCTCAACGAGTCATCGACCTCCGTCCGGATGCGCGCGGGGTCGCCCGTGCGCGTCGGCTCGCCGCGGGGATCGTCGTCGTCCCAGCCGAGACCGGCCTTGGTGAAGACGAGGGGCCGATCCGCCTCGGCGAAATCGCGGAGCACGGAACCGACCAGCTCCTCGGCGAGCCCTCGGCCGTAGACGGGGGCGGTATCGATCCAGTTGATTCCTGCTTCAACGGCCGCGCGAGCGCTGGCGACCGAGTCCGCATCGCTCTGCTCGCCGCGACCAGAGACCCAGTGCGCGCCCCCCATTGCGAGGGAGCCGAAGCCGATGCGGGTGAGCTGCAGCTCGGTGTCGCCGAGACGGCGGGTGGGTAGTGAAGTGGGCATGACGGTTCCCTTCGGGATGGTGTGCGGAGTGGAGAGGGCGAGTCCGGTCAGCGGACGACGAAGGCCGAGGCCTGCTCGAAACGGTCACGCACAGCGCGGTAGGCAGTACGGAGGTCGTCACTGGTGCCGATGGCGACGGAGGACTGGACAGCGGCTGGAGCGCCGGTCACCGAGCGCTGCGCCAGGAGTGCGGCCCCGAGGGCGGGTGCCTCGGTCTCGGTGCTCACGGAGAGAGGTGCCGGGGACAGGTGCGCCCGGATCTCCTGCCACACGGGCGAGCCGCAGGGAACGCCGGCGGCGATCACCGAGGTGATGCTGCGGCCCGAGACCGCGACGAGGCCGTCGTCGATGTCGAGGGCAGCGCATGCCAACCCTTCGAAGAGCGCGCGGAGCACAGACGGCGAGTTCGCGTCGGTCCGGAGCCCCAGCAGCCAGCTGCGGGTGTCCGTGTCGATTCCGGGAACGAGCACGGCCCCGCCGGAACCGACCGGCTCCGCGGCGAGGGCGGAGCTCTCCTCCTCCTGCGTCTGCTCCGCGGTGCCGAGCAGCGTTTGCCAGTGCCGGTACAAATGGCCCGAGGGCAGCTGTCGGTGCAGATAGAAGCGTTCGCCGTCGACGTACCGGCCCGCTCCGACGTGTGCCGGGATCGGCCCCTCCGGGAGGGCGTCCACGATCAGGCAATGGGCCTCCGAGGTGCCCGCAGACACGTAGAGCTCGCCATCGCCGCGCACGCCCAACCCGAACGCGCCGCAGAAGTGGTCGTGCCCGGCGAGGACGACGGAGATGGACGACGGGATGCCCCAGAGTTCGGCCAGCGCACTATCGAGCATTCCGGCGGACGTGCCGGTCGGCACAAGCGGCGGCAGCAGGGCAGCCGGCCACCCCGTCTTCTCGAAGAGCTCCGGGAGCCAGCGGCCGTCGCGGAGGTCGAAGAAACCGGTCCGCGATGCGTGCGAGTGGTCGACGGCGAATCGCCCAGCGTATGCCAGCCGGTCGCCGATGTACGCGCTCAGCGTCGTCACCGCAATGACGTCCTCCCTCGCGACCGCACTGAACGGCTCGGCCGAACGCGCGATGCGATCGTGAGCCCAGCGGAGCTTCGCCCACGAGAAGGACGGGTCGAGTCCTGCCTCGATGGCGTCCTCTCGGCCGGCGTGCTGGTTGTACCAGGTGGGCATCGGGCCCAGCGGCGCGGAGTCGGGGCCGAGCAGGACCATCTCCTCGCTGAGGGAGGTGATCCCGATCCCCGCGATCCGTGCCCGCTGCTCCGCGGTCAGCGCGGCGATCGCCTCACCGACCGCTCCCATCACCGTCTGCAGTACAGCGTCGGCGTCGCGCAGATCACCCGACGATGACTCCACGACAGGAGTCGGCCGCGCGACGACGAAGCGCTTCTGGGTCTCGGCGTCGTACGCGAGTGCTTTCGTACGAGTGGTGCCGACATCCACACCGAGGAAGATCATGAATGCGCACCCAGCCGCTCGCCGCGCGCGGCGGCCGGCTGGACGACGGCGCGGGTGCGGGCGAGCAGGGTGTCGAGCTGCGGGTCCGGGCCGATGTCGGGGATGAGGACGGCGGCGTTCGCGCTCGCCGCAGCAGCACCGACGCGAAGGGCGGTGGCGACGTCGGCACCGTCGGCGAGCGCCGACGCGAAACCGGCGAGGAAGGTGTCTCCTGACCCGGTGGCGTTCTTCGTGTCCACGGGCGGAGCATCCACGTCGAACACGTGAGTGGGCGTCACCGCGATGAGGCCCGCGGCACCGAGCGTGACGATGACGAGGGAGATACCGGTGTCGACCAGAGCGTGCATCGCCGCCACCAGTCGCGTGCGGTCGCCGTCGCCCGCCAGGGTCTGGGGTGCGCCCGGTGCGATCGCACGGAATTCGTCGAGGTTGCACTTGACTGCCCACGGCCCGGCTCCGGCGGCGCTCGCCAGAACGGATCCCTCGGCGTCGACGATGGAACGTGCGCCGCGGGCGCGCCCGAGGGCGATCAGCGACGCGTAGAAGTCGTCCGTCGTTCCGCGCGGCAGGCTGCCGGTGAGGATGAGGAAGTCCCCCTCGCGCAGATCATCCGAGACCGTCGAGGTCAGGGCGGCGATCTCGGCGGGGGAGACGATCGGGCCCGGCTCGTTGATCACCGTGGACAGCCGGGTGCGGTCGTCGACCAGGATCGTGTTGATGCGCGTCTCGTCCGTGATCTCGGTGTGACGGTCGCGAATCCCGAGCGCTTCGCACTCCGCGCGCAGGTAGTGGCCGGTCGCGCCACCGAGGAAACCGTATGCGCTCACGTGGTGGCCGAGCCGACGCACGGCGCGCGCCACGATGATGCTCTTGCCGCCGGCGCGGGGACTGCTGACGAGGGCACGATTCACCTTGTGCGGTCGGAAGTCGGCGATCTCTTCTGTGCGGTCCATCGCCGGGTTGGGACCCACGATCAGGATGGCCGGCGCTCCCGCACGGGGACTGGCAGCATCCGCCCGTAAACGATCGGATGACGTCATCATCGGCCCCTTTCCATCCTTCAATCCAAAACCAAAGCAAACAAAGCAAAGCACAGAAAGAAGTGGACCGTCAAGACCGAACCAAAACCGTAGGATATGAGGCGCGCGGTCCATTGCGGCGCGAACCAGGGGAGAGACATGGCGGCGATCGACGACGAGGAGCGGCTGTCGGGACCGGAGCGGCAGCGGCTGCTCCTGGAGACAGCGCGGCAGCAGGGCCGGGTGCGCGTCAACGCAGCGGCCAAGTCGCTCGCTGTGACGCCGGAGACCGTGCGCAAAGACCTTGCGGCGCTGCAGGCGGACGGGCTCATCGTGCGAGTGCACGGCGGCGGCATCCCCGTCGAGACGCCGGCGTTCGAACCGGGGATCACAGCGCGCACGGAATGGACGGCCGAGAAGGAGCGCATCGCCCGCGCGGCACTCGACGAGCTGCCGGCCGGTGGGGTCGTGTTCATCGAAGCGGGCACCACGACGGCGCACCTAGCCGACCTCATCCCCGCCGATTTCCCGGTGACCGTTGTCACCAACTCACTGCCGATTGCACAGTCGCTGGCGACCCGGTCCGCGGCTGCGACCGTCGTGATAATCGGCGGGCGTGTCCGTGCGCTGACCCTTGGCAGCGTGGATTCCCTCGCCATCCGGAACCTGGAGGACCTCTTCGTCGACGTCGCCTTCCTCGGCACCAACGGCCTCAGCCTCGAGCGCGGATTGACCACGCCCGACATCGCGGAGGCGGAGACCAAGCGCGCCGCCCTGCGGTGCTCCAATCGTCGCGTGCTGCTCGCCGACCACAGCAAGGTGGGTCGGGTTTCGTTCTGCCGCTACGGCGAGCCCTCGGACATCAACCTCCTCATCACCGACACAGGACTCTCGATGCAGCAGGCGACCGAGCTCGAGTCCGCCATCGGGCGCGTCGTCCGCGTCTGAAGCGGTCCGCTTCGCACCCTGCCATCGCAGGGTGTTCTGTTACGTTCTGATTACCCGCCTGTTTCCGCTTGACTAGTTCCGGTTTCCTGTGTTTGACTTCCGTTAATTCGCCGCAAGCGCCTCCCAAACGGGGCGTTCACGGGGATGGACAAGGTCGTTTTCAGTGAGGAGCGAAGTGGACGCGCAAGTTGGCGTAATCGGATTGGGCGCCGCAGGAAGTGCGGCCCTCTGGCGGTCGGCGGCACGCGGCGCCGATGTCATCGGCTTCGAGCAGTTCGGATCGGGCCACGACCGCGGTTCTTCGCATGGCTACTCGCGCGTGTTCAAGTCCGTCACACCGCAGGGGCCGCAGGAGTCGGCCCTCGCCCAGCGAGCCGTCGGCCTGTGGCGCGAACTCGAAGCCGAGAGCGGCGAGTCCGTCCTCCACATGACGGGCGGACTGTCCATCGGCCGTCCGGACGGCCCCCTGATCGGCGGCCTTGAGAAGGTCGCCGCCGAAACCGGCCTCCCGCTCGAGTATCTCGACGAAGCAGAGCTGCGCCGGCGCTTCCCTCAGCATGTGGTCAGCGCCGGCGACATCGGCGTGATCGACCCGGCCAGCGGCTACCTCCAGCCGGAACTCGCCATCCGCACTGAGTGGGCGCTCGCGCAGAAGCACGGTGCCCGAGTGGTGGATGCGGCCGTTCTCGAGGTGATCCCGCAGGACGAGTCGGTCCTCATCGTCACGGCCGCCCGCACCTGGGAGGTCGGCACCGTGATCGTCGCCGCCGGAGCCTGGCAGCGCACCCTCCTGCCGTTCCTGCCGCTCCAGCTCACCCCCCGTCGCGCCACCCTGTCCTGGTTCACGCCGAAGGCCGGCCGGGAGTCGCGCTTCACCGCCGATGCCTTTCCCGCCTTCACGCACGAAGCGCTCGGCGAGACCGGATGGGGCCTCCCGGAGTTCGACGAATACGGCGTCAAGATCGGCCTGGACTTCACCGAGGGATACGAGATCCACGATCCGTCCGCGAACAAGAAAGAGGTCGAGGACTGGGAGCTCGCCCGGGTCCGTACCTTCGTCGCCGAGACGCTTCCCGATCTGGAGCCCGTCCCCGCGTTTTCGGGTGGCTGCATGATCACCATGACCCCGGACGAGGAGTTCACCATCGGCATTCCTGCCGCGCACCCTCGGCTCGTCGTGCTCTCCGCCTGCTCTGGCCGGGGCTTCAAGATGTCCGCAGCCAACGGCGATGTCGCCGCTCAGCTCGCCCTCACCGGCGAGAGCGACCTCGACGTGAGCCTCTTCTCTCCCGACCGCTTCGCAGCGGCGGCAACCCCTAGCACCATCCCCACCACCACCATTGGAGCAACGAAATGAAGCGACTCATCACGGCGTCCCTCGCTGCCACAGTCCTGACGGCCGCGCTCGTCGCGACCACCGCGTGCTCGAGCGGATCCAACGCCGAATCCGCCTCGACCACGGGCAGCGCCACGTCGAAGTACGAGACCATCAAGCCAGGCGTCATCACGATCGTCACCAGCAGCGACCTGACCCCGTTCGCCTACATCAAGGACAAGAAATGGGTCGGCGTTGACATCGCACTGGTGGAGCAGGCGGCGAAGAATCTGGGCCTGAAGGTCGATGTCACCGGCCGTGACTTCGACACCCTCATCCCGCTGGTCGCCGGCGGGCAGGCGGACATGACCATGGGCTCGATCGCCGACACCGACGTCCGGCGCAAGACCGTCGACTTCACGCTCCCCGACATCATCGGGAACAACGCGCTCGTGGTGCCGAAGGACTCCTCCATCAAGAAGGAGTCCGACGTCGACGGCAAGAAGATCGGCATCCTGCAGTCCAGCCAGGCACTCCAGTACGCGCAGAAGTACTGGACCAAGGCGAACATCGTTACCTTCCCTTCCAACAACGCCGCGAGGCTCGCGCTCTCCGGAGGCAGTCTTGACGGCATCCTGGTCGATCCGCAGAACGCCAAGGCGTACACCAGCCAGTTCGGTTTCAAGGTCGCCCTCTCGGCGGTGAACCCCGAGGACCGTGGAGGCGCATGGATCCTCAACAAGAAGGCCACGAACCTCCGTGTCGCCCTCAACGAGCAGCTGCGGACGTTCCTCGCCGACGGGACCACCCAGAAGATGCTCGAGAAGTGGAACCCGGCCGACGACGCGAAGCCGGTGATCGAGTGGCTGAAGAAGTACTACGCGGCCCACCCGTCGAACAAGTACTCGGTCGAGTAGCGGACACGCACCCGGGCCGGCCGAAGGGACAGCACATGGACATCATCAACGGCTTCTTCAACTGGGATCAGATCGCCGCGATCCTCCCCGACCTCGTCGTCATCGGACTCCCGAACACGCTGATCCTCGCCATCGGGGCGATGGTCCTGGGAACGATCGTCGGAATCCTGGTCGCGCTGGCGAGCATGTCCAAGCGCCTCTGGCTGCGGGTGCCGGCCCGGGTGTACGTCGACCTCATGCGAGGATTGCCCGTCATCCTCACGATCTTCTTGCTGGGGCAAGGGCTCCCGCTCATGGGCGTCCGGATCTTCGGCGACAACTCGTACCCGTACGGCATCCTCACGCTCGGGCTCATCGCGGGAGCGTACATCGCCGAGATCTTCCGTTCCGGCATCCAATCGCTCCCGCCTGGCCAGCTGGAAGCGGCCAGGGCGCTGGGGATGCCGCACGGGATGGCGATGCGCCTGATCGTGATCCCGCAGGGCATACGCAACGTTCTGCCCGCCCTGACGAATCAGTTCATCGCGACCATCAAGGACTCCAGCCTCGTGTACCTGCTGGGCTTCACGGTGTCGCAGCGCGAGCTCTACCGCATCGGCCAGGACGCCGCGCAGCAGACCGGCAACCTGTCACCGCTGGTTGCCGCCGGTGTCATGTACCTGATCATCACCATCCCGCTGACCTACGTCGTCAACTGGATGGACAAGCGGTTCAAGACCGGCCGGAAGCCTGAGAACGCCATGACCGGCGAGGCGGACGCGGCCAATCTGACGCCGACCGCTCCCGTGTCGGCGCAGCAGTTGGAGGGGGCGGAGAAGTGACGCAGATTGACAGCCGACCTGAGCAGAAGGACGTGCAGCACGCTATGGGAGCAGACACGACGACGACTGCGCCGGTGAAGGCCGGTCGGGTTGCACTAGAGGGCATCCACAAGAACTTCGGCCCGGTCGAGGTGCTCAAGGGCATCGACCTGACCATCGAACCCGGTGAAGTGGTCTGCATCATCGGGCCGTCCGGATCGGGCAAGTCGACCCTCCTGCGCCTGCTGAATCGTCTGGAGGAGCCGAGCTCTGGCCGCGTCGTGCTGGACGGCCAGGACATCACCGCGCCGAAAACGAACATCGATGCGGTGCGCAGCCGGATGGGCATGGTCTTCCAGAACTTCAACCTCTTCCCGCACATGACCGTGCTGGAGAACGTGTCGATCTCGCTGCGCAAAGTCAAGCGCATCGGCAGGGCCGAAGCGGACCGGATCGCGCGCGAGAGGCTGACCGAAGTCGGCCTCGTCCACAAGGCGTCCTCGCGCCCGTCGCAGCTTTCCGGCGGTCAGCAGCAGCGCGTGGCGATCGCGCGCGCGCTCGCCATGGACCCGGAGCTCATGCTGTTCGACGAGGTGACATCCGCACTCGACCCTGAGCTGGTCAAGGGCGTCCTCGACGTCATGACCGGCCTGGCGAGGGCCGGGATGACGATGGTCGTCGTCACCCATGAGATGGGCTTCGCCCGGCGGGTCGCCGACCGTGTCGTCTTCATGGATGGTGGCGTCGTGGTGGAACAGGGTGCCCCCGCGGATGTGTTCGACCGTCCGCGCTCGGAGCGGTTGAAGCGCTTCCTCTCGCAGGTGCTGTAGGGCGGCCGCCGCGCTGAATTCCGCGGGTTTCGGCGCATCGCCAAGCGGCTTAAGGAGCACCATCAGGGTTCAAATCCCTCCGTCTCCGCCATTCGAAACCCCCGGAATCCCAGCGATTTCGGGGGTTTTTCAGTCGGCGGATGATGGACTCGCCCACATATTGCCCACACTTGCCGCGGAGACGGCGGCTTGGAGGCGCATGGCGACGTCGTCGAGGTCGTCGTCGAAGAGGTCTGCGTACAGATCGAGGGTCATTGCAGCGGACGCGTGCCCGAGCATCCGCTGGACTGCTTTGACGTTGGCGCCCGAGCTAATGGCCAATGAGCGGCCGTGTGTCTGAGGTCGTGGAGGGTTATCGGCTCAAGCTCGGCCTCTCGGAGCGCAGTCTTGAACTTGAACCAGCAGCGTGAGCCCGCGCTGACTCGCGTCCGTCTAAGGTGTTGCCCGTCGGTGTCGCGCCCCTATCGCGCGGGACTCTGTGCAAGCGCGGCTGCCAAAGCGCACCGACCAAGGGTGATGCTCTCGTTCAGGTGCTGGTCGTTGGGAAACGTCCGCCGGCATCGCAAAAAGTAAGATGCGCCAGCGTTGCTGGGGCATCTTACTGTGAGCACTAACCGCGGGTCGCGGGGCTAGTTGGTTCGTTCGCGAGCGGTCGGAGCAACTAGCGCTCATCCGGTCCCCGGCAGAGAAGTACCGGGACCTCGAACGCCGAGCTCCGGAGAAGACGTCTACGACGGCGCCGTCGAAGCGTGAGCGAGCAGATGCGGCCCGCAATGAGCTCGAAGGTATGCATCCAAATGCGTTCGAATTGGGTTGTCCTTTGCGATACGCATGCAGATCAGCGGTCTTGCTGATCCGGCTACCATCCGGGCCGATGAAAACAAGGTCGTTGGAGATCAAGAGATCCAACGCCGAAACGTCGCCGACGAGCATCGCCGATGAATCGCGGTCTCTGCATGATCAAGCGAGCGACCAGACGCATCACGAGAAATCACTTTCCCAAAGTTACAAGATCGAGAGTGAGACTCGAGGTGCGCCTGTCGGGCGATGTTCCCCAATACCTGCGCTCCAGACGCCTCGTGTGTGTATCAGTCGAGATGGATTCGACGGCCCACACCCTAGACAGTCACTCGCGGGGTGGGTCAGGCGGGTTTGCAGCTCATGGGACGAAGGCCGCTCCTTACGGGTCTGCTTAGGCGGCGTTCTCTTGCTACGCGTTCGAGCAACCACTGCATATATATACCCCTAGGGGGTATAGGGTGATACCCCTACCCGGTATTCACCGTCAGACCAAAGGAACTCGAATGTCTATCTCGTCCGTGGCCTCCCCGCGAAAGCGGTGGCTTGGCCTTGCGCTCATCGCCGCCGCCCAATTCATCGTCATTATGGACACCTCGATCATTGGCGTCGCCCTTCCCGACCTGCAGCGGGAGCTCGGCTTTTCGCCGGAATCGCTGTCCTGGGTGTTCAACGCTTACGTGGTCGCTTTCGGAGGGCTTCTGCTGCTCGGTGGCCGCCTGGCTGACCTGTTCGGCGCACGCAAGATCTTCGTTCTCGGCTGGTTGGTGCTGATTGTCGGGTCGATCATGGCCGGTGCCGCGGGGAACGCAGGTGTTGAGATCGCTGGTCGTGCCGTCCAGGGGGCCGGAGCTGCGTTGATCGCACCTGCTGCGTTGAGCCTTTTGATGCTGCTCTTCGGCGGGACTCCGCAGCTACCCAAGGCATTCGCCGTTTACGGTGCTGCCGCGCCCATCGGCGGGACTGTCGGTGTCTTCCTCGGCGGCGTCCTCACCGAGTACGCGAGCTGGCCGTGGGTCTTCTACATCACTGTGCCGATCGCAGCGGTCGTCATTGCGCTGACCGGTGCGTCACTTCCTCGCACGCTCCGACGCCCAGCCGGGTCGATCGACATCGCGGGAGCGATCACAGTCACCGCAGGGCTGGCCGCGCTGGTCTTCGGCGTTGTTCGCGCACCGGAGGCCGGATGGTTCTCGGCCACCACCCTGTTGCTGCTCGGAGCAGGCGTGCTGCTGCTCGTCGTGTTCTTCGTGATCCAGCGCCGCTCCCGTAACCCGCTGTTGAACCTGGGGCTTCTGCGCGCCCCGCAGCTCGGCGCTGCGAACCTCGCACAGTTGCTCCTCGGTGCCGCGTGGGTGTCGATGTGGTTCTTCCTGAACCTGTACCTTCAGCAGGTGATGGGCGCGGGAGCGTTCGCAGCCGGGGCTGCTCTTCTCCCGATGACGGGCCTCATCGTGATCGTCATGGTCGCGCTCGCGCCTCGCCTCCAGGCTCGCTTCGGCGCGAAGACGCTCATTGCCACCGGGCTGTTTCTGCTGGCGGCGGGGCTGGGTTGGCTCGCGCTTGCACGTCCCGATGGCGTGTACCCGGTGGATGTCCTGCCCGCTTCGCTTATCGCCGCCTTCGGAATGGCTCTCGCCTTCGTGCCCTCGCTGGGGACGGCTATCGGCGCCGCCCCTCCCGCGGATATGGGAGTCGCTTCCGGCCTGGTGAGCACGAGCTACCAGATCGGGTCCGCGATGGGTCTGGCCGTCCTTACCGCCGTCGCGGCCGGCGTCACCCGCGGGGGATCCACTACTACCGCGTTGACGAGCGGGTACTCCGCCGCCTTTGCCGGTGCCGCTATCACGGCCGTCATCGGCGCCGTGGTCGTGCTTGCGGCGATGCCGGGCGCGTCGCGGTCCGCTGAGCTGGCGGAGAGCGAGCCCGCAGTCTGACGACAGGAGGGGCGCTCGCGAGTGCCCCTCCTATACGGCCGCTCGGGGCCTAAGTGGCACCGAAGTGGTGGCGATGCTCGGTCGGGGTGGTGTTGAGGCGGCGTTGGAAGACCCGATTCATCGTTTCGGGTGAGCCGAACCCGGTGTTGCGCGCGATTTCGTCGACAGGGTTCGTTGTCGTCTCGAGCAGGCGGCACGCTGACTCAAGCCTCACCGCCTCCACATGCTCAGCGGGTGTCACGCCGATTTCCGCTTTGAACACGCGGCTGAACTGCCGCTCCGAGAGATGCACGCGAGCTGCCAGCGAAGGGATGGAAAGGTCGTGGGTCAGGTGATCCGGGAGCCACTCGAGAAGATTTCGGATGGGCTCGTCCTCGGCCGACTGGGCAGCGAGCAGGGGCGAGAACTGTGCCTGACCCCCGGATCGGCGCAGGTACACCACCAGTCGTCGCGCAACAACGGCCGCGGCCTGTCTTCCGTGGTCGTCCGCCACCAATGCAAGCGCGAGGTCGATGCCTGCTGTCACGCCAGCGGAGGTCCAGACGTTTCCGTCATGGACGTAGATGGAGTCAGGTTCCACTGCGACGCTCGGGTAGTCGCGCTGGAGCAGCGCGCACTCATCCCAGTGAGTGGTCGCCCGACGCCCATCCAGCAGCCCTGCGGCAGCGAGCAGGAAGGCGCCCGAGCAGACGGAGGTGACCCGTCGGGCTCGACGCGCCAGCCGTTGGATGTTGTCGACCAGCTTCCTGTCGGACGCTGCGGCGGACATGTCGCTGCCGCCGGAAACCACGAGGGTGTCGATCTCACCGTCGATCTCGTCGATGCGTTTGGACTCGTATATGAGCCCACTGCTGGAGACAACCGGGCCGCCCTCGGTGCTGACGATCTCCGTGACGTACCGAGGGATGGAGAGGAACCGCGACGCGCTGGAGAACACCTCAAGCGGGCCAGTGACGTCGAGGATCTGAGTCGATGGAAAGCCCACGATCACGACCCGGGGCCCGGCGACGCTCGTGTAAGCGCCAGCCGTGGCTGGCGTCGTGTCCGAGATCGTCAACTCCATGTCCTAGGCCCTCCGCTTCGGCGCCTATAGCGTGAAATGTATCCCCGAGCAAAAGCGCTCGGCTACTGCAATTGATTCGAAGCAAGCAGTGAGTGTGCCTGTGGGCTCACGAGTTTTCAGCATCATCAAAGGAACACCAATGCCAACAAATCCCACCAATTATCCCATCGAGCCGGCAGGCTCCGCGCTGCAGCACATCGGCATCTTCCTGTTCAACGGTGTCGAGGAGCTCGACGCGGTCGGCCCGTGGGATGTGCTCTCCTATTGGACTCAGCGATACCCCGAGGATGGTTGGCGCGTCTCCTGCGTCTCGCAGGATGGCTCGCAGGTCGTTGCTGCCAAGGGCCTCGTTCTCGGGGCGCACCACTCCATCAGTGATGCGTCGGAGCTTGCGGTATTGATCCACCCGGGAGGGATGGGCACGCGGCGCCTGCTGCGCGATAACGAGCACCTCAACTGGGTACGGGAGCAGCGGGTACGGGTTCCGCTGATGGCATCGGTCTGCACCGGCAGCCTCGTGTACGCGGCGGCTGGGCTCCTCGCCGATCGCCCGGCCACCACCCATTGGGCCTCGCTTGACCTCCTGGCCGGGCTTGAACCGTCCGCAATCATCGACACCGATGCTCGATACGTCGACGACGGCGACCTCCTGACAAGCGCCGGTGTCAGCGCCGGCATCGACATGGCGCTCCACCTCGTTGCCCGACTCGCTAGCAGCGAGCGGGCCGAAGAGGTCCGCCGCGAAATCCAGTACGACCCGCAACCCCTGGTCTGAAAACATCATGAACTTGAACTCACCAACCGAAGCCATTCCCGAGTCGCTCGTGGCTGACGAAGATGGGCGCACACACTCTCCGTCATTGCCCGCCGCTTGTCGCAAGCGGCACCCAGGCCGAGGGGCCCTCCTAGCGATCGTCGTCGGTATCAGTCTTGCTCTGGCGTTGCCGTTCGTACCTTTCGTCCCCGTTTCCGAGAGCAGCGTCACCGGTGCAGCGCTGATGGGACTGGCTTCGGGATGGCTGCTGCTCGGGCTGCTCCTAGGACACGCCACGAAGGTACGGCAGCGTTGGGCGCTCTTGGCTGCGCTCGTCTTCGCCGAGGGCGGCCTGTTGCTGCTGACATTCGGAGCGCCCGCCCACCGGTTCCTCGATTGGGTCTGGCCGCCAGCCTTGCTCGGAATTGCGGTCTGGATGGTCTGGAGCGTGCGGTGGCAGCGCGGCATCCCGAAAGCGGTGCTGTATCCAGTGGCGGTGCTCCTCGTCCTCGCTTCCGTGGGAGGCGGCATTGAAACCGTCGCCGAAACCGCGGATACGCAGTCGCACCCGGTCCCCGGGCGGCTCGTCGACGTCGGCGGACACCGGCTCCACTTGCGCTGCACGGGGTCGGGGAGCCCAACCGTCGTTTTCGAGGCGGGCGGTGCAGTCTCCTCCTCCGGGGTCGGACGGATCAGCGCGGCTGTCGCCCGCGACACCCGCATCTGCACGTATGACAGAGCTGGGCGCGGCTGGAGCGACGACGTCGCAACCCCGCCGAGCGGGAAACAAATCGCTGTCGACCTTCATACGGCGCTACACCGAAGCGGCGAGCGGGGACCCTACGTGCTCGGCGGCCATTCCTTCGGCGGGCTTTATGTCCGCTCCTTCGCCAAGCTCTACCCGAAAGAGGTAGCCGGCATGGTGCTGGTCGACTCGACCGCACCGGACCGGGCAGCGCATGGCGGAGAGGGTTCCACGGAGACGTTGCATCGCGTCGCGGCACTCCTCTCGGTATCCGCCCGTTTCGGGCTCATCAGGTTGCTCAACGCATTCATTCCCGCGGGACTGCCGGCTCCCTATGAAGAGGAGGTCCAGGCAAACGCCGCGACCGCGAGAAGCCTCGAAAGCTCTCTGGACGAGTACATCGACGCCGGCGACTCCGTCAGAGATGCCGCCACCCTCACGAGCATCGGCGATAAGCCACTCGTCGTGCTCACCGCCTCGATCGGGCACGACTCCTCCTGGTTCCAAGCCCAAAACGAAATGCTCAACCTTTCTACCGACAGCGTTCACCGCATCGTCCCGGGCGTGGACCATCCAGGCATGGTCGCTAGCGAGCGAGGCGCTGCGGCGACCGCGCACAGTATCGCTGATGTGGTCACCGCAGTCCGTACCGGCCAGCGCCTAGCCTCCGCGGGTGGCCGCCCATGAGCGAGAAAATGTCGCGTCCGCTGATCCTGACCCTGGTTGCCGCGCAATTCCTAGTCATGCTGGACTCATCTGTGCTCAACGTGGCTCTTCCGAGCATCGCGAGCGACCTCCGGCTTGACGCCATCGGGACCGCGTGGGTACTCAACGCGTACTTCCTCAGCTTCGGGGGGCTGCTCCTGATCTCGGGGCGCGCGGCGGACGTCTTCGGACGACGTCGAATGGTGCTGACCGGCAGTCTCGTGCTCGCGGTCGGGTCTTTCATCGGCGCTGTCGCGGGAACCGAATGGGTTCTCGTAGTTGCTCGACTTGTGCAGGGCGGTGGCGCGGCAATCCTGAGCTCCGCTGCGATGTCTGTGATCCTGGCCCGCACGACGGGCCGACAGCGCGCAACAGCAATGAGCGGCTGGGGCGCGGCCTCGGCGCTCGGCGGCGCACTCGGTGTGACCCTTGGGGGCCTCTTGGTCGGTTCTGTCGGCTGGCACGGGGTGCTCGCCGCGGCTGGCATTGTTGCCATCCTGATCACTGGTGCGGCTCTTGTCCTGGTGTCGAAGGATCGCGGCCGTGAGCGTCGCCGGTTCGATGTCCTGGGAGCTGGCCTCATCACGGCGGCGGCGGTCGCGTCCGTCTACGCGGTTCTCACCGGGCCTGTCCTCGGTTGGTCATCACCGCCGGTCGGTATAGCAATCGGGGTCGCACTCGAGGCCGCCGTCCTGTTCGCGTTCGCGGAGAGGCGAAGTGCCGACCCGATTCTGCCGCCCGGGCTTCTGCGAGAGGCACGTGTTGTGGGCGGCTTGGTCGTGAATCTGGCCGGTGGTGCAGCGCGGATCGGCTGTTTCGTTCTCGTCGCTCTCATGCTCCAGCAGGTGCTGACTTTCTCACCTCCTGCTGCAGGGCTTGGCATGCTTCCGACGTCTTTGGCAGGATTCGCGGTCAGCCTGCTGCTGCTTCCCAAGCTGCTGAAACGGTTGGGCCCTCAGTGGGTGGCCTTTGGGGGCCTGCTTCTGTTGGCGGCAGTACATTTCCTCCTGGCTGGAACCGGCACTGATGGGAGCTACTTCCTTCACGTCCTACCGCTGCTGTTGCTCGCCGCGGCCGGCGTAGCCCTCAGTTTCACTCCGACGACTCTGGTCATCTCCGAGGGGGTCGCTGCCCGTAACGCGGGCGTGGGCTCTGGACTCGCTTCGGCGTCAGCTCAGCTTGGAGGAGCCCTGGGAATCGCGGTCTACGGCGCTGTCGACGCGGCTGGCCGCGCAACAGCCATCGCAAACGGGAGCTCCGGTCCTTCGGTGGCGGCCGCTGGAGTGGGCGCGGCTCAACTGACCGCTGCGGGCTTCGCACTCTTCGGCGGGATCGTCGCGGCGGCAACATTCCCGCAAGTCCAGGCCAGTTTGATGAGAATCGTCGGTTTGAGGAGTCGGGCGTTTCCGGTCGGGGTATCGGGCGAGGGTTCAGGTGGCCGTCCTTGACAGCGAGGCGCTTGTGCGTGCAGGGAGCAACACGACAGAGACGAGACAACATGCCGCGACCTGCGTCATTCGCACGCCGACCTTCCGCTCCCATCTCGATACGAGCGCATCCCGGAAATGCCACCCGCGCCGGCATCTAGACGGCCCTAGTTCCGCCGCCCGAATCGGCAATCCGAAGGAGAATCGACAATGAACACCGACCGTTCGCGAATAAGCGAAGAACAAACCCCGAGAGGGAAGAGCCGTCGGCGCACGGCCATTGGTGGCGTCCTTCGCATCACAACTGGGGTGGGCCTTGCGTTGGTCACTTTCGCGAGCCTCCTCGTGATCGGCCCAATCGTTCAGATGTCGGCAGACGGTGCAACCGCAGGCGCGAGGCCAGGCCCGAAGAGCCGCCCTTCGACCGCCGGCGCACCGATCGTGGTGGCCGTGGCTCTCGGCGTTTCGGGGACTGATGGGTACGACGCATTCGGTCCCTACGAGGTCTTTGCTCGTTCCAAAAAGTTCCAGGTCTATACTGTCGCCGAAACTTCGATGCCCGTCCCTCTCAACGGTGGTCTCTCGGTACGGCCGGCCTATACGTTCGATGACGTCGCGTCGGGCAGAGCGAAGAAGCCCGATCTCGTCGTAGTTCCCGCGGTGAACGATCCCGCGGGCAAGGTCGAATCCCAGCTCCGCGACTGGATCACGAGCCAGGCGGACGGCGGATCGCGAGTGCTCGCAATCTGTGCCGGCGCTCGAGTGCTCGCCGCTACCGACCTATTGGACGGGCGCAAAGCAACCTCTCACTGGTCTCGAATAGCTTCGCTCAAGGCGTCCGATCCAGAGGTCGATTGGGTGTCGGGGCAGCGATATGTTCAGGACGGCCCAATCACCACAACCGCCGGCGTAACCTCGGGCATCCCGGCCTCGTTGCAGGTCATGCGGCAGCTCGCTGGTGATGACGAGGCTCAGGCCGTTGGGCACGCCTTGCGCTATCCAACGTGGTTCCTTGATGAATCATCCGCCATTCCTGTCCAGCACTGGGACGTAGGCGATGTGTCGGCGGCCCTCAACCTCACGCTTCCGTGGCTGCGGCCGCACGTCGGTGTGGTTCTCTCCGATGGCATCAGCGAAGCCGACGCCATCGCCCCTTTCGAGGTGAACAATTACTCTTCCGCCGCCCAGCTCGTCCCCATCGCGACCGGATACAGCATCACGACTCAGAACGGCGTGGTCATCGAGACGACCCCCGTCGCGCAGCTTCGAACAAAGCTCGACCGTGTTATCGCTCCGGCCGCCTCTTCATCGAAAGAGCTTCCGTCCGCGATCAACGCGTGGGCCTCGCAGCGAGGAATCAGCATCACACCGAAGCCGGGTGGGAGCGCCGGCGCCGCGTTCAATACCTCGCTCACCGATCTCGCCGCTCAGACCAACACCGCCACTGCAGTTTCCGTGGCGAAAATGCTGGAGTACCCGACGCGCGGGCTGCGCATGGTGTCTGGAAACGATCCTCGCGTGCCCGTCCTGCTGATCTTGACAATCCTGGTCTCTGTCGTAGTCGGGCTAACTCCGACCATCATCACGCGTCAACGTCGCGCCCGGCTTAGCCGTCAAGCCAAGTCACGGCCCCAGAGTTAGTCGTTGCGGCGACCATTTCGTGAAATGCGTTCCCCAAGACGAGACGGTACTAGATGGGATCGGAGCGTTCACCGCAGTTGCTCGATGAAGTGTTCCCCAGGGACTGCCCCCAATCCGACGCTCGTCCACCACACCAGGAGATGCGATGAAAGCCGCTGCCACGGACCTCGGGACCTTCGGCTGGGTTGACCGCACCGGCGGCCAGCTGTCCCTCGCCGAGCGCCGTTCGCTGCTGCGTCCCGTCGCCTGGGCGCACGCTGCTAACGCGGCCGGTCGCCTGTCGATGCTGGTCAGGCTGAACTCCGGCCGCCGCGCCCGGCTCGCACCCGCACTGCTGGTTCCGCCGTCGTCGGCGCTTACTCGGGCTGCCGTCGAGCACGCGCAGCGCCGGCTGACTCCCGCCGTCCTCAACCACTCCTACCGGACGTTCATGTTCGGTGCCGCCATCGGGGCGCTGGAGGGGCTAACCGTCGACGCGGAGCTACTGTTTGCAGCGGCCCTGCTGCACGACACCGGCCTGCCCATCAGCGGTCAGAAGGTCGACTTCACCCGCGGCAGCGCCCGCATCGCCCGCGACGTCGCGGAGGGGGTCGGCCTGTCTTCGGCTGCCACCGAAACAATCTCCAACGCGATAACGCTTCACCTGAACCCCAACGTCCCCCTGGCGAGTGGTCCTGTGCCCTACCTGCTGGCCGCCGGCGCCGGTCTCGACGTCGTCGGCCTGCGCTCTTGGCAGCTTCCCCCGGACTTGCTCGGCTGGGTGGTGGAGCAGCATCCCCGCCTTGGGTTCAAGGGCGAGTTCATCGCCGCGAGCCGCACCGAGGCCGCTCGTGTGCCCCGCGGGCGAGTGCAATTCCTGCGTCGCTACGGCGCCTTCGACATCGCCATCCAGCTCGCGCCGTTCCGTGGCTGACCTGCCGCTCGCGCCGATTTCGCCGTCAGCAAGCGGCCGAGTTACACACGTCGCGCGTGCTAGTGGGACAGCGTGCATCGCGCCGAAGGTCACGCGTTTACCGGTCGCCGGCACCCCGACGAACGATCCGGTGTGAGTTCCCGACCACGTGACCCGTCCCGCGATGAGGTTCGAGTAGACCTGTCGCAGGTCGGCTGCATTGCGCATGCTTCCTCCTTGGACCGCTGTCGCGCTACGTCCAGGGTGCGCGCGGCCGGGACCCACGACAAGTGGTCGGATCCGGGGTCAGGGTCCCCCGAGCCAGCTCTCGATGCGCCGGTGGTCGGGCCGGAAGCCGTGGTCGATGCCCCAGATCACGGCTTGGCTTCGGCTCTCGGCGCCGATCTTGCGGTAGACGCTGCGGATGTACGACTTCACGGTGTTCGGGCTCAGGTAGGTGAGTTCGGCGACCTCCGCGTTGCTCTTGCCCTGCGTGATCAGGGCGAGGATCTCGGATTCGCGGTCCGTGATCCCCTCGCGACGCCCCGGCCAGTCGAGGCCCGGCGCGCTGGATGCGCGGACCGGCGCCTCGCTCACCACCCGCTCACCTCGATGCACCGCCTCGAGCGCGAGGACCAGTTCCTCTGCCGTCAGAGTCTTCGACAGGTAGCCGTGGACGCCCTGCTCGTGCGCCTGCTGGATGAGCTCCGGGTGGAAGTTCCAGGTGTAGACGACGACGTGGCGGGCGCGCGGATTCTTGACGAGTTCGCCGATCTGTTCGTGGCTCGACTCGGGCTGCGCGAAGGCGTCGTAGAGGACGACATCGATCGGCTCCTCCAGGGGAGTGTTCGCGTCGATCTCAGCGACGACGAGCCGGTCCCGGTAGTCGTCGAACATGTGCGCCAACCCCACAAGCACGACGTCGTAGTCATCCACGAGGGCGACGGTGAAAGGAGCCGTGCGCGTAGCGATCCCGGACGACATGCGACGGACAATACACCCCCAGGGGTGTGGAACGACCTCCCTCACGGTGGTTCCGTTGGGCTGTCCCTGCTTACAGAGAAAGGCTCCTCCCATGAACATCCTGCTCATCGTCATCGCCGTCATCGCCATCATTCTGCTTCTCACGGGCGGCTTCGTGTCCTCGCTGAACTTCCTCCTCTGGGTCGGCATCGTGCTCCTGGTGCTCGCGGTCATCATCTGGCTGGTCCGCATGCTCACGGGCAGCCGCCGCGTCTGATACAGAGAAGGGCGCAGGGTCGTGTGACCCTGCGCCCTTTCTTTCGCGTGCTGCTCAGCCCTGGCGAGCCTTCATCCGCGGGTTCTTCTTGTTGATGATGAACGTGCGACCCCGGCGGCGAACCACCTGGGCGCCGGGCATCGACTTGAGCGAGCTCAGTGAGTTGCGTACCTTCATGACGGACCTCCCTTGTTGAAACCTATTCTCAATAACACGGGAGGTTGGTGTTTTATTCACTAAACGCGGCGTAAGGTGACGGTCGTGCGTCCCTCCGTGGGCACTCGCGCACATCAGGAGCGTCGACATCATGGAACTCTTCGGTATTTCCAGCTTCGAGCGGTTCTTCCGCCTGGCCGCCAGCCTCGACGTGGATAAAGACGATCTGCGGCGCTTCGACGATTTCGTCAACGACAGGATCTACGCTCTGCTCCTCCGCGGCGTGGCGAATGCGAAGGCCAATGGCCGCGACATCATCGAGCCGCAGGACCTGCCGATCACGAAAGGTTTGCAGGAGTCCATCCACGCCTTCGAGGACATCGATGAAGACGTGTCTCTGGATGCGGTGCTCGAGCGGCTGACGCGGCGCCCTCCGCTCGACGTCGCCTATAGCGACGAGACCCAGGACAGACTTCCGCAGCTGGCCGGCGGTATCGGTGTGGCGCTGGCTCGGACCATTCGAATCCTCGACGAGAAGGTGAAGAACCCGCAGACCGAGCACTGGGACCGCGCCACGCGCGTCTTCGACCTGCTCCTCTAGCCAGACCCACCCGACCGGGTCCATCATGCCGGGGTGACGAGTCGGGATGGGCCGAACGGTCGCGGGTCATGAATCCGGCGGCTCGCCGCGTGCAGCGCGTCTACTTGACCTTGATGCTCGGCAACACGCTCGCCGCGTCGCTGATCTGGGGCATCAACACGCTGTTCCTCCTCGACGCGGGGCTCACGAACTTCGAGGCGTTCGCCGCGAACGCGTTCTTCACGGCGGGCATGGTGATCTTCGAAATCCCGACGGGCGTCGTCGCCGACACGGTCGGGCGGAAAGCGTCCTACCTGCTGGGCACGATCACCCTGTCGGTGACGACCGGCCTGTACTGGATGCTGTGGCTGTGGCACGCGCCGTTCGTCTGGTGGGCGATCGTATCGGCGCTGCTCGGCCTGGGCTTCACATTCTTCTCCGGCGCGGTGGACGCCTGGCTCGTCGACGCGCTGGCCTTCGCCAAGTACTCCGGCAGCCTCGAGGCCGTCTTCGGCCGTGGCCTGGTCGTCACGGGGATCGCGATGTTCGTCGGATCGGTTCTCGGCGGCGTCATCGCCCAGGCGACCAACCTCGGCGTGCCGTTCCTGCTGAGGGCCGGGGTGCTGGTCGTCATGCTGGTGTTCGCCGCCATGGTGATGAAAGACCTGGGCTTCACGCCCGACCATTCGATGGGCCCGGTCGCGGCCACCAGGAACGTGCTGAAGCAGTCGATCGATCATGGGCTGCGAAAGCGATCGGTGCGGTGGATGATCCTGTCGGCGCCGTTCGCCTCGGGCGTCGGGATCTACGCCTTCTACGCGCTGCAGCCGTATCTGCTCGAGCTCTACGGAGACACGACCGCGTACTCGATCGCCGGGCTCGCTGCCGCCATCCTGTCGTTGGCGCAGGTCGCGGGCGGCGTGCTCGCGCCACGTATCCGGGGGCTCTTCGCCAAGCGGACGACGACGGTCATCGGAGCGTCGCTGGTGAGCATCCTCATCCTGGTGGCGCTGGGGCTGACGAGCCTGTTCTGGCTGGCGACCGTCTTCCTGGTGATCTGGGGCTTCGTGTTCGCTGTGGCCGGACCGGTTCGTCAGTCCTACCTGAACGACATGATCCCGTCGAAGCAGCGGGCGACCGTCCTGTCGTTCGATTCGCTGTTCGGCAGCCTCGGCGGGGTGTTCATCCAGCCGGCCCTCGGACGCGCGGCCGACCTCTGGGGCTACGGCACGTCGCTCGTGATCGGCGGGGCGGTCGAGCTGATCGGGATCCCGTTCCTGTTCGCCAGCCGTCGTCAGAAGGACCCGGCCGATACGAACATCGTGCACACGGACGCGGCGCCGGTCGACCCGGGGGCGACAGCGGCGGCCGACCCGGATGGGGCCGGGCCGCTCGGCTGACTCGCCAGGCCGCGGTCAGTGGCTGACGTACCCGCCGCGGGTGTCGTTCTCCAGCGTGTAGTAGCGGGTCGTGCGGGTCTGCGCCGTCAGCGTCCATGCCCGCTCGAAGCGTCCGGCGGCCGAGTCGTACGCGACGACGACGCGGTCTGCCGCGGTCGGGAGCTCCGAGGTCCACTGGCGGGGCGAGCCGAGGCCCATGGCCTGGAGCACCACCTGAGGACCGGGGCGACGGGGCCCCGCGGTGAGTTCGGCCACCTGGGCGGCGTCGAGGCGAGCCTCGGTGATGGTGTGTGCAGTGAGTTGAGTATTCATTTCCGACCTCCAATATAAACAAACGTTTAGTTATATAGTAGATCACGATTGCGAGAAATGAAAACGGAGGTCCGAATCGATGGCCAGACGCTACGACCGGGATGAGAGCATCCGCCTACTGCTCGACGCCAGCGCGGAAGAGTTCGCACGCCACGGCGTCGGAGGCGCGCGCATCGAACGCATCGCCGACCGCGCCGACGTCAACAAGGCGTCGATCTACTCCTACATCGGCAACAAGGACGAGCTGTTCCAGGCGGCCTTGCAGACCAAGCTCGGCCAGCTCGCCGACCGCGTCGCGATCGAGTCGGACGACCTCGCCGCGTATGCCGGCGACCTGTTCGACTTCCTCACCGCGGAGCCGGTGGTGGCGTGGCTGTTCGAGCAGGAAGGGCTGCACTACGGCACGGCGGATGTCCCGGCGCTCGCCGAGCGGTCCGGCTACTTCCAGTCGCGGGTCGCTGCGGTGCGCGGCGCCCTCGGCGGCGACGGTGACGCCGAAGCCATCTACTTCTCCATCATCGCGATGTGCTACTGGTACGTGGCGGCGCCGCAACTGGTCCGGATGGTCTTCGGCGCGGTCTCCCCTGAGGAGGCGAAGCGCCGCTACCGGAGCCACATCGTCTCGACCGCGGAAGCCATGATCGCGCGCTGAGCGAACACGCCGACCGACCCGACGGAATACTGCGGGCGTGCCGGCCGTTCGGCAAACGTCCCCCAAACTGAAAGGCATCCCTCGATGGATCTGTTCTCCCCTGTCTCGCTCGGCGACCTCCACCTCCCCAACCGCGTCGTGATGGCGCCGCTCACCCGCACCCGTTCGGGCGAAGCCGGCATCCCGGGGCCGCTGGTGGCGGAGCACTACGCGCAGCGGGCGAGCGTCGGGCTGATCATCTCCGAGGGCACCTACCCGAGCCACGAGTCCCGCGCGTACCCCGGCCAGCCCGGCATCGTCACGGATGAGCAGGCCGCCGGCTGGCGCGCGGTCGCGGATGCGGTGCACGCCAAGGGCGGCCGTATCGTCATGCAGTTGATGCACGGTGGACGGGTCTCGCATCCGTCGATCAACGGTCAGGATCGCGTCGTCGCGCCGAGCGCCGTGGCGATCAACGGTGAGGCGCACGGCCCGAGCGGCAAGGTCGCCTACCCGGTGCCCCACGCGCTCACCACGGACGAGCTCGCGACCGTCCGCGACGAGTTCGTCGCGGCGGCGAAGAACGCGATCGCCGCCGGCCTCGACGGGGTGGAGGTGCACAGCGCCAACGGCTACTTGCTGCACCAGTTCCTCTCCCCGGTGTCCAACACCCGCGACGACCAGTACGGCGGCAGCCCCGAGGCGCGTGCCCGCTTCGTCATCGAGGTGACCACCGCGATCGCCGAGGCCGTGGGAGCCGGCCGGGTGGGAATCCGGCTGTCGCCGATGCACAACATCCAGGACGTCTTCGAGACCGACCTCGCCGACGCAACCGCCACCTACGAGGCCGTCGTCGACGGACTCGCACCGCTCGGCCTCGCCTACGTGAGCGTGCTGCACAGCGAGCCCACCGGGTCCCTCGTGCAGGACCTGCGTGAGCGCTTCGGCGGCTCCTTCATCGTGAACAGCGGATTCGGCTCGGTCACGACGCGCGATGAGGCGATCGCGCTGGTCGAGGATTCGCACGCGGATGCGGTTGCCGTCGGCCGCCTGGCGATCGCGAACCCGGACCTCGTCGAGCGCTGGAAGGGCGAGCACCCGGAGAACCAGCCCAATGCAGCGACGTTCTACGGGTCGGGTGCCAAGGGCTACACCGACTACCCGCGCCTCAGCGCGTAGGGGACGGATGACAACGGAATCGTTTGACGGCAAGGTCGCCATCGTCACGGGCGGTGGCCGCGGGCTGGGGCGGGCGATGGCACTCGGCCTCGCCCGCGCCGGTGCGAACGTCGTCATTTCGGCCGCGCGCCAGACGGACGAGCTCCGCACGGTCGCCGATGACATCAACGCGACGCTCGGCGCACCCCGGGTCTTGGCGCTGCAGGCGGATGTGACGCGGGAAGCGGATTGCCGGCGCCTGGTCGACGAGACGATCGCCGCCTTCGGAGGCCTCCACATCCTGGTCAACAACGCCGGTCGCGGCATGAAGTACGTGAGCGACTCCTTCCTGACCGAGCCGACGCGGTTCTGGGACGTCGACAGCGACACGTGGCGGACCATCATCGACACCAACGTCAACGGTCCGTTCCTGATGGCCAAGGCGGTCGTGCCGCACCTGCTGGGCCAGCGCTGGGGCCGCATCGTCAACATCACGATGAACCACGACACCATGCGCCGCGCCGGCTTCTCGCCGTACGGGCCCTCCAAGGCGGCGCTCGAATCCGAGACGGTGATCTGGGCTCAGGATCTGGCCGGATCCGGTGTCACCGTCAATGGGCTGCTGCCTGGCGGCGCCACCGAGACCGGGATGATTCCCGAGGGCGTATCCGAGGCGGTGCGCAGTCGACTGCTCCAGCCGGACGTCATGGTCGAACCGCTGCTCTGGCTGACGTCGGACGCGTCCGCGGACATCAGCGGCGCCCGTCTGAACGCGGCGGACTGGGACAGCGCCCTGCCGCCGGAACAGGCCGCACGGATCGCTCTGGAGCCTGCGGGCTGGGCGAATCAGGAGTACCGTCCGTCCTGACACCTCCGGATCTGCATCATAGGGGCGTCCTCGCCGCTGAGGAGGATCACATGGAACTGAAGTTGGGTGTACTGGCGCTGCTCGAAGCGAAGCCGGATAAAGCGGGCGAACTGAAAGAGTTCCTGATCGGTGGCAAAGCCCTGGTCGATCTCGAGCCGGGAACGCGTACCTGGTACGCCTTCCAGATCGATGACACGCATTTCGGCATCTTCGACACGTTCGCCGACGAGGACGCGCGGCAAGCGCACCTGAACGGCGCCATTCCGGCGGCCCTGGGCGACGTCGGTCCGAGCCTTCTGGCGACGGACCCGCAGCTGAACACCGTGGACCTGCTCGCCGTCAAGCACGAGCAAGGAGGCTGAGTTCTGAAGATCCTCGTAACCGGTGGCCGTGGGCTGATCGGCCGCTCCGTGGTGGACAGGCTGGTCCGGTCCGGTCACGAGGTCATCTCCGTCGACCGCCCCTCGTCCGCGCCGCCCGCAGAGGGCCTGAGTCGTGCGACGACGGAGGTCGAGGGGGATGTGTCGGATGCCGGCCTGATGAACTCGCTCATGGCGGGTGCCGACGCGGTCGTCCATCTGGCGGCCATCCCTGCGCCCGTGGGGCACACTGCCCGCGAACTGCTGGTCGCCAACTCTGTCGCGACGATGACCGTGCTCGAGGCTGCCGGAGAGCAGGGGGTGCGGGCCGTGGTCATGGCCTCGAGCATCTCGATCCTCGGGATGGCGTGGTCCGAGGAGCCGATGGATCCCGTGTACCTCCCGGTCGACGAAGCGCACACGCTCCGGCCGACCGAGGGCTACGCCCTCAGCAAGGAGTGCGACGAGGCGAGCGCTCGCATGGCCTCCCGTCGCTGGGGCCTCCCGATCGTGGCGATGCGCTTCCCCCTCACCACCACACGCGAGCAGATCGAGGCTCGCCGTGCCGATGCCGACGCCTCGGAACGCATGGCGCAGGAGCTGTGGGCGTACCTCGATGTCCGGGACGCCGCCCGTGCCGTCGAACTCGCGATCACGGCCATGACGGATGGCGAGCTGCGCGGATGCTCGGTGGTCAACGTCGTCGCCGACGACGTCCTCCTCGACCAGACGCTCGCCGAGCTCATGAGCCGCTGGCACCCGGCCGTCCCGTTCGATGCGGATCGGTACTGCCTCCGGGGCGCCTACGACACGGCCGGGGCTCGTGAGCTGCTCGGTTTCGAGGCCGAGCACCTGATCCACCGCTGAACCGCACTCGGTCCTCACGATACGATCATCGTTGTTAAGACAACCTCACTGACACTTCGGGGGCGTGGATGGTTCAAGCGGAGCACCCGCTGCCGACCGATCTATTCATGGATCTGGAACGCTCGGGCCCTGTCCCGATCTACTACCAGGTGGCGAATCGTCTCGAGAAGGCGATCATCGACGAGACGCTCCCGGCGGGAGCGCGCCTCGAGAACGAGGTCGCGCTGGGCCTGCGGCTCGGGCTCTCCCGTCCCACGATCCGCCGCGCGATCCAGGAGTTGGTCGACAAGGGCCTGCTCGTCCGGCGCCGCGGGGTGGGCACCCAGGTCGTGCACGGCCGGGTGACGCGCAACGTCGAGCTGAGCAGCCTGTACGAAGACCTGGAGAGCTCGGGGCAACGGCCGGAGACGACCGTGCTGGATACCGCGGTCGTCCCCGCGGACGAGCGCGCGGCTGCGATCCTCGACCTCGAGCCGGGCAGCCCCACCCTCCACGTGAGACGCCTGCGGCTAGCGGACGGTGTGCCGATCGCGATCCTCGACAACACGCTCCCCACCGACTTCGTCGACCTCGACGTCGACGACCTGCGCACGCACGGGCTGTACCAGCTCCTGCGGGCGCGCGGTGTCACGATGCGGGTGGCGAAGCAGCGGATCGGGGCACGGGAGGCGACGCCGAGCGAGGCGGAGCTGCTCGACATCCGCCGTGGCGCCGCCGTGCTGACGATGTCCCGCACGGCGTTCGACAACTCCGGCCGCGCGGTCGAGTTCGGCCAGCACTGCTACCGCCCGGACCGCTATTCGTTCGAGGTCACCCTCGTCAACCGCTGAGCGCGCGGCTCAGCCGAGGAGCGGTCGCTGCTTCTCCCGCGCCTGCTCGTAGCGTTCGCGCGCTTCCTGTGTCGACGTGAGCGTGGAGGCTTCCGCCACCGGCACATCCCACCAGCCCTCGCCGTCGGGGGAGTAGTCGAGCGGGTCGCTGTTGATGTGGATGAGGGTCGTGCGATCCGAGGCCTTGGCTTCGGCCAGGGCCGCGCGGAGTCGCCCGATGGCATCCGGGCCCGGAGTCACGTCGATGACGTCCACCCCGTAGCTGCGGGCGTTGGCCGCCAGGTCGATCGGGAGCACCTCCCCGCCGTCGAAGCCACGTTCCGCATCCTGCCTGCGATACCTCGTGCCGTAGCGCTCGGAGCCGACGGTCTCGCTGAGGTGGCCGATGGAGGCGTAACCGTGGTTCTGGATGAGGACCACGATGATCTTGAGCCCTTCCGCGACCGCGGTGACCAGTTCGGTGTGCAGCATCAGGTAGGAGCCGTCCCCGACCATCACGACGACGTCGCGGTCGGGTGCGGCACGCCTGACGCCCAGTCCGCCGGCGATCTCGTAGCCCATGCACGAGAACGCGTACTCGACGTGGTAGCCGAGCGCATCCCGCACCCGCCACAACTTGTGCAGGTCGCCCGGGAGCGACCCGGCGGCCTGAACGATCACGTCTCGAGGATCGGTCGCGCTCTGGACGGCGCCGATGATCTCGGTCTGCCCGGGCAGCTCGGCGCCGGACGCGGCGAACGCCGTATCGACGGTCGCGTTCCACTCGGCGGCGAGACGGCGGAGTTCCACCGCGTAGGCCTCCTCGACCCGGAAGCCCGTGAGCTCTCGCCGGAGCGCGACCAGGGTCTCGCGCGCGTCCGCGATCACGGGAAGCTGCGACCCGTGCTTGTACGCGTCGAAGGATGCCACGTTGATGTTGACGAAGACGACGTCCGGGTTCTGGAAGGCGGTCCGGCTCGCGGTGGTGAAGTCGCTGTAGCGCGTGCCGATGCCGATCACGACATCCGCCTGGGCCGCCGCGCGGTTGGCGGGCACCGTGCCGGTCGCACCGACGCCGCCGAGGTACTGCGGATGGTCCCACACGAGGGAGCCGCCGCCGGCCTGCGTCGACCCCACCGGGATGCCGGTCGCTTCGACGAGCTCTCGGAGTGCATCCTCTGCCCCGGAGTAGAGGACGCCGCCGCCGGCGACGATGAACGGCCGGGACGCGCCGCGGATGGCGGCCACGGCACGAGCGAGGGCACCGGGTTCGGGCAGCGGCCGGCGGAGGTGCCACTCCCGGTCCTGCAGGAAGCCGAGCGGCACGTCGAGCGCCTCCGCCTGCACATCCTCCGGGAGGGCGATCGTCACGGCACCGGTCTCCGCCGGATCGGTGAGCACGCGCATCGCCTGCAGCGCGATCGAGTACAGCTGTTCGGGTCGCTGGACGCGGTCGAAGAAGCGTGACAGGGGACGGAAGGCGTCGTTGACGGTGATGCCGGTGTCGTGGGGCAGCTCGAGCTGCTGGAGCACGGGGTCGGCGACGCGTGTCGCGAACGTGTCGCTCGGCAGCAGGAGCGCAGGGAGGCGGTTCGCCGTCGCCAGCGCGGCCCCCGTCAGCATGTTCGCCGCGCCCGGACCGACGGACGCCGCGCTCGCCATCGTGCCGAGCCGGCGCCGCATCCGGGCGTATCCGACGGACTGGTGCACCATGGCCTGCTCGTTTCGGGCCTGGTAGTAGGGCATCAGGCCCGGCTGATCGTGATCGAGCTGCTTGAGCGCCTGACCGATCCCGGCGACGTTGCCGTGACCGAAGATGCCGAACGTGCCGGCGATGGTGCGCTCGCGGTGGTCGCCGTCGACGGTCCACTGGTGCGCGAGGAATTCGACCAGAGCCTGGCTCACGGTCATCCGGCGGGTCGTCATCGGTTCTCTCCAGTTCGGTCGGCCCCGGGCAGGTCGGGAAGGCGGGGCAGGTAGGGAAGGCGGGGATCGATGTCCTGGCCGGACCAGGTGTCGCGAACCCAGCCGTGCGCGGGGTCGTCGCTGATGTTCCACGCGCGCTCGGGGTCGGGCCCGGCCATCACGTTGAGGTAGTACAGGTCGTAGCCGGGCGCGGCGGCGCAGGGGCCGTGCCAGCCGTGCGGCACCAGGCCGATGTCGCCGGTGCGCACCTCGGCGAGGGTGTCGATGTCTCCGGCAGCGGACGAATACGTCCGGAGGTAACCGATCGCATCGGCGTCCCGGGGAGCGGATCCGCCGGCCACCGAACGGGATACGGCGGTCTCGAAGTAGTAGATCTCCTCGAGCCGCGATTCGCCTCCGTCGTTCGCGTCGTGCTTGTGCGGCGGGTACGACGACCAGTTCTCGGCCGGGGTGATGACCTCGCAGACGATGAAGCGGTCGGCGGAGAGCGTCTGCGGCGTTCCGAAGTTGTGCACCTGGCGGCTGGAGCGTCCGGCGCCCCGCAACTCCACCGGCACCTCGTCGCGCTGGATGTGACGTGCGGGATGGAGGACCGCTGCCGGAGCCTCTGCAATGGCCACCCGGCCCTGACCGGTGATGGCCGCGGCGGAACCGGTCGGCAGGTACAGCACGTCGGTGGGGCCGTCGAAGACGGAGGAACGCCCGGCAAGTTCCGTCACGTCGTCGCCGTGGCGGACCGTGAAACTGCCGGCCAGCGGGACGACCAGCCGCTCCACCGCACCAGCGGCGAGCGACTGCACGTCACCGGGGACGAGCTCCGCGATCCGCAGGCCGGTGTACCGCCATCCGGGAACGCCGTCGTCGACGACCGACTCCCAGCCCTCGCGCGCGAGAGCACCGCGCGGGAAGAACCATTCGTTCCGGCGCATCGGATCAGTCGTGCTCGGGGAAGCCGAGGTTGATCCCGCGGTGGCTCGGGTCGAGCCAGCGCGAGGTGATCGCCTTCTGCTGCGTGAAGAACTTCACGCCCTCGGCGCCGTGCGCCTTCGTGTCGCCGAACAGCGAGTCCTTCCAGCCGCCGAACGAGAAGGTCGCGACCGGCACCGGGATCGGCACATTGATGCCGATCATTCCGACCTGGATCTCGTTCTGGAACCGCCGGGCCGCCCCTCCGTCATTGGTGAAGATCGCGGTCCCGTTGCCGAACGCGCCGGAGTTGATCAGGTCGACGCCCTCGTCGAAGCTCTTCACGCGGACGACCGCGAGCACGGGTCCGAAGATCTCCTCGGTGTAGACCCGCGAGGTCGTGGGCACGTGGTCGATGAGCGTCGGGCCGAGCCAGAAGCCGTTCTCATCGCCGTCGACCTCGACATCGCGGCCGTCCACGACGACCGTTGCGCCATCGTTCGCGGCGATGTCGATGTACGACGCGACCTTGTCGCGGTGCGCTTCGGTCACGAGCGGGCCCATGTCGCAGGAGCGCCGGCCATCGCCGACCTTCAGGCCGGCCATCCGCTCGGTGATCTTCCCGATCAGCGGGTCGGCGACCGGTTCGACGGCGACGACGACGGAGATCGCCATGCAGCGCTCGCCCGCCGATCCGAAGCCGGCGTTGATCGCGCTGTCGGCCACCAGGTCGAGGTCGGCATCCGGAAGCACCAGCATGTGGTTCTTCGCGCCGCCCAGCGCCTGCACGCGCTTGCCGTGCGCCGTTCCGGTCTCGTATACGTACTTCGCGATCGGCGTCGAGCCCACGAACGACACCGAAGCGACGTCCGGGTGCGTGAGGAGGCCGTCGACCGCCTCCTTGTCGCCGTTCAGCACGGTGAAGACGCCGTCCGGCAGCCCGGCCTCCTTCCACAGTCGCGCCAGCCAGATCGCCGCCGACGGGTCCTTCTCGGACGGCTTCAGGATGACGCAGTTGCCCGCCGCGATCGCGATGGGGAAGAACCACATCGGCACCATCGCCGGGAAGTTGAATGGAGAGATGACGGCCACGACACCGAGCGGCTGACGAGTGGAGTACACATCCACGCCGGTCGAGACCTGCTCGGAGTACTCGCCCTTGAGGTGGTGCGCGATGCCGGTCGCGAACTCGACGACTTCCTGGCCGCGCGCGATCTCGCCGAGGGCGTCGGACAGGACCTTGCCGTGCTCCGACGTGATGATCTCGGCCAGCTCGTCCTTGCGGCCGTCGAGCAGTTCGCGGAACCGGAACAGGATCTGCTGCCGTCGTGCGAGGGAGAGGTCGCGCCAGGCAGGGAAGGCGGCGGTCGCGGAGGCGACGGCCGCGTCGATCTCCTCCTGGTTCGCAAGGGCGACCTCTCTGGTCACGGTCCCCAGCGCCGGGTCGTAGACCGGGCTGGTGCGGCCGCTCGCAGACGGGGATTCGGCCCCGCCGATCCAGTGCGGAACCACGGTGGCGGTGCTGGTGCTCATGACATTTCCTTTGCTGGAACCGGCTCCGTCGTCGGCGACGAAGGGGCGTGGACGAGGGCGGCCGCTCGATCGACGGCGGAGGCGACATCGTGGTCGGACGGGTAGATGAGGCTCCGGCCCGCCACCAGGCCGCGCACACCCGGGAGACGCAGCGCGCCCTCCCAGAGCTCGAAGACCTCCTCCTCGGCGGCCCGGGCTTCACCGCCCAGCAACAGAGTGGGCAGCGTGGTGGCGGCCATGACGCGCTCCATGTCGGGCACGACGGGAAGCTTCAGCCAGGTGTAGACGGAGCTCGACCCGAGTCCGGCGGCGATGGCGATGGACCGGATGACCGCGTCGGTGCTGAGGTCGTTGACCACCCGCCCGTCCACCCAGTCGCTGATGAACGGCTCGAGCATGATCGGGACCTGGGCCCGGGCTGCGTCATCGACCGCGCGGGCGTTGGCCTCGATCGTGGCCGCCGAGCCGGGGTCGGCGAAGTTGATCCGGAGCAGCGTTTTGGCGAAGTCGAGCCCGTCTCGCACGATCCCGGCGACGTCGTAGGCCGTGAAGCGGTCGTCCATCTCGAACGTCGCGTGCCGGAGGCCGCCACGATTCATCGAGCCGACCACGACTTTGTCGTCGAGCAGGCCGAGAAGGGCCAGGTCGTCGATGATGTCGGGAGTGCCGAGGACGCCGTCCACGCCGGGCCGGCTGAGTGCCGTCGCGAGGCGGTCGAGGAGGTCGTAGCGGTCGGCCATCGCGAGCTCGTCGCCGCGGATGCCGAGCGCACCGCGCGCCGGGTGGTCCGCCGCGACGATGAAGAGCCGGCCGTCGCCCCGGATGACCGGCCGGCGGCGGCGCGATGCGAGCAGGGCGCGCAGCCGTGCCGGGTCCTCCGCTCGGATCTGGCGCAGACGGTCGAAGTCCGCTCCGCTCAGTCGTGAGGTGGCGACCGTCGTGGGGCGCTCAACGCTCAGCATGCGCGTCCCCGACCAAGAGGGCATCCACCTCGGCCGTCGTCGGCATGGCGGTGGAGCACTCGCGACGGGATGCCACGATGGCCCCCGCGACGTTCGCGAAGCTCAGGATGCGCTCCAGGCCCCAGCCCGCGAGCAGCCCGTGGCAGAGCGCACCGCCGAAGCCGTCGCCGGCCCCGAGCCCGTTCACCACCGCGACCGGGAACGGCGGCACCTCGACCGTCTCGGTGCGCGTCTTCGCCAGGACGCCCTTCGGCCCCTGCTTCACGATCGCGAGCTCGACTCCCCGTTCGAGCAGCGCGTCGGCGGCCCGGTGCGGATCGGTCTCGCCGACCGCCACCTCGCATTCCTCCCGGTTGCCGACGGCGACCGTGACGTGCGGGAGTGCGCGAGCGATCTCCTCCGTCGCGTGTTCGGGCGAGTCCCAGAAGATCGCGCGGTAGTCGAGGTCGAGGATGGTGAACTCGCGCCTGCTGCGGGCCTGCCACGCGCGGTGGTGGGCGCCGCGGCTGGGCTCCTCGCTGAGTCCCGTCACAGTGGCCCAGAAGATCCCGGCGCGAGAGATCGCCTCCACGTCGAGCGAGTCCGCCGTGATCGCCAGGTCGGGCGCCTTCGGCTTGCGATAGAAGTAGATGGGGAAGTGATCCGGGGGGAAGATCTCGCAGAACGTGACGGGCGTCGGCAGGTCGGCCGCTACGCCGACGAACTGATCCTCCACCCCCAGTCGGCGGAGCTCCCGGTGCACATAGCGGCCGAACGGATCGTCCCCGGTGCCCGAGATGAGCGCGGCGCTGCGCCCGTGGCGCGCGGCCGCGACGGCCACGTTGGCGGCGCTGCCGCCGAGGTACTTGCCGAACGTTTCGACGTCCTCCAGGCCGACGCCGTCCTGCAGCGGGTAGAGGTCGACGCCGACCCTACCCATGGTCAGCACCTCGTAGGCGCCATCGGCTGGTTGCTGGTTCACGACGCTCACCCTACTATGTCCTGACAAGAGAACATAATCATTCCATGAGGAGGACGCTGGCGTGCGGAGCCAGGAAGTGATCCATCACCAACTCCGCCGCGCCCTGCGCGGCGATCTGCTCGCTCAGCGCCGACCCCACCACCGTGAACGACTCGCGCGAGACGACGAGTTCGTCGCGCACCGCATCCTCGAGGAGGGGCACGAAGGCGGCGCTGAGCCGGTTCCACATGGGGCCGCCCAGCACGACCCGCGGCACGTCGAGGAAGTTGACGAGCACGCCGATCCCGACGGCGACCCGGCGCGCGGCACGCTCCAGGATGAAGGAGGCTGCCGGATCGCCGTCCGCGGCGAGCTGCGCCAGCGCGGTGCAGGCGTCGTCGAGCGCCAGGTAGTCGTTCAGGTCGGGCAGGGGGAGCACGCCCGCCTGCGCCGCCTGGATGACCAGGGCCTCGGGCACGCAGGCTGCCGCGAGTCCGCCGCGCCGGCCACCCCAGCCGAGGTCTTCGGCGGCGGGATCGACCAGGATGTCGCCGATCTCGCCGATATTGTTGCTGCCGCCTCGCAGCACCTGCCCGCCGAAGACGACGGACGCGCCGACGCCGGATCCGAGGTAGAGGAAGAGGAAGTCCGGGCTGGACGAGTTGCGCAGCTCCGCGGTGGCGGCCGCGGTGACGTCCTTGTCGAGCAGCACCGGCATTCCGGTCGCGTCGTGCAGATCGGCGCGCAGGTGCACATCGCGCCACGTCGGGAGTTGCGGCGGGCGCAGTACGACGCCGGTGCGCACATCGAGCGGCCCGGGGACGGCGATGCCCAGCCCGAGCACCCGCTCCCGGTCGATCCCGAATTCGCGGATGAGGCGGCCGGTGCTGACGGCGATGAGCGACGTGAGGTCGTTGGGGCTGGAGGGCTGCGGCATACGCAGCTGCTGCCGGTGCCGAACGTTGCCGGCGACATCCACGAGCACCAGAGTCAGGCGGGCGGGGTCGACGTGCACGCCGACGGCGAAGGCGCCGTCGCTGTTCACCGTGAGCGGGATGCTCGGCCGACCGCGGATGACTTCGGTCGGCGGGCACTCGACGATCATCCCGGCGTCGATCAGGCGGCGGGCGATGTTCGAGACGGTCTGCGAGGCGAGTCCGGAGCTGCGCTGCAGATCGGCCCTGCTCGCGCCGGGATCGCGACGGATGAGATCGAGGATCACCGCCTGGTTGTAGTCCCCGAGGCGGGGGAGGTTGGTGCCTCGAAGCATGTCACCTCCCGTTGCGGCCGGTTCGGCCGGGCCGGCTCTCGTTGCCGTCCTCGCACATTATTCTATCGAGTAGAGTCTCTCGCGAAACAGCGTAGTCTTCGGTACGGGCATCCCGGGTCGGTCGTAAACCTTTCCGGAAGGCACGCTTGACTCGCGTGAGAACAATGTCCTAACATTCGGACGAAAGCTTTGTCCCATCGATTCGGCAAAGTAGCCAACGGGGCAAGCAGGAGAGGCACCGCAATGAAGCGCACCCGCGTTATCGCCGCCCTCGCCGTCAGTATCGTCGCGGCAGCCGGGCTGAGCGCCTGCTCGCCCGGCGGCAACGGCAGCAACAGCGGTGGGCCCACGACCATCTCGGTCATGGAGTTTCAGCAGACCCGCATCGACTCCATGAAGAAGCTGCTTCCCGGCTTCGAGGCGGCGATGAAGAAGCAGGGCAAGGACATCAAGGTCAAGCTGGTGGCCGATGTCCTGACCGACGACCAGTTCAAGACCAAGATCACCCAGCAGCTCATCGCGGGCCAGGCGCCCGATCTGATCGACCTGGGCGACAGCCTGGTTCCCGGATTCGCCGGCGCGGGCTACCTCGCGCCGATCGACGACTACCTGAACAAGTGGAACGGGTGGGACCACTACTACCCGCAGTTCAAGAAGGCGATGGTCCGTCAGGACGGCCACATCTACGCCCTCGTGCACGACACCGGGGTGCAGAACCTCTTCTACCGCAAAGACATCCTCACCTCCTTGGGCATCGACACCAGCCAGCCCAAGACCTGGGACGACCTGATCTCGCGCCTGGAGCAGGTGAAGGAGAAGACGGGCGACACGCCGATCGTGCTCCCGGCCGGAACCGCGTGGGGCGGCGGCGCCTGGAACGAGGGCTTCCAGCCCATCCTCGGCGGCACCGACAAGGACTACTACAACCTGAAGTCGGGCAAGTGGGACCTGAAGAGCAGCGGCTTCCAGGCGGTCTTCGACCTATACAGCCAGCTCACCACCAAGGGACTCCTGCCGGTGCAGGACCTCGAGAACCCGAACCCGTGGGAGCCGACCAAGTACGACAAGTTCCCGGCCGGCAAGATCCAGGTCGCGGCGCAGGGCACCTGGGGCTGGAAGTACGACTGGGGCCCCGAGGGCGCCCACCCGATCCCGGACCTCACCACCAAGGTCGACACCTGGCAGTACCCGGCGCTCCGCAGCGGTGACAAGCCCTTCGGCTGGAGTGGACTCGGCTTCGGCTACGCCACCCCGGAGAAGTCGAAGCACAAGGACGAGGCCATGCTGCTCGCCCAGTACCTGTCGAGCGGCACGGCGCTGGCCGACCAGCTGGTCGCCTCCGGCGCAGCCGCACCGCGCGACGACCTGGCGAACGTCAAGCCGTACGCCGACGAGCCCAAGCTGCTTCAGGCGGGCAAGGACCTCGCGACGAGCGTTTACGTTCCGACCGGCGACGGTTCCGACCAGATCGCGCAGGCGATCGCCTCCTCGACCGAGCTGATCCTCAACGGCAAGGCCGACGGCAAGCAGGCCTACGAGGCGTTCGTGAAGGATGCCACCGACCTGCTCGGCCCCAACCTGGTGAAGTAGTGACTTCGATCACCGACGTACCCGTCTCGGCGGCGGCGGCCTCAGGGCCGTCGTCGCCTCGGCGGCGCGGAAGACGGCGTTCCTGGCCGCTGCTCCTGATCCTGCTGGGGCCGGGTGTCGCGCTGATCCTGCTGTTCATCGTGGTGCCGGCCGTCTACGGCGTCTACCTCAGCTTCACGAACACCCAGCTCACCGGGTTCGCCGCCCGCGACCCGAAGTTCGTCGGCCTCGACAACTACTCGTACCTGCTGACCAGCGCCGACTTCCTGTCATCGCTCGGTCACACGGGCCAGTTCGTGCTCTACTCGGCGATCATCGGCCAGACCGTGCTCGGCATGGTCGCGGCCATTCTGCTCAGCCGGCCGTGGGTGCGCGGAAAGGGCATCTTCGGAGCCGCGATCCTCATGCCGATGGTGGTTCCGGAGGTCGTGGCGTCGCTCGCCTGGGCCAGCGTCCTCTCCAACGGGCCGGCCGGAACGCTGAACCGGCTGACCGGGATCTTCGGCGCGGGGCCGACCGACTGGCTGCAGGTGGTTCCGATGGTGTCGATCATCATCGTCAACATCTGGCGCGGCGTCGCCTTCGCGATGATCATGTTCCAGGCCGCGCTCGAGGATGTCCCGGTCGAGCTGATCGAGGCGGCGCGGATCGACGGCGCACGGGCGCTGCAGGTGTTCCGCTACGTCACGCTCCCGCTCATCCGCGGCCCGGTGTTCCTCTACCTGTTGCTGACCACGATCAGCACCGTGGGCGTGTTCGGTCTCGTCTACTTCCTCACCCAGGGCGGCCCCGCCGGCCAGACACGTCTGGCTGCGATCTACATCTACGAGCGCGCGCTGCAGTTCTCGCAGGTCGGTATCGGCAGCGCCGCGTCGATGATCCTGCTCGCGATCGTCCTGGTCCTGGGAGTCGTCTACGTGCGGCTCGCGAAAGTCGAGGTGTGAGATGACGACTCTGACCAGTCGCAACGTGACTCCGGACGACACCGTCCCTGGCCCCATCGCTCCGGGCCGGCGCTTCAGGAAGCGCCGCCTCACTCCCGTCGACCGGGTGCAGCGCGGCCTCGGCTACGTCCTGCTCGTGCTCTTGGCGCTGTTCTGCCTGGTGCCGTTCGCGTGGGTGGTGCTGAGCTCGATCGACGCCAACGCGGGCCCGAACGTTCAGCTTCCTGCGGTGTCGTTCGAGAACTTCGTGCGCTTCTTCACGAACTCGGGAACGCCGCAGCTGCTCATGAACAGCCTCATCATCGGTATCGGCGCAACCGTGCTGAACCTGGTGCTGGGCGTCGCCGGCGGCTACGCGCTCGCCCGCTTCTCGTTCCCCGGCCGTCGCACGTTCATGTACGGCATCCTGCTGATCCGGGTCATCCCGGCACCGGCCACGATCGTCCCGCTCTACCTGATCATGGTGAACCTCCAGCTCACGAATACGCTGTTCGGGCTCATCCTGGTCGAAGCCGTGCTCCAGCTGCCGATCACACTGTGGCTGCTCAAGGGCACCATCTCCGCGGTGCCGATCGAGCTGGAGGAAGCGGCCTGGGTGGACGGCAACACGCGCTTCCAGGCGATCTGGCGGGTCGTCCTGCCGCTGGTCGGCCCCGGTCTCGGCGCTGCCGCCATGCTGACGTTCATGAACGTCTGGGGCGACTTCCTGACCCCGCTCGTGATGCTGCAGAGCCAGGAGCTGTACCCGCTGTCGATCGGGCTGTTCCGGGCGTTCAGCGAGCACAACCAGGTGGACTGGGGCCTCCTCGCGGCCAGCGCCATCGTCTATGTCGCCCCGCCTGCGATCCTCTACGTCTTCGTGCGCAAGCACCTCCTCCGCTCCAGCCTCGGCGGCGCGGTGAAAGGATGACCTCTCCGATGAACGACCGTCTTCCCGTCGTCGTCGTCGGCGCGGGCGCCATGGGCGGCGAGTGGATCCGGATGCTCGCGCGCTCGCCGCACGCGGTCCCGGTCGGCGTCGTCGACCTCGACGTCGCACTCGCCACCTCCACGGCGGCCTCCGCGGGCCTCGATGACGTCGTCGTGGGCGCCTCCGTGGCCGAGGTCGCCGCGCGGGCCGGAGCCGAGGCCGTCATCAACGTGACGGTGCCGCAGGCCCACCGCGTCGTGAACGAGCAGGCCCTCCGTGCCGGCCTCCCCGTGCTGTGCGAGAAGCCGCTGGCCCCGACCATCGCCGAGGCGCTCCGCCAGGTCGCGCTCGCGGACGTGACGGGCGAGCTGCTGATGGTGAGCCAGTCCCGCCGGTACTTCAACCACCTGGCGGCGTTCCGCGGAGCGGTCAGGCAGCTCGGGCCGCTCGCGACCGTCAACGCGCAGTTCTTCCACGAGGACCACGAGCCCGGTTTCCGGGAGCAGATGGCGCATCCCCTGCTCGTGGACATGTCCATCCACCACTTCGACCAGCTGCGCTACCTGACCGGTGACGAGCCGATCGCGGTCCGCTGCAGCTCGTGGAACCCGCCGTGGAGCTGGTTCGCCGGAGACGCGGCGGCGTCCGCCGAGTTCGAACTCGCGTCGGGCGCGCGTTTCGTCTACGCCGGCAGCCGGTGCACGCCAGGCCTGCAGACCTCGTGGAACGCCGACTGGCGCGTCTACGCGGAGCGCGGCGCGGCTGCCTGGGACGGCGACGATGTCGTGCGGGTGGAGGCCGACGGGGTCGGTTTCGAGGTTCCGGACGGCAGCGAGGGGATCGAGGGCTCCCTGGAGGAGTTCGTCTCGGCCCTGCGCTCCGGCACCACCCCGCAGAACGAGGTGCGGGCGAACATCTTCAGCCTGGCGATGGTCGAGGGCGCGATCCGGAGCAGTGAACGCGACGGCGCACGGGTCGTCGTCGCCGAGCTGCTCGAGGAAGCCCTCGCCCAGGCCATCGCCGACGAGCGGAGCGACGATGTCGCCGCCCTGCTCACGTCATGGAACAGCGCTGCCGACGGTATCGCAACACCGGCCTGGGGCTCCGCTCCGGCCACGATCGCGTCAGGAGGCGCCCGATGACCAGTACCCAACCGATCCGAGTCGTCGTCTGGGGCGAGAACCGGCACGAGCAGGTGAACCCCGTCGTCCGGGGCATCTACCCGGACGGCATGCACACCACCATCGCCGACGGGATCCGGGCGCTGCTCGGCGAGGACGTGACCGCCTCCACGCGCGTGCTCGACGAACCAGAGCACGGCATGACCGAGGAGACGCTCGCGGAGACCGACGTGCTGCTGTGGTGGGGTCACACCGCGCACGACGAGGTCGCCGACGAGGTCGTCGACCGCATCCACCGCCACGTGCTCGAGGGCATGGGCATCATCGTGCTGCACTCCGGTCACCACTCCAAGATCTTCCGCCGCCTCATGGGAACGACCTGCAGCCTGCGCTGGCGCAACGACGCCGACCGCGAGCTGGTGTGGACCATCTCGCCGCGGCATCCCATCGCGGAGGGTGTGCCCCAGCCCATCGTCATCCCCGGCCAGGAGATGTACGGTGAGTTCTTCGACATCCCGGAACCCGAGGAGCTCGTCTTCATCAGCAGCTTCTCCGGTGGCGAGGTGTTCCGGAGCGGCGTGACCTACCGTCGCGGCTACGGTCGCGTCTTCTACTTCAGCCCGGGCGACGAGGTGTTCCCGGTCTACCACCAGCCGGAGGTGCAGCGCGTGATCGCGAACGGCGTGCGCTGGGCGCGTCCCGAGCGGGCGCGCGAGCCCTACGTCGTCACGCCGATGTACCTGACGGGCGAGTTCGACCGTCCGGTGCTGCCGTCGCCCGACGGCCTCGTCGACTACTACACCCGCGAGCCCATCGCGTCGCGGGAGAGTTGAGCGTGGCGGAGGAGTCCAACCCCAACGGACGGTCGCGTCTGGATGCCGAGACGCTCGCGATGCAGCGGGTCCGCCGGTTCACCCGGTTCCGCATCGAGCCCGCCCTCTACCGGGAGTCGCGTCCCGTCTCCATCGCCAGCTGGCAGGTCGACGGTGAGCCGGTCCCCTTCGCGGAGGCGGTGACCCGGCCGTTCGAGCCAGTCGAGGTGGGTGCCGCCTGGGGGCGGCCCTGGGACACGGTCTGGTTCGACGTCCGCGGCGATGTCCCGGCCGACTGGCCCGCCGACGAGGCGGAGCTCGTGGTCGACCTCGGGTTCACCGGCGAGCAGCCCGGCTTCCAGGCGGAGGCGACGGCGTACCGGCCCGACGGCTCGATCGTGAAGGCGATCGAGCCCTTCAACGCGTGGGTGCCGCTTTCCCCCGGTCCGTTCCGGCTGCTGCTGGAGGCGGCGGCGAACCCGATGATCCAGGTGCCGTACGAGTACGAGCCGACCCCTCTCGGCGACACCGCCACCGCGGGTCACGATCCCCTCTACCGGGTGGTGCGCCTCGAGATCGCACGGCGCGACATCGAGGTGTGGGAGCTGTTGCAGGATGTCGTCGCTCTCGATGGTCTCGTCGAGGTGCTGCCGCGGGACGCCGCCCGGCGCGCGCAGATCGTGCACGCGCTGGAGCGGATGGTCGACGTCATGGACCCCGACGACGTGCCGGGGACTGCTGCGGCCGGACGGGAGGCGCTCGCCGGCGTCTTGGCCGCGCCCGCAGCATCCAGCGCACTCCGGGTCTCCGCGGTCGGCCACGCACACATCGACTGCGCCTGGCTGTGGCCGACCCGCGAGACGGTCCGCAAGGTCGCCCGAACCTTCTCGAACGTGCTCGACCTCATCGAGCGCGACCCTGAGTTTGTGTTCGCGGCGTCCTCCGCCCAGCAGTACGCATGGCTGCGCGAGAGCCAGCCGGAGCTGTTCGAGCGGGTGCGAGCCGCGGTTACCGCCGGGCGCATCCGTCCGGTCGGCGGCATGTGGGTCGAGTCCGACACCAACATGCCCGGTGGCGAGGCCCTCGCCCGTCAGTTCGTGATGGGCAAGCAGTTCTTCCTGGAGGAGTTCGGGGTCGAGAGCGACGAGGTGTGGCTGCCGGACTCGTTCGGGTACAGCGCTGCGCTCCCGCAGATCGCGCGCGCTGCGGGCGGCCGCTACTTCGTGACGCAGAAGCCGTCGTGGAACGAGACCAACCGCATCCCCTTCTCGACGTTCCAGTGGGAAGGGATCGACGGATCGCGGATCTTCACGCACCTTCCGCCGGCCGACACGTACAACTCCGACCTCGGCGCGCTCGACCTGGCGCGCACCGAGCGCACCTTCAGCGAGAAGGGCCGGGCCCGCGAGGTGCTCGCCCTGTTCGGCTGGGGCGACGGCGGCGGCGGTCCCACCCGCGAGATGCTCGCGCAGGCCGCACGCAAGCGCGACCTGGAGGGCTCCCCGCAGGTGCAGCTGTCCGATCCGCACTCCTTCTTCACCGCCGCGGAGGCCGAGCTGACCGACCCGCCGGTGTGGGTCGGCGAGATGTACCTCGAACTGCACCGGGGGACGCTGGTCTCGCAGCAGAAGACCAAGCGTGGCAACCGCCACAGCGAGGCGCTGCTGCGGCAGGCCGAGCTGTGGGCGTCGACGGCCACGATTCTGCGCGGCACGCCGTACCCCGCCGCGGTGCTCCGGGATGCGTGGCGCACGGTGCTGCTGCAGCAGTTCCACGACATCCTGCCCGGCAGCTCCATCGCCTGGGTGCACCAGGACGCCGAGGCCGCTTACGAGCGCGTCGCGGCGACCCTCGGCGAGGTGATCGAGGATGCGCTGGCCGCGCTCGCGGGCGACGGCGACATCCCGCTGGCGGCCAACGCGGGACCCCTGCCGCTGCAAGGCGTGCCTGCGATGGGTATCGGCGCGGCGTCCGTTCCGGAGGCGGCGACCCCGTACGCCGACGGCGACGTGTTCGTCCTCGAGGATGCGGCGCTTCGCGTCATCGTCGATGCCCGCGGCGTGCTCGTCTCGGTGCGCGATCTCGCCGCCGACCGCGAGCTGCTCCCGGGTGGGATGGCGGGAGGCGTGCTGCAGCTCCTGCGGGACACCCCGCGCGAATGGGACGCCTGGGACATCAACGAGGAGGACCAGCGGTCGGGACACGAGCTGCTCACGCCGTCCGACGTCCGCATCGACGGAGACGCGGTCGCCGTCCGGCACGACTTCGGCGCCTCGTCGGTCGACCTGCGCCTCCGGCTCGTGGACGGCCGGCTCGACTTCGCCTTCGACATCGACTGGCACGAGTCGCAGAAGCTGCTCAAGCTCGCGTTCCCGCTCGACATCCGGACCGAACGCGCAGCCTCCGAGATCCAGTTCGGGCATCTGCACCGGGCGATCCACCGCAACACGTCGTGGGACTCCGCCCGCTTCGAGACCGTCGCGCACCGCTGGATCCAGGTGGGGGAGCCGGCCTGGGGAGTGGCGATCGCGAACGACGTCGTCTACGGTCATGACATCCGCACCCTGGCGACACCCTCCGGGCGGCCGATGGTGATGGCGCGGCTGTCGCTGCTGCGAGCCCCGCTGTACCCGGACCCGACCGCCGACCAGGGCGCCCATTCCTTCACGGTGAGCCTGCGCCCGGGCGGCATCCCCGAGGCGATCGAGGACGGCTATCGGCAGAGCCTGCCGCCCCGGCCGACCCGGGGGACGCCAGTGGAGCCGCTCATTGCGGTCTCCGACCCGTCCGTCGTCGTCGAAGCGGTCAAGCTGGCCGAGGACGGCAGCGGCGACCTGGTGGTGCGGCTCTACGAGGCGCATGGCGACCGGTCCACTGCGACGGTGACGACCTCGATCGACTGGGAGGCGGTGGAGGCGACCGACCTGTTGGAGCGTCCCCTCGAGTCGGCAGCCATCAGCGCGGTGTCTCCCCGTCGAATCGAGCTGGACCTGCGTCCGTTCGAGCTGCTGACCCTGCGATTCCGCGCGCCCCGCGCCGCGGAGTGAAGGAACACGTGCACGAGACAGTCCACTACCTGAACGATGTCGGTCCCGGATCCGGGCGGCGACGTGCCGCCCGATCGTGGCTGCACTCGGACGCGCCGACGCTGTCCCTCGACGGCGACTGGCGTTTCCGGCTGCTGGCCGGCGTCCCGGGAACACTCGGAGCCCCCGACGTGCTCCCCGACGATGAGGCGCCCGAATCCTTCGCGACCCCGGCGTTCGACGACTCGGGCTGGGACGTCCTGCCGGTCCCCAGCCACTGGGTCCTGCACGGTGAGGGCCGCTATGGCGCCCCGCAGTACACGAACGTGCAGCTGCCGTTCCCGCAGGACCCGCCCTTCTCGCCCGACGAGAACCCGACCGGTGATCACCGTCGCACCTTCTCGCTGCCAGCCGGATGGCTTGATGGCGACGCCTACGAGGCGGTCGTGCTGCGCTTCGACGGGGTCGAGTCCCGCTACCGGGTGTGGCTGAACGGGATCGAGATCGGCGTCGGGACCGGGTCGCGACTGGCGCAGGAGTTCGACGTGACCGAGGCGCTCCGGGAGGGCCTCAACACCATCGCCGTGCGCGTGCACCAGTGGTCCGCATCCACGTACATCGAGGACCAGGACCAATGGTGGCTGCCGGGCATCTTCCGGGAGGTGACGCTGCAGGCACGACCGGTCGGCGGGATCGAGGACGTCTGGATCCGCGCCGGTTACGACCACGCGACCGGAGCCGGGACTCTGCAGACGGAGCTGCGCGCGGACGACGCAGCCTTCCCGGTGCGACTGCGCGTGCCCGAACTCGGTGTCGACGTCGAGTGGGCGGATGCGTCGGCCGTCGCGCCGGTCCGCATCGAGCGTGTTCAGCCGTGGACGGCGGAGACGCCCCGGCTCTACGACGCGTCCGTGGTGAGCCGCGACGGCGCCGAGACGATCAGCCTGCGACTCGGGTTCCGGACCGTCGAGATCGTCGGCGACCGCTTCCTCGTCAACGGGCGACGGGTCGTGCTGCACGGGATGAACCGGCACGAGACGAACCCCGACCTCGGCCGCGGATTCGACGAGGAGTTCGTCCGCCGCGACCTCGAGGTGATGAAGCGCCACAACGTGAATGCGATCCGCACCGCGCACTATCCGCCGCATCCTCGAGTGCTCGACCTCGCCGACGAGCTCGGCTTCTGGGTGATGCTGGAGTGCGACATCGAGACGCATGCCTTCCACCACGGCGGCAGCCAGTTCACCTCGGGCACCGACGAGTGGATGGACAACCCGAGTGAGGATCCGGCGTGGCGGGCGACCTACCTCGACCGCATCGAGCGCACCGTCGAGCGGGACAAGAACCATCCCAGCATCGTGATGTGGTCGCTCGGCAACGAGTCCGGCACCGGCGCCAACCTGGCGGCGATGGCGGAGTGGGTCCACACGCGCGATCCCGAGCGGCCCGTCCACTACGAAGGCGACCACGCGGGCGACTACACCGATGTCTACTCGCGGATGTACGCATCCATCGCCGAGGTCACCAGCATCGGCAGCGACTCGACGGCCCTGCTGCTCAACGCCTCGGGGGCGCAATCCGTGCGTCAGCGCACCAAGCCCTTCCTGCTCTGCGAGTACGTGCACGCGATGGGCAACGGCCCGGGCGGAATCGAGACATACGAGAACCTGGTGGATCGCTTCCCCCGCCTCCACGGCGGATTCGTCTGGGAGTGGCGGGACCACGGCATCCGCACCCGCACCGCGGAGGGAGTGGAGTTCTTCGGCTACGGCGGCGACTTCGGGGAGACCGGAGTGCACGACGGCCACTTCTGCATGGACGGCATGGTCCTGTCGGACGGCACCCCGACGCCCGGGCTGGTGGAGTTCGCCGCGGTGACGGCGCCGATCCGGTTCGCCATCGAGGCCGACGGACGGGTCGTCACCGTCCGCGTGAGCAACCACCGCCACTCGGCCGATGCGGGCGACCTCGTCTTCCCGTGGCGGGTCGAACGGGACGGAGTGGCGATCGCCGCGGGTGTGGCCGACGTCGCCGACCATGACGGTCGCCCGCTGCCGGCGGGCGAGTCCGCCGTCGTCCGGGTCGAGCTCGACGAGGAGGTCCTCGGCGCCGGTTCGGGAGAGCTGTGGTTGACCGTGGCGGCGGAGCTTGCGGCCGACACCGCGTGGGCGACCGCCGGACACGTCGTCGCCTCGTCGCAGGCACGGGTTCCCGTGAGGCCGGCAGATGGCCCGTCACCCGCTGGGCCGGCCGCGCCGAGACGAACCGACCGCGCGCACGCGCAGGAGGTCTCGGGACGCTACGCCCTCGGCCCGGCGGAGTTCGCGGACGGGCGCCTGGTGGCCCTCGGCGGCGCGCCCGTCACGGGCCCGCGTCTGCAACTCTGGCGGGCACCCACCGACAACGACGCCGGATCTCACATGGGGAGCTACGACGTCAGCGATCCGATGGAGGGTCGAGGCCTGGGCATCCCCGGACCGTCGTATGCCTCCCAGTGGCGCGATGCCGGACTCGACCGCCTGAGTGCGCGCGCCCTCGACGTCACGAGGACCGGGACCACGCTGAGCCGGCGCACCCGGTGGGCGGCCGCCGACACGCGCGAGTCCGTCACCCTCGAGGAGACGTGGGAGCTGGAGGGCGACACAGTGAGGCTGGCGCTGCAGCTCATCCCGAGCTCGCGCTGGGACATCGTCTGGCCGCGGCTGGGCGTGCGCTTCGACCTGCCGCTCGACGTGGATGAGGCCGACTGGTTCGGAACCGGCCCGGGGGAGTCGTACCCGGACTCGCGACGCGGGGTGCTCGTCGGTCGCTACCGGGCCGGCATCGATCAGCTGACCGTCCCGTACGCGTGGCCGCAGGAGAGCGGTCACCGAAGCGACCTGCGGCGACTCGACGTGCTGGCGCAGGGCCGCGAGTGGCTCCGCCTCGACGTGGAACAGGATGCACGCGGCCGCCGGCCGGGCTTCACCCTCGCGCGGCACACCGCGGAGGAGGTCGGCGTGGCGACCCATCAGCACGAACTGCCGGAGCGGGTCGCTTCGTACCTCTACCTCGACGCCGCCCAGAATGGACTCGGGTCACGCGCCTGCGGTCCCGACGTCTGGCCCGATGCCCTTCTGCGCCCGGAGGCCCGCTCGCTCGCGGTGCGGTTCTCGGCGCTGTGACGCTCTGACCATGCACCTCGACAACGGAGTTCCCGTGCCAGACACCTCCCCTCCCTCCTCCGCTCACGCTCCGTCGGAGTTCGCGCCGGATGTGCTGGTGCATCTGAGGGCGGGCGGTGTCAGCGTCGTCCTCGATGCCACCGCCGCCCGACTGCCGTCCGTCGTGCACTGGGGCGCAGCCCTCGGCCCGCAGACCGGCGCGTCGGTGAGCGCGCTGGTGGGCGCGGCCGAGGAGCCGGACACCGGGAACGTCGTCGACCAGGCCGTCCGGGTGGCGATGCTCCCCGAGCACCAGGCCGGGTGGGAGGGCCGGCCCGGCCTGACGGGCCACCGGAACGGCGCCGATTGGTCGCCGCGGTTCACCGTCGAGTCCGTCGCGATGGCCACCCGCGACGACGCCGGGCTGCGCCGCGACGGGCCCCTCGTGGAGGCCGGTGCTGCGGTCGTGGTGTTCCGCGCGCGTGACGAGATCGCCGGCCTGGCCCTGGTGGTGGAGGTCGAGCTCCTCGCGAGTGGACTGCTTCGCGCGAGGGCGGAGGTGAGCAACGCCGGGCACGGTGTCTACGCTCTGACCGAACTGAACGTCGCACTGCCCCTACCGGCGCGCGCCCGCGAGATCCTCGACTTCGCCGGCCGGTGGAGCAAGGAGCGCATCCCGCAACGCAGCGAACTCGTGGTGGGAACCCACGAGCGGGAAGGCCGCAAGGGTCGCACCGGTCCCGATGCGGCCACCGTCCTCAGCGTCGGTACGCCCGGCTTCGGATTCCAGCACGGTGAGGTCTGGGGCGTCCATGTCGCGTTCAGCGGGAATCACCGGCACTACGCCGAGCGGCTGTCCACGGGAGCCCAGGTGGTCGGCGGCGGCGAGCTGCTCCTGCCCGGGGAGATCCTCCTCGACGAGGGTGCGAGCTATCGCGGGCCGTGGCTGTACGGCGCCTACGGCAACGGGTTGGACGATCAGGCGCACCGCTTCCACCGGTTCCTGCGCGCTCGCCGCACGCATCCCTCCAGCCCCCGCCCCGTCACGCTCAACGTGTGGGAGGCCGTCTACTTCGATCACGACCTGGACCGCCTGATCGCTCTGGCCGATCGCGCGGCCGGTGTGGGCGTCGAGCGCTTCGTCCTCGACGACGGCTGGTTCTCCGGCCGTCGTGACGACACCCGGGGTCTCGGTGACTGGTTCGTGGATGAGGACGTGTGGCCGAACGGCCTCGGACCCCTCGTCGACCATGTCCGGGGCCTGGGGATGGAGTTCGGGCTCTGGTTCGAACCGGAGATGATCAACGAGGACAGCGACCTGGCACGCGCACACCCCGAGTGGATCATGCAGACCGGGGGACGTCTGCCGGTGCGGGGGCGGAACCAGCAGGTCCTGAACCTCGGGATCCCCGAGGCGTTCGCGCACATCCTCGACCGGATGACGAGCATCCTCGCCGAGTACGACATCGGGTACATCAAGTGGGACCACAACCGCGACCTCATCGACGCGGGGACGTTCCCGAGCGGTGCAGCGGGAGTGCACGAGCAGACGCTCGCGGCCTACCGCTTGATGGATGAGCTGAAGCGCCGGTTCCCGGGGCGGGAGATCGAATCGTGCTCCTCGGGCGGGGGCCGTGTCGACCTCGGCGTTCTGGAACGGACGGAGCGGATCTGGGTCAGCGACTGCGTCGATCCCCTCGAACGTCAGCAGATGAACCGCTGGACGATGCAGCTGGTCCCGGCCGAGATGCTCGGATCGCATGTCGGTTCCCCCGTGAACCACACGACAGGACGCACGCACGCGCTGTCGTTCCGGGCGGGTACGGCGGTGTTCGGGCACTTCGGCATCGAATGGGACATCGCTCGCGCGGGCGAGCGGGACATCCACGATCTCGCCGAGTGGGTGGAGTTCTACAAGCAGCACCGCGAGCTGATGCACACCGGCGACCTGGTGCGCGCCGACGAGATCGACCCTGCCTTCCAGCTGTACGGAGTGGTCGCCGCCGACAAGACGGAGGCGCTGATGTTCCTCGCCTTCCTCGGCCGGTCCGACGAGGCTCCCCACGGGCGCTTCACGCTTCCCGGCCTGGACCCGGACACGCAGTACCGTGTCGCTCCCGTGATCGTCGGCACGCCGGACGGTGGACGCGCCGAACCTGCCTGGTTCGGCGACGGTTCGGGTGTGGTCCTCAGCGGTCAGGCGCTCGCCGTTGCCGGGCTGCAGTTGCCGCGATCGTTCCCCGAGCGCGTCGTCGTCCTCCGCGTCACGACGCCCTGACCGCTAGCGATCGATGGGACGCAACACGCCGCAATCCCGCCGGGATAACGGCGCGTTGCGTCCCATCGATTCGGGAGTGTGCGCGCTACTAGTTCGTTACTCCGAAGACGCGCGCAGGAACGGGTCGATCCCGGCCCACGTCGCTTCCGGCGCTTCGAGCTGCGGGAGGTGGCCAGCGGCCGGGATCTCCACGAAGGTCGCTCGGGGCAGCGCGCGGGCGACCGCTCGCCCGTACGCCGGGGTGACGATTCGGTCGCTTGCGCCCCAGACCAGCAGAGCCGGAACCTCCACCGCGGCAAGCCTGTCCAGCAGGGTCGCATCGCTCATGGCCCGGCCGGCGATGGCGGCCATGGTTCGCCCGTTCGACTGCTGGATCGCGCGCTGCTCGTCCGTGAAGCCGTCCGGGTCCCGGTACCCGCGCTCGGGGTCGTGCCAGGCGAGCTCTGCGAGGCCACGCGCATCCAGGGCGAAGAAATCGGCGATGGGCTCGCCCTCGACGACGGCGCCCACCCCGTCGATGACGACGACGGCGCCGATTAGCCCGGCGTACCGCTGATCCGTCGCAGCCTGGGCGGCCATCTCGAGCGCGATCCAGCCGCCGATCGAGGACCCGACCAGGATCACATCGCTCTCACCCTGGTCCACCAGCCGCGTCAGATAGGCGCTCGCCAGCTCGGCGATGGAGGCGATGGAGTCCGGCAGCGGCGTCCCGTCCCATCCGGGATGGGTCGGCGCGACCGGATGCAGGACGGAGGCGAGGTGCCCGACGATCGGCGCGACGGTCTGGGGTCCGCCGCCGCCGTGAAGGATCAGCGCGGTGCGCGCGGCGGGATCGCCGCCGGAGATCGAGGGGAGGTCTTCGGGGAGTGTCGGGTCCATGTTCGTCCAATCTCAACATGTTTATTTACGAATGTTGATACAGTAACACCATGACCACGGATCTGGAACAGCTCGGCCTGGCGATCAAGCGGGCGCAGTACCGGAACCACCGGACGATGGATGCGGCCCTGCGCGATGTCGGCATCAGCCTCGTGCAATGGGATGCCCTCCGCGCCATCGACCGGATGCCGGCGGCGTCCGGCCACGACCTCGCGGTCGCGACGTTCCAGAGCGATCAGGCCTTCGGAACCCTCGCCGCCCGACTTGTCGACCGCGGGCTCATCGTCCGCTCATCCGGTCGCGGGCGTCGCCTCGAACATGCGCTGACGGACGCCGGGCGCGCGGCCCTCGACGGCGGCCACCGGGTCGCGGCCGACGTCCTCCCCGGCCTCTTCGGGCCGTTGGACGAGCAGCAGCGCAGCTCCCTGATGCAGTTGCTGGACGTGCTGAGCGCGAAGGAGTGACGGCTCCGGCCCACTGTCACGTCCCCACGCCGGCCCGGTGGGGGCTACCGTTAAGCGATGACTACGCCAGATTCCGCGCACAGCGACGCTGCGACCGCCGACGACGCCGTGACCTTCTCCTCCTTGGGGTTGGATGGCGCCGTCCTGAAAGCCCTGAAAGACGTCGGTTACGAGACCCCGTCCGCCATCCAGGCCGCGACCATCCCCCTGCTGCTGGAGGGGCGCGACGTCGTCGGGCTGGCCCAGACCGGCACGGGAAAGACGGCCGCGTTCGCGCTGCCCATCCTGGCGCGCCTCGACCTGTCGCAGAAGAGCCCGCAGGCGCTCGTGCTGGCACCGACCCGTGAGCTCGCGCTCCAGGTCGCCGAGGCCTTCGAGAGCTACGCGACCCACATGAAGGGCGTGCACCTCCTCCCCGTCTACGGCGGTCAGGGATACGGCGTGCAGCTGTCCGCGCTGCGCCGCGGCGTCCACATCGTCGTCGGCACGCCGGGCCGCATCATGGACCACCTCGACAAGGGGACGCTCGACCTGTCCGCGCTCAAGTACCTGGTGCTCGACGAGGCCGACGAGATGTTGAAGATGGGGTTCGCGGAGGACGTGGAGACCATCCTCGCCGACACCCCGGAAGACAAGCAGGTGGCCCTGTTCTCGGCGACGATGCCGGCGACGATCCGCCGCATCTCGAAGAAGTACCTGCACGATCCCGAAGAGATCACGGTCAAGTCGAAGACCACGACCTCGGCGAACACCACCCAGCGCTACCTCGTCGTGTCGTACGCCCAGAAGGTGGACGCCCTCACGCGCATCCTCGAGGTCGAGAACTTCGAGGGCATGATCGTCTTCGTCCGCACCAAGAACGAGACGGAGACCCTCGCCGAACGGCTCCGCGCCCGCGGGTACTCGGCCGCCGCGATCAACGGCGACGTCGCACAGGTGCAGCGCGAGCGCACGGTCGAGCAGCTCAAGTCGGGCAAGCTCGACATCCTGGTGGCGACGGATGTGGCGGCTCGTGGTCTGGATGTGGAGCGCATCAGCCACGTCGTCAACTTCGACATCCCCGTCGACACCGAGTCGTATGTGCACCGGATCGGCCGCACCGGCCGTGCGGGCCGCAGCGGAGCGGCCATCAGCTTCGTGACGCCCCGCGAGCGTCGGCTGCTCACCGCCATCGAGAAGGCGACCCGCCAGCCGCTCACCCAGATGCAGCTCCCCAGCGTCGACGACGTCAACGTCACGCGACTCGCCCGCTTCGACGACGCCATCACCCAGGCGCTGGGGCAGGAGGACCGCATCTCCCGGTTCCGCGACATCATCGGCCACTACGTGGAGCACCACGACGTGCCCGAGGCGGACGTGGCGGCGGCGCTCGCCGTCGTCGCCCAGGGCGACGAGCCGCTGCTCCTCAGCGCCGACGACCTGCTCTCGCAGCGTGTTGAGCGCGACGCGCGCCAGGACGACCGCGGCAGCCGTTCCGACCGTGGCGGCCGTGACGACCGTGGTGCCCGCAGCGACCGTCCGCGCCGGGAGCGCAGCGACAAGCCGATGGCCCCGTACCGCATGGAGGTGGGCAAGCGGCAGAAGGTGGAGCCGCGCCAGATCGTGGGCGCCCTCGCCAATGAGGGCGGCCTGAGTCGCGAGGACTTCGGGCACATCCGCATCATGCCGGACTTCACGATCGTCGAACTGCCTGCCGACCTCCCGGGCGACACGCTCTCGCGCCTCTCCGGGACCCGGATCGGCGGGAAGCTCATCCAGCTGCACCCCGATACCGGCGGCCGTGGCCGCAGCGACTCCTGGCGCGACGACCGCCCGGCACGCAAGCCGCGGCACAGCTGACGCGCGTCGCGGCGGCACCGCCGTCCGGATCCCGCTGATCAGTCGTCGCCGACCCGGACGATCGTCTTCCCCTGCCCGGTGGAACGAGATCCGAAAACGGCGGCGGCGTCGGCGAGCGTGACGACGTCGCCGACGAACGTACGGAGCGTCCCCTCCCGGAGCCGCCGAGCAAGGTCGACCAGTTGCCGGCGGTCCGGCTCCACGACGAAGAAGACCGCGGTGATTCCGGGCCGTGTCGCCTGCGGGGGTTCGACGATGGTGACGAGCGTGCCGCCGTCGCGGACGAACCCGGCCGCGCGGCGACCGACCTCCCCGCCGACCACATCGAAGACGAGGTCGACTCCTCCCGCTACGGCCGACCAGTCGCCGTCCGTGTCGACGAAGGCGTGCACGCCGGCCTCGAGCGCTCGTTCTCGGTGCAACGACCGGCCGGCACCGACCACGAACGCGCCGGCCTCGCGGGCCAGCTGCACAGCCACGGTTCCGACTCCACCCGCCGGGCCGGTGATGAGCACCGTCTGACCGACCTGCAGACGGCCATGCTGCAGGAGGCCCTGCCAGGCGGTGAGGCCGGAGATCGGGAGGCTGGCCGCGGTCACGAAGTCGATGTCGGCGGGAAGCGGTGCCAGGTTTCGCGCTTCGACCGACACGTACTCCGCCAGCGTGCCGTCCCTCGCCCAGTCGGCGAATCCGAAGACGCGCTGCCCGATCGAGAGCCCGGTCGTCCCGTAGCCGAGCGACGTCACAACGCCGGCCAGCTCGTGCCCGGGGATGGATGGGGTCCTGTCCCGTCCGGCGCGGTCCGTCCAGGTCGCAGGCCACGCCAGTTCTCCCGGCGTGAATCCCGCGGCCCGCACCTCCACGACGACATCGTTCTCCGCCGCGTGCGGGTCTGGACGTTCGTCCAGCCTCGCCGCTCCGGCTGGTTCGGACCGGTCGGTCACCGTGATCGCCTTCATGAGCGTCCTCCTCTTTCAGCCCCGCCCGGCCCACGGGTCGTAGTCGGCCAGCAGCTCCCCCTGTTCCGGCCGCTCGGCCTCCGGGACGTGCTGAAGGTTGATGCGCACGCGGTACCAGAGCGAGCTGGAGCCGCGCATGCCGTCGACGAGCTCGTCCGCGGGGTGGAGGAGCGCCGCCGCCTCCTGGTGCGACGCCTTCCACTGCGCGAGCGCATCCATCGCCTCGGGTTTCGTCTTGGTGCGGGCGACCTCGATCAGCGGCATCTGGGAGACCCGGCGGCCGGCGCCGTCGCCCGAACGCGGCGGCTTCTCGGCCGGGCCGAGGCGCTCCGCCAGTTCGAGCAGCGCCTCCAGTGAACCGACCGCCTCCTCGATGCCTGAGTGTGGATCTCCCCGGTCGGCGAACCGCTGCAGCACGGTCGGGACCGTGAACTCCTCGGGGCGACGGGAGCGCACCTCGTCCCAGTCGAGCGGGGTGGATACACGCGCATCCGGCAGCGGACGGATGGAGTACGCGGACGCCACCGTGCGATCCTTCGCGTTCTGGTTGAAGTCGACGAACACGCTCTCGCCCCGCTCCTCCTTCCACCACCTCGCAGTGGCCAGGCCGGGCGCGCGGTTCTCCACCTCCCGGGCGAGTGTCTCGGCGGCGAGGCGCACGTCGGCGAAGCCCCACTGCGGCGCGATGCGGACCAGGATGTGGAGGCCGCGCGACCCGCTCGTCTTCGGCCAGCCGACCAGACCATGGTCGCTGAGGACGTCTCGGGCGATGAAGGCGACATCGACGATCTGCGACCAGTCGACGCCCGGCATCGGGTCCAGGTCGACGCGCAGTTCGTCGGGATGGTCGAGGTCCTCCGCACGGACCGCATGCGGGTTGAGGTCGAGGCAGCCGAGGCTCGACACCCAGGCGAGGCCGGCGGCGTTCCGCACCACCGTCTCCTCGGCCGAGGTGCCACTGGCGTAGTGCAGCGTCGCGGTGTCGATGTACGGCGGGTGGCCGTCGGGCACGCGCTTCTGGAAGAACGGCTCCTGCGACAACCCCTTCACGAAGCGCTTGAGCACCATCGGGCGCCCACCGGCGCCCCGTAACGCTCCCTCGGCGACGGTGACGTAGTAGCGGGCCAGATCGAGTTTGGTCAGGCCGGGCTCGGGGAAGACCACCTTGCCGGGGCTGGAGATCCTGACCTCCTGGCCGTCCACCTCCAGGAAGGTCTCCGACTTCGACGACGGGCTCATGGGGGCCACGCTAATCGCGGTGGCTGTCTCCCGCCAGGCCTCCCGCGCCCGAACCCTTGGCGCGACGGCGGCTCGCGGACCGCGGCGGCATCGCGCGCATGTGCTGCACGACCGGGGTCAGGAGGCCCTCGAGCGTGTGGATGTCCTCCCGCGACAGCGAGTGTGCTCCTGAATCTCGCCCCGATCAGCCCGGAGGAGTTCCGCGCGCTGGTCGGCCGGGTCCGCTCCGGCGGTGTCGTGGTGAGCACGACCGCGTGGATGCCCGCCCCGGCGGACGAGGAGCGCGACGTGCGCGCGGTCGACGTCTTCGTCCGCAGCGACGTGGTGCAGCTGTCCGAGATCGTCTCGCTGGTCGATCGCGGCGAGCTCCGTGTCGACGTGGCTCGGCGGGTCTCTCTGCAGGACGTCCCCGCCCTGCACGCCGAGGCGGCATCGGGTGAGCTGCGGGGCAAGGTGGTCGTCGTTCCGGACGAGGCGTGACCGGCCGCACGAACGCGCCCGCCCGGCCGCTAGCCGCGCTGCTGGAGCAGACGCTCCCAGTCGCGCGGCAGCCGGTCGGCGGGCCCTGGCACCGTCTGGTCGGCCGGGTGGCTTGTCGGCGGCGCGAGTTCGGGTCCGTTGAGGAACACCTGTCTGCGGTAGTCCCAGAACCAGTCCTCGCCCGGCTCGAAGCTCTGGATGATCGGGTGCCCGGTGCTTTCCGCGTGCTTGGTCGCGTGGGTGTTGAGCGAGTCGTCGCAGCAGCCGACGTGACCGCAGGTCGCGCACCGGCGGAGGTGCACCCACCAGTCGCCGCTCTGGGTGCACTCGACGCATCCCGGGCCGCTGGGTTCGACGTCCGGGTGGATGGATGCTGTCGGCTCTCGGTCGCTCATGCGGTTCTCCTGTCGTCGTCTTCTGTGTTCGCAGCCGGACGAAACGGTAGCCGATCCGGATGGCGAGGACCAGGCGTCCCGCGAGGATCGACCCCTCCGCCTATCCCTTCTGCGGTGGCGGGGGTACCGTCGCCCGGTCAGGACCCAACGGAAGGATGACGCGATGAGCGACGAGAACAAGCGACCCGATGCGGATGAGCTGCCCGACGGCTCCGGCTCCGACGGCAGCGCTCCGGAGCCCGGTGAGGACACCACCTCGGGCGGCGGCCCCGAGAAGCCCGACTCCCACTGACCCCGAGGGCGGGGGCGTTTCCGGCCGTCAGCGCCGGCGGTGGGGGCGGATGCTGAGCGACTCGATCGTTCCGGAAGGCGGAAGGTCGACGGCGGTGCGGACGGTCGCAGCGACCATCTCGGGCGTGATCGTATACGCGGCGTCGTAGTCGTGGCCTTCGCGGGCGACGAGCGCGCGCTGCATGTCCGTGTCGACGCGGCCCGGGTGGATGGTCGTCACCCGCACGCCGTTCGGCCGCTCCTCCTCGCGCAACGCGTCGGTGAGAGCGCGCAGGGCGAACTTGGAGCCGGCGTACACGCCCCCGCCCGGCCCGCTCGTGAGACCCGAGCCGCTGTTGATCGAGATCACCAGCCCCTGGGCCGCCCGCAGCGCCGGAAGCGCGCGCCGGGTCAGTGCCGCCACTGCGAAGACGTTGACCTCGAAGACGTGGCGCCAGACGGCGGCCTCCGTCTCCTCGATCGTCCCGCCGTCCTCGACGCCCGCCGAGTGGACCAGCAGGTCCAGGCGCTCCGGGAGGGGCGGCAGCGAGCCGCCGGACAGGTCGGCGGCGAGGTCCGCCACGTACGGTTCGGCCGACGGCAGGAGCGCGACCACCTCATCCACCGCCGCTTCGTCCCGGCCGCCGACGAGGACGTGGTGTGTGCGCCCGAGCTCGAGAGCGATGGCCCGCCCGATCCCGCGCGAGGCGCCGGTGACGAGTGCGATCGGGCGAGTGGATTCGGTACCAGGCATGCTCCGACCCTACGGCGGAATGCGCTCAGGCGCGGCGCAGCATCCGGAGCCCCGCCGGGATCGACAGCACTGCGACCGCGGTCACGAACACCACCAGCACGGGAACCAGCGGCCAGACGATGAGGGCGACGCCGACGAGCAGCACCGGCAGCGCCAGTCCGATGTAGGCGATCAGGAAGATCACCGCGAGCACCTCGCCGCGTCGCTCGGGAGCAGCGAGGGAGGCCGTCACCGCGATGGCCGAGCGGAACTGGAGGCCGACGCCCGCTCCGGCGAGGACGCCGCTGACGACGAACACCGCGAGCGACGCGACGAGCACGCTCACCGCGAGACCCGCCAGTCCCACCAGCATGAGCGCCAGCGCGAGCACCAGCTGGCCGCGGGTCGACATCCGGACGAACACGATCTGCGACAGCGCGGACGCGGCGAAGACGGCGAACGGGACCGCCCCGGCGAGCAGGTGCGAGGTCTCGTGGAGCGTCCCGGCCAGGACGCTCGGGGCGAGCGAGGTGAAGAGCCCGAACACCGCGAAGCCCGCGAAGGCGGCGACGGCGGCGGCCGAGAACGCGCCGCGTGCTTCCGCCGGCAGCGAGATGCGCTGCGGGCGGTAGGCCGGCCGCTCCTCGGCGCGCTCGACGGTCTCCGGAACGAACGCCACGGCGACTGCGGCCACCGCCAGGATCACCAGGAACACCGCGTACGGCAGGAGCAGCGGAGCAGGCAGGAACTGCGCAAACGCGCCGCCGATCAGCGGGCCCAGCGCGAGTCCGCCGGTGTTGACGACGGTCGAGACGGTTCCCGCGAGCCGCGGTCCCTCCTCGGGCCGTGCGACCGCGCGCAGCTCGCTCAGGTGCGCCGTCGCGCTGGCGGTGAGCGCGCCGACGCCGATCCCGGAGAGGGTGCGGGCGACGATGAGACCGGCTACGTCGTTCCAGACCAAGAACAGCGCTGCCGAGACGATCTCGACGAGCACGGCGATGAGCACCATCCGGCGGCGTCCGGCGATGTCGCTCAGGTGCCCGATCAGGAACAGGCTGGCGATGACGCCGACCGCGTATGCGGCGAAGATGACGGTGACGACCCACGTCGGAAAGCCGTCCCGCTGCTGGTAGAGCGCATACAGCGGGGTCGGGATGGTCGAGAACGCCATCACCGCGAGGAAGGCGGCCGCGATGACCCAGAAGCCGGCACCGTGCCGGAGGCGGAACGGGAGGCGGGTGGTGGGGGAATCGATCGTGCTGGTCATGGTTGAATGATGCTCCCGCGGCGTCATCGAGTCCAACGGAAATAAACGATGCTGAGCATCGACCAGTACGATCACCGATATGGACACGCGCCAGCTCGAATACCTCGTCGCCGTCGCTGACGAGCTCAGCTTCACGCGCGCCGCCGAGCGGGTGTTCGCCGCGCAGTCGACCGTCTCGGCCGGCATCCAGAGCCTCGAGCGCGAGCTCGGCGCGCCGCTGTTCGAACGCGACGCCCACGGCGTCCGCCTGACCGACGTGGGGGAGGCCGTCGTCGGTGAGGCGCGGGCGGCGCTCCAGGCGGTCGAGCGGATGCGCGAACTCGCCGACCGGGACGGGCCGCTGCGCGGGACCGTCCGGGTGGGCATCTTCACCAACCTCACCACGGTCGACCTGCCGGGCATCATGGGCGAGTTCCATCGCAGACACCCCGAGGTCGACCTGCGCCTCGGTCCGTCGCCGAGCGGCTCCACCGGGCTCGTGGAGGAGGTCCGGCAGGGCCGGCTCGACATCGCCTTCCACGGGTTGCCGGATGCGGTGCCCGACCTCCTGACCCGACCCCTCGTGGAGTCCCCGTTCCTCGCGGTGCTGCCGGAGGCGCATCCACTCGCCGGTCGCACGGCGGTGTCGCTCGCCGACCTGGCGGGCGAGCCGTGGGTGGATGCGCGTCCCGGCTTCGGCAACCGCGTCACCCTCGACCGCGCGTTCGCGGCCCTCGGGCTGACTCGCCGAGTCCCGACCGAGCTCTCGGACCTGGGCGAGATCCCGCGCTTCGTGGCATCGGGGCTCGGGGTGGCGGCCCTGCCGGAGTTGACCATCCTTCCCGCTCGGGGTGCCGTCGTCCGTCCGCTGCGGGAGCCGGTCGGCTGGCGGCTGAGCGCGATCGCCCGCGCGCGTCCCGGACGGGCGGCGGAGGCGTTGCTGACGTTGCTCGCCGAACGCATCGGCCGCTCCTGACCCGGGGCTCCTGACCGGGCTCCCTGGCCCGCGGCCCTTCCGCCGCCCGGCGGGGATGCGTCAGACTCGGCGCGGGAAGGGCGGGAGGCGGCATGACGGACATCACGGAGCACCTGAGGTCGGAGCTGCGCCACCGGATCCGCGCGATGGGCGGGCGCAACCCGCGCGAGCACGGGCGAAGCGCGACACCGCTGGAGCTGCTCTACGACCTCACGTACGTGGTCGCCTTCGCGGCAGCCTCCGATCAACTGGCTGAGCAACTCGCTCACGGCGACATCTGGCCGGCGCTCGGCGCCTACGTGTTCGCCACCTGGGCGATCTCTTGGGCGTGGCTGAACTTCACCTGGTTCGCGTCGGCGTATGACAACGACGACCTTGTCTCCCGGCTCGGGACGATCGTGCAGATGATCGGCGTGATCGTGCTCACCTACGGACTCCCGGTGAGCTTCGAGCGAGCGGCGCACGGCGAGAGCCCGAACAACCTCCTCATGGTGTTCGGCTACATCATCATGCGCGTGCCGCAGATCCTGCTCTGGTTGCGGGCGGCCCGGCATGATCCGGACCACCGCCGGAACGCCTTGTCGTACGTCGTCATCATCTCGATCGCGCAGGTCGGCTGGCTGCTGACGGCGATCATCCCGCTGCCCGTCGCGGTCACCGTCACAGCGCTCGTCGTGCTCGCGCTCTTCGAGATGGTCGCGCCCGTGGTGGCCACCCGTCGCTATGGTTTCTCGCCGTGGAACGCCGGGCATCTCGCCGAGCGGTTCAGCCTCCTCACCATCATCACCATCGGCGAGGTCATCGCAGGCACGACGGCCGCGGTGGGCGTGCTCACGCAGAAGGCGGGCTGGTCACCGGAGGCGGTGCTCATCGCCTCCTCCGGGCTGATCACGGCGGCGGCCGTCTGGTGGACCTACTTCCTGGTGCCGTCGCGCCTCATCCTGGAACGGCGTCCCGAGCGCGCTTTCCCCTGGCGCTACGCGCACCTCGCGCTGTTCGGATCGATCACGGCGATCGGTGCCGGACTGCACCTGACCACGATCGCTATGGAGAGCGGCGGCGTCTCACTGCTGGGCGTCGCCCTGGCGCTCGCGGTGCCGCTGGCGACCACCATCGTGCTGATCTTCCTCACCTGGAGCGTGCTGCTCCGGTCGTTCGACCTCACGCACCTTCCGCTCCTCGCGATCACGCTCGCCCCACTCGCAGCGGCGGTCGTCGTGGGCGCCGTGACGTATCCCGGGGAGGCGATCGACCTGGAGCGGCCGGGCACCTTGACCGCCTTGAGCGCGGTGATCGGCCTGGTCGCCCTCGGCGCAGTGGTCGAGGTGGTCGGGCACGAGGTCGTGGGGTTCCGGCACACCCTCCGCGCCTGGCACGACGATCTGGCGGCCTCTCCGCTCAGCTCCGCCGAGCCGGATCCGTCGTGACAGCGGCCGGCGCATCCTTCCGTGTCTTCCGCAGACTGGCGACGGCGGCGACGGCGATCGTCGCGCCGATGAAGCCGAGCGAGAACCAGATCGGGATCTCGGGGATCCACTCCACCGGGTGGCCGCCGTTGATGAAGGGCAGTTCATTGACGTGCAGAGCGTGGAACACCAGCTTGACCCCGATGAAACCGAGGATGACGGCCAGGCCCTGCGACAGGTAGACGAGGCGCTCGAGCAGCCCGCCGATGAGGAAGAACAGCTGGCGCAGGCCCATCAGCGCGAACGCGTTGGCGGTGAAGACGATGTAGGCCTCGCTGGTGAGGCCGTAGATCGCGGGGATGGAGTCCACGGCGAAGACGACGTCGATGAGGCTGATCGCGATGATCGTCAGCAGCATCGGCGTGACGAACCGGCGTCCGTCGATCTTCACCGTGAGACGATCGCGGTGGTACTCCTCGGTGACCGGGAGGTGGCGCCGGACGAACCGCATGACGCGGTTGTCCGAGGGGTCGGAGTCATGCGAGCCGAAGGCCTGGCGCCACGCCAGTAACAGCAGGAGCGCACCGAAGAGGTAGAAGATCCACGAGTAGTTCTCGATCAGGGTCGCCCCGACCGCGATGAATGCTCCGCGGAGCACCAGCGCGATGATGATGCCGATCATCAGCACCTTCTGCTGGTAGGCCTTCGGAACGGCGAACGCGGACATCAGCAGCAGGAAGACGAACAGATTGTCGACCGACAGCACCTTCTCGGTCACGTAACCGGCGAAGTACTGGCCGCCGAAGTCCCAGCCGGACACCAGCCCGATCCCGACGCCGAACACCAGCGCGAGGCCGATGTAGAACGCGGACCAGCGCGCGGACTCGCCGATGGTCGGCTCGTGCGGCTTGCGGATGTGCGCGAAGAACTCGTAGACGAAGAACGCGATCGTCACGGCGATCGTGATGATCCAGATGAGCGGGGTGACCTGCACCGGAGACTCCAAGGGGTAGGCGGAACGACGCCCAAGGTCTCCTCCGCCCTCCGCCGGATGTTCTCGGCTGCGGGACCAGCGGCCCGGGATGCGATGGCGCATCCGTACTGACGGACTCACTGCAAGCGGGAGTACTCCCCTTGATGTCTCCAGCCTACCGGCCGCCCGCCTGTCAGGACTCTGGGAACATCACCACCGTCGGACCCGCCGCGCCCGTCCCGCCCGCCGCTTCCGTCGGAGATCCCGCCGCTTCCGTCGGAGATCCCGCCGCTTCCGTCGGAGATCCGACTGACCGACCGCGCGTTTCTCCTACCGGCCGCGTTCCGTCGGAGATTTCAGCCCGATCCTCCGACGCAGGGTTGCCCTCAGCCGACTCCGGCACGCCTCCGGTATCCGGCCCCGACCGCGACAAGGGTCGCCAAACCGGGCTGCTTCCGTCGGAGATTCGGCCGAGATGTGTTCGAATCTCCTGCAGGACTGCCAATCGAAGGAGATTCGACACCCGAACTCCTTCGATAGCCGGCCGCTACATCCACGTCGCCAGCTTCTCGGGGTTCGTGACCACCCAGACGTGGTCGACGGCGGCCGCGCGCCCCTCCACGACGATGACGGCCACGAGCCGTCCCTCGCGCAGGGCCAGTAGCCCCGGCCGTCCGTTGACCGAGCGGAGCTCGAGACGCAGCGTCGCGGGCGCCCCGAGTGCGACGCGCAGGAGTGTCAGCGCGGCGGTGGTCCCGGATGCCGGCCCGTGCGCCGCGCCGGCGACGCCGCCCGTGTCCACCACGACGCAGACGTCGGGGCCGAGGAGGCGCGCGAGCGCGAGCGGGTCGTCGGTGCGGTAGGCGTCCCGGAACGCCCGCGCGAGCGCGCCGTCCCTGGCGTCATGCCGCCCCCGCCCGCTGCGTCGTCTCGACCCGCGCGATGGCATCATCCGTTTGTCCTCCACCATCGGCCCCACCATCGCCCCCCGCACCGGCGACCTCGCCGGCGGTCACATCCACGGGTTCGAGCCGGTTCTCGAAATAGATCCGCGACAAGACACCGCGGAGCCGCCGCGTAAGCCGCAGCCGCCCGTCCTCACCGGGATGCACGTCCGGGTCGTGGGCGGCGACCGGTCCGGCGAGCCGGTACCGCTCGTCCGCCTCCACCCGCCCGTGCACCTCCGCGTACTCCCCGCCCGGCAGCCGGACGATCCGCCCGGTTTCGTAGCCGTGCAACAGGATCTCGCGGTCCCTCTTCTGCAGCGCGAGGCAGACCCGCCGCGTGAGCCAGAAGGCGACGATCGGTCCCAGCACGACCAGCACCTGGTAGGCAGCGACGACCGACTCGACGGCGAGGTGGAAGTGCGTCGCGACGAGGTCCGCGCTGCCGGCTCCCCAGAGGGCGCCGTAGAACACGAGGGCCGCGACGCCGAGGCCGGTGCGCGTCGGCTCGTTTCGGGGGCGGTCCAGGATGTGGTGGTCGTCGTGGTCACCCGTGATCCACTCCTCCACGAACGGATAGACCGCCACCGCGAGGAGGTACAGGCCGACGACGGCGAGTGGTACGAGGATCGCCAGCGTCCACGTGCGACCCAGCCAGACCACCTCCCACCCGGGCGGGACCAGCCGGAGCGCGCCGTCGAGGAAGCCGGTGTACCAGTCCGGCTGGCTCCCGGCGGAGGCATCGCCCGGCGACGACGGGCCGTACAGCCAGATCGGGCTGATCGTGACGGTCGCCGCCACCAGCAGCAGCCCTCCGGTGACGAGCGCGAAGAGACCCCCTGCGCGGACGGCCGCGTTCGGCCAAAGCGGTACGCCGACGATCACGTCCTCGCTGCGTCCTGCGCCCGCGAACTGCGGAGGCTTGTTCGCGTAGGCGAGCCGCGCCCGCAGCGCGATCAGCACCACCAGCAACGCAGGAACGACCGCGACGTGGATGGGGTACAGGTTCTCGATGATTCGCCCCGGGAACTCGCCCCCGAACAGCAAAGCCGACAGCCACGTGCCGATCACGGGGATGCCGAGCACGATCCCCTCGACGATGCGCAGCCCGGTGCCGGACAGCATGTCGTCGGGCAGTGCGTACCCGCTCCATCCGCCGACCAGCGCGGTCAAGAGCAGGCCGAAGAGCAGCAGCCACGAGAGACGCCGCGGCCGGCGGAAGGCCCCGGTGAAGTAGGTGACCACGAGTTGCAGGATGAGCGCCGCCGGCAGCAGCAGGGCCGCCCAGTGGTGCGCCTGCCGCACCAGCAGGCCGCCGGGGAGCTCGAACGAGATCGCGAGGGTCGACTGCAGGGCCTTCGACATCTCCGCCCCCGCGAGCGGCAGATAGGGACCCTGGTACGTCACCCGCTCGCTGGACGGCGTGTACACGAACATGAGGATGAATCCCGTCACGACGAGCACCACGACGCAGGCGAACGCGACGACACCGAACAGGTTGGTCCAGTGCAGCGGCGCTCGCCGCCTCCGGAACTCCTCGCGCATTGCCGTTGCACGGCACCCGGCGGAGGTACCGGCGACGAGGCGGGACGCGCGTTCGGTGAGGGAGGGGCGCACCCTCCTGTCGACGGGCATCAGACGCTCCCGGCGAGCTCGGGTACGCCGCCGTCGACGAACGCTCGCCGTGGATGCTGCACCGAGAGCAGCGAGACGATGTCGCGGCCGAACACCACGGCGCTCGCCCAGATCAGCAGCACGCGCACCTTTCGCTCCCACGTCGGGATGGCGAGCACGTGGTACCCGCGGTGCATGACCCACGCCAGGAACCCGGTGATCACGATGCCCCGCCACTGGAAGATGCCCGTGCCCAGCCCGAGGGTGGCGACCACGCCGAGGCTGTGGTGCACGTACTCCGCGGGCTGCTCGCCGCGCAGTGTCGCGATGATGTTCGTGGCGAGCCGCTTCGCCTGACGGACGGCGTGCTGCGCGTTCGGCACCGTGATCGCGCCGTCGACCGGCGAGGCCAGGTCGGGGACAGCCGCGTCGTCGCCGGCGGCCCATGCATCCGGGACCACCTCCTCCGGCGTCCCGACGCGCAGGTCCGCCCGCACCATGACCGAGCCGCGCGCAGTGACCGGCAGGTCGGTGTGGTTCGCGACCACCGGGTTGGCGCCGTTCCCCGCCGTCCAGACGATCGTGTGCGCGTCGAACTCGTCGCCGGTGGAGAGCACCAGATGGCCGCCGTCGGCCGAGACGAGCTGAGCACCGAGGTGGATGCGCGCCCCGCGCTGCTCCAGCGCCCGCACGACCCAGCGTCCCGGCTTGTCGGTGACTTCGGGCAGGATGCGGTCGCGGGCCTCCACCAGGTGGAAGGAGAGGTCGGAGAACCGCAGCTCGGGGTACGACTTCAGCAGTGCCGTCGCCAGCGACAGCAGCTCGCCGAATCCCTCGACGCCCGAGAACCCGCCGCCGACGAAGGCGACGGTCAGCAGCCGCGCGCGTTCCGGTCCCGGCGGAAGCACGGACGCCCGGTCGAACGCGTCGAGCAGCCGGTCGCGGATGGCGACCGCCTCCTCCACGTGCTTCATGCCGATCGCGTTCTCGGTGATGCCCGGGATGGGGAAGGTGCGCGTGACCGCACCCGCGGTCACCACGATGATGTCGTAGCCGAGCTCGAAAGGCTCGCCGTCCTTCGGCAGCACCGACACCGTCTTCGACGCGTGATCGATGCGGGTCACTGAGGCGTGGATGAGCCGGGCGCGCTTCAGGTGGCTGCGCAGCGAGATGGCCGCGTGCCTGGCCTCGATCGACCCCGCCGCCACCTCGGGGAGGAACGGCTGGTAGGTCATGTACGGCCGTGGATCGATCACGACGATCTCGGCCTCGTCCCGCCGGAGCTTCTTCTCCAGCTTCCATGCGGTGTAGAAGCCGGCGTACCCGCCGCCCACCACCAGGATCCTGCGCATTGCTGACTCCTGTCTCGCGCTGCTGATGCCTTCACCAGCTATGACAGGACAGCCCTCACTTTTGTGACACGACGAGCGCAGACGGACTCACGCGGGGACGGGCAGGCGCTCCAGCTTCTCCGGGTTGAGCACCCACTGCAGCCGGCGGATGCCGTCCGCCGTCGCATCGAGCGTCACGAACGCGACGATCGCGCCGTCGCGGACGAGCACAGCGCTCGGCGAGCCGTTCGCCTCGACGATGTGGATGGTGCCCTCCCAGAACCGCGTGTGGAACGCGTGCAGGTACTTGGCCACCGTCTCCGGCGTGGCGACCGGGATGCGCGACGCGCGGGCCAGCCCGCCCCCGTCGGCGTAGCTGACGATGTCGGCGGTGAAGATGCGTTCCAGCTCGCCGATGTCGCCGGACTGCGCCGCCTCCAGGAACGCCTCCAGCATGCGCCGCTGCTCCTGGTGGTCCACCTCGCGCACGTGCCGCTCCTCGGCGAGGTGCTTCCGCGCCCGACTCACGAGCTGACGGGCCGATGCCTCCGACCCCTGGATGATCTCCGCGATCTGCGGGTACGGGTAATCGAACGCCTCCCGCAGCACGTACGCGGCGCGTTCCGTCGGGGTCAGCTTCTCGAGCAGCACCAGCACGGCGAACTCGAGCGCCTCCCCCCGCTCCGCGCCCAGCAGGGGGTCGGCGCTCGTGTCCACCGGCTCGGGCAGCCAGGGGCCGACGTAGGTCTCGCGGCGAACCCGCGCCGACTGGGCCTGGTTGATCGCCAGCCGGGTGGTCGCCGTCGCCAGGAAGGCCGCGGGCTCCCGCACCGCACTGCGGTCGGTGTTCTGCCAGCGCTCCCAGGTGTCCTGGACGATGTCCTCCGCGTCGGTGACCGTGCCGAGCATCCGGTAGGCGATTCCGAACAGGCGCGGCCGTACCGCCGCGAACGTCTCCGCGGCGGCGTCCAGGTCGTCCGTCTGTGCTGTGTCCCCGGGCATGGTGGAATGCTAGCGAGCACTCTCCAGCCAGCGGGAGTAGCTGGTGCTCCCGAGGCGCTGATCGGTGATCGCCGGATCGGTGCCCGGGACCAGCGACCGGTCGTCGGCCGTGCCGCCGAAGTACCCGGCGTCCGGGTCGGTCGTGACGGTGCGCGTGTCACCGCGGGCCGCCAGCAAGCGGCGTGCCAGGTCGTCCAGCCGCAGCGGCTCCGGACCGGCCACCTCGATGACCGCATCCCTGGCGGGTGCGACCGCCGCGTCCGCGAGCGCCGCCGACACGTCGGCCGCCGCGATCGGCTGCATCAGCACATCCGACAGCACGGTCGTGTCGCCCTGCGTCGCGCCATCGGCCAGCGCGCCGATGAACTCGAAGAACTGCGTGGCCCGCACGATGGTGAAGGGGATGCCGCTCTCGCGCACGATGCGCTCCTGCGCGACCTTCGCACGCATGTACCCGATGTCCGGCATCCGGTCGGCTCCGACGATCGAGAGGACGACGTGGTGCCGGACGCCTGCTGCCTTCTCGGCCTCGACGAGGTTGGTGGTCGACCGCTCGAAGAACTCGAGTACCGGACCATCCTCGAACGAGGGCGCGTTCGGCGTATCGACGACAACATCGGCCCCCGCCAACGCGTCGGCCAGTCCGGCCCCGCTGACCGTGTCCACTCCGGTCGAGGGGGATGCGGCGACCGCGTCGTGCCCGTTCTCCCGCAGCAACTGGACCACGCGCCGCCCGATCAGGCCGGTGCCGCCGATGACGACGATCCTCATGTCGTTCTCCATTCCGCCCCCGGTCGGTCCGGCGGCTCACCCTCTATGACCGGACAGGGCGAGTGGATGTGACAGCACGGCCGCGGTCGTGTCCCACTGCTGTGCGGCCAGTCTGCCGCCCACGATCTGGACACAGCGATGACAAGTGCCATATTCTCGTAGGGCAAGCCGCAGTAGCTGCTTGAAGTAGGCCTGGCAGTCATCCGGACGGATCGACGAGCCAGGCTCGCGCATTTAACGGCTCAGTGTGTTCAACGGCTCAGTGTGCGAATCTCAGCCACGATCGTCCCGACCCGCCGAAGCCAGTCGCCTCCCTTGTAGCAGCACCACGCGACCATGTCGCTCACCCACAGCACCGCGTGGTCATTCCGGGACGCGTGTTCGTAATGCAGCCCATGACCGCCGTTTCGCCGAAGGGCAGCGGCGATCAACTGACGATCAGCTCGCTCCAGCGAAGCGTCGCGCTCGAAAATCACCTGAGAACAATCGGCGGCGGCGAGGTCGTCGATCAGCGCGTTCAGGCACAGCGGCCGAGCCGTTCGGTCCGGCTCGCCTCGGACCTGATAGACGATCACTGAGATCCCGAGCTTCGCGACTTCCGAGAGGAGTTTCCGCTTGCTGGAGTCCGACTCATTGGTGAAGTGAATCCGGCGTTGCCCTGGCGATTCAAGCTGCGGAGTGCCTTATCCATTCGGGAGGCGTCACTGGGCATCACCGCTGCTGCCGCAATGTAGTAGCCCTTGGCCTTGCACTCGTCGACGTAAACGCGTGCCCTTTCGGATACGCCGGGACTGTGTTCCGCTCGGTCATCGCGCGCGGTGCCGGTTGCTTCCCATCCCTCCAGTGTTTCAGTGTGAGTGGTTCCACCACGGCCTGTGGCCACTGTCGTGACCCAAACGGGCTGTCACATCCACACGCCGCATCCGGTCATAACTGGTGACCGGCCGCACCGCGTGGCCGTCGCAACGTAGACGCGAGGAGACACGGACATGAAGATCGTCGTCATCGGAGGGACCGGCCTGATCGGTTCGAAAGTGGTCGCCCTGCTGACCGCGCACGGGCACGAGGCCGTCGCCGCCTCGCCGAACTCGGGCGTAAACACGCTCACCGGCGAAGGAGTGGATGCGGCGCTCGCCGGAGCGGACGTGGTGGTCGACGTCTCCAACTCGCCGTCGTTCGAAGACACGGCTGTCATGGACTTCTTCACCACCTCGACGAACACGCTGATCGCCGCGGAGCGCAAGGCCGGAGTCCGTCATCACGTCGCCCTGTCGGTGGTGGGCACCGAGCGGATGACGGACAGCGGCTACATGCGGGCGAAGGTGGCGCAGGAGCTGCTCATCCGCGAGTCGGGCATCCCGTTCTCGCTCGTCCACGCGACCCAGTTCTTCGAGTTCGTGAGGTCCATCGCCGACGCGGCCACCGACGGCGAACTCGTCCGGCTCGCCCCCGTTCAGATCAAGCCGATCGCCGCGCAGGATGTCGCCACGGCTGTCGCGCGCACCGCGGCGGGCGCCCCGATCGGCGGAGTGCTCGAAGTGAGCGGTCCCGAGGAGTTCCTGCTGACGGACCTGATCGCGCGAGGCCTCGCCGCACGCGGGGACACCAGGACCGTCGTCGCCGATCACGACGCCCGCTACTTCGGCGCGCACCTCACCGACCGCGAGCTCCTGCCCGGCCCGGACGCCGAGGTCTTCCCGACGACATTCGACCAGTGGTTGGATGCGCAGGTCACCGTCACACGGTGATCGCGACCGGTCCGGCCGAGCCGTGAGATAAGAGCGGAAACACCGGGTTTCAGGCGACCCCGTCCCCGGGGCAGTCGCCAAGCAGACCACGGCTGGTCCCATCCGCCGCCGGACCCTCACCCTCCCTTCCGTGACGAAGGAGCCCCCTATGTCCACGACCGCCTGGCTGCCATCGGTCCTCCCACGCCGCCGGCGCCGTACCGTCGGCGAGCTCCGCGCTGCCGCGTCGGCACGCGACCTCCGCCGATTGCGGACACTGCTCGACCCGGACATCTCGGTGGTCGTGGATGCGGGCGAGCCCGACCGGTCGACGGTACGCGTCGTGCACGGGGTCGAGGATGCCTCGCTGCTGCTCGCGCACGGCCTCGGAGCGCGAAGCGGTCTCCAGGTGACGGAGCGCCCCGTCAACGGCAGTCCCGGACTGCTGTTGTCGCGGGACGGCCGCACCACTGCATCCATCGCCGTCGATCTCACCGGGACCCTGATCAGCGTCGTCTGGGTGCGGCTGAATCCGGTCGTCCTCCGGCGAGGGAACGCGGTGTAGCACGACCTGTTAGCATCCCCGAGGGGGGAATGGAGATGGGACTCACGGGCACACCGCTACGGCGGCTGGCGACCGTCGGCGCACTGCTCGCAGCGACGAGCATGCTCACCGGATGCGCACTCTTCGGAGGGGAGGCGCACGCGGACTCCGGACCGGGTACGACACCGCACTCGACGTCGCCGAAGCCGACGCCGCGCACCACGCCGGGCGCCGGGGTCATCACGGGTTCGCCGACCCCGTCGCCCACGCCGACGACCCCGCCCCCGCCACCGCCGACGATCACACCCGTCCCCGCGGGCACCGTCGTCGCCCAGGGCAGCGTCGCGTCGCCGAAGGGCAGCATCCACTACCGATACCGCGTGGTGTCGACCGGCGACAACTTCTATTCCGTCGAGTACTCGGGCTTCACCTCCACCGTTCCCGTGCCGGTGTCGGTCACGTTCGAGGAGATCGCGCCGCAGGTCGGCGACGGCGTGACCTACCACGGCATCGGCGACCATCTCCTCGGGGGGCCGACTACCGCGCCTGCACCGGCCTCCTCGGCGCAGCTGGGGTCGAAGCCCTCCTACCTGGTCGCCCTGGTGACCTACTCGTCCGCCGCATCCGAGGACGGCCTGCCTGTCGAGCTCGGCCCGAACAAAGTGCTCGCCGTGAACACGGTGTCGTGGTCGATCCCGACGCGTCAGTCGAATGTCCACCCGGTCGACGGAGGCCCGCGTCCCGGCGCACAGGGTGCGGTGTCGGCCACGACGGCGAGCGGTGCACCTGCCCGCTACGTGGTCGCGCTCGGCGACACCACCGACCTCGTGGCCGCCCGCTTCGGCATCCCGCGCGAGTACCTGGTCTGGCTCAACTCCGACCGTCAG